>JBARJD010000071.1:0-29042 GCA_049800095.1 Thermoplasmata archaeon | reverse complement strand
GGTGGATCCAGAGGCGCCCGGGTCGCTCTCGGGGGCACGAATTCCGGCTCAGATCGGGCCTCGGTGCGGTTCCGTTCTGGGCCATCAGGGGCGGCGTGAGGAGTCGTCCGACGGAGGACTTCAACGTCGTGCAAGCGGCGGTGATGCTCCCGGTCGATGTGCAAGCGTTCCTCTGCTCGCCGACGGTCCTTTTCACGTTGGATTCGGTCGGCGTCCGTCTCGTTTACCATACGGTGTGGGGGGCAGCCAAACCCATCCAAAATTGGGGTGGCCGGAGGCATTAATCGTTTCGTCGGACAGTACCAGGAGCCGTTTCCCGGCTCGAGCGTTCTGGGGTCGGGCAAAGGTCTATGCCGGATGACTTGTTGGGGCTCCTCGAGGACCGAAGATGGTTCAGAAAGTAACCGAAGTAGTCGGGAAGTCGAACCAAGGGTTTGCCAAAGCTGCCGAAAATGCCGTGACCACCGCCGCCAAGACCCTCCGAAACCTAAGGTGGTTCCGCGTCACCGAGCTTGAGGGAGCCATCAAGGACCAGAAGACGATCGAGTACCATGCGACGGTCAAGATCTACTTCGATCTCGAGGACGAGAAGTAGCCCAGGGCTGAAAGGACCCCGGGAGGCGGATGCCCCTCGCTCGCCGAGTTCGAAGATTGCGAGGCCGTTGGGGGCCGCCCAAGTCGCTGTCGCTCGAGGATAATCCATGCCCCTCCTAGAGCTTCGCGGGCGAATCTTCGACGGCACTTCCGGGCAGGTGGAGCCGGGCGTTGTCGTGGTAGATGAAGGCTCAGGCGGCATCGTGGGAGTCGACCACGGACCCACAAGCGGCGCTTCTATCCCCCCCGTACAAGAGACTTTAGTGACCACCGGAACTATTGTTCCAGGATTCGTCGACGCCCACCTTCATTTGATGGGTGCACGCAAGTACGACCTCTTGGAGTGGACGTCGAATCCGCCAATGCGCTCCGCCCTACGCTGTGTGCCAGACCTCCGACGTCTGTTAGAAGCCGGATTCACAGCAGTCCGCGACCTCGGGTCCAAGGCTGGACCCGCCCTGCGACAGGCGGTGGACGACGGCGAATTCCCGGGGCCCCGGATCGTTACCAGCGGACGGTCGTTGGCCGAAACCGGAGGCGACGACGACCCGATCACGTTCCCGCCAGACATCGCCGCCCGGCTCGCTTACTCCATTTTCTGCGACGGCCCGTGGGAGTGTCGAAAGGCGGTCCGCCAAGTCGTCAGGGAGGGAGCAAATGTGATCAAATTGTACGCGTCGGGAAGCTTCATCCAAGGTACCCGGGTCCGCCCTCAGTTATCGGAGGAGGAAATTGGGGCCATCGTCGTGGAGGCCCACAAAATGGGAATTCGCGTCGCGGCCCACGCATACGGGGAGGACACGATCCGGACCGCGGTGGAAGCGGGCGCAGATTCGATCGAGCATGGGATCGGATTGACCGAGGATCTGTGCGAACTGATGAAGCGCCGCGGCACGTACTACGTCCCGACGCTGTCAGCGTACGAATCGACGCGCCCGTCGACGACGGGCCCGAAACGGGAGCTCCTCGACCGACACTTTAGTACGGACATTGCCCTCGCGTTGAGGTCCGAACTGCCGATTGTGGCCGGCACCGACTTCTCAGGGGTCGAAACGGAGCCGCATGGGCAGAACTCGATCGAGATGATCCGTCTTGTCCAAGCGGGTTTGTCGCCGCTCCAGGCCCTCCGGGCTGGCACGACAAGTGCCGCGGCGTGTCTCGGCCTGGAAGCCACTGGGACGTTGCGACCCGGATCGGTCGCCGACATCGTCATCGTCTCTGGATCTCCTGAGGTGGACATCCAGGCGGTGAGTCCGAAGCGCGTCGAACACGTGCTGCGCGCAGGAAGTCTGGTGAAGTAAGTACGGTGCACCGGGGGAGCTCTTCCTCTTCCCACAACCTTTGCGCCGGCGGCACTTCCGCGAAAGTGGGAAGTAAAGAGCCCTCCCGCATACGCCTGACCGTGGCAGGATCGGGCCCGAGTCGTTGGCGAAAGCTGAGTCGCGAAGAGGAACGGGTTATCGTCCGGAAGGGCACCGAAGCTCCTTACTCCGGGGAATACGAGCATCTCAAGGCCGCGGGGACGTACGAATGCAAGAGGTGTGGCGCCCCGCTCTATCATTCGGACAGTAAGTTCGATTCGGGGTGTGGCTGGCCCAGCTTTGACGATGAGGTTCCTGGGAGTGTCCGAAGGCTCCCGGACGCGGATGGGTCCCGGGTTGAAATTCAGTGCGCGCGCTGCGGCGCCCATCTGGGGCATGTGTTTCAGGGAGAGCACTTTACCGCCCGGAACACCCGACACTGCGTGAACTCAATCTCGATGGTCTTCCGCCCTCAGGAAGCCCGTCCTGGCTGACAACCTTTTGTAGCCCGCTTTCGGTCCGGCACAGCCCACTCTGTTTCCATGATCCATAGCTCGAAGGGCTACGAGGCGCATCCGCATCCAACCTTCCTTTCCGATTTCATCCTGGGCAGCCAGGATGGTCTCGTCAACGTCCTCGGGATCCTGCTCGGCTTGAGCGCAGCGACCATTAGTCTCGGCGCTGCCCCCGCGATCCACCGGTTGATCCTTGTCGCCGCCTTTGCGGCCCTCGGCGCAGAGTCAATCTCGATGGGCGCCGTCGCGTACACGTCGACGCTCGCCCGCCGCCGTCTCTACATGAGCGAAGTACGTCGAGAGCAGGATGAGATGCGGGAGGTTCCGGACATCGAGCGGGAGGAGGTGCGCGTCGTACTGAAGGAGTGGGGGTACACGGGCTCCGACCTCGACGACATGCTTGAACGTATCTGCAACAACCCCCGGGCCTGGATGGAGTTCATGATGGCGTTCGAGCTGAAGCTCGCCCCGGTCAAGGACACCCAAGCCCGGGACAGCTTCGCCATCGTCTTTTTGGCAACCGTCGTCGGGTCGTTTGTCCCGATTCTTCCGTTCTTAATCCCCAAGCTGCCGATCGAGTCCGCTCTGATTGCCTCCGTGGTCCTTGCGGCAATCGCCCTGGCGCTCGTGGGAGTGTACGAGGCCCGAACCACCGGTGGAAAGCCCTTCCAGAATGCGGCCCAAATGATCGCCATCGGTCTGGCGGCCGGGTTTGCGGGCTTTCTAATCGGTCTCGCCTTGGGCGCCACCTAGCTCGCGGAGGGGTGATTTCAGGACGTACCGCCCCGATGGGGGCGCGCTACCCCAGTCGGACCCGAGGGTCGAGGTAGGCGTACGCGATATCGACGATGATGTTGGCGGCGACGACGATGATTGTCAGCAGCAAGGTCGACCCGAAAATGAGCCCGTAGTCCTGCAGCGGTTGGATTGACAGGGCTAGCATGTACCCGACCCCCCGAAGGCCAAACACCAGCTCGATGATCGGAAAGCCGGTGATGAAGAAGGCGAAGGTCAGTCCGAGCACGGTCACCGTGACGTTGAGGCTGTTGCGCCCCGCATGATGGTTGACGACTTGGCGCTCGGGAACGCCCTTGGCTCTCGCGGTTCTGACGAAGTCGAGATTCATCACCTCGAGCATGCTGTTCCGAACGAAGCGCAGGATACCCGCGACCGACCCATAGGCGATGACGAGCGCCGGGAGGATCATCCGCTTGACCGATTCCCACGCAAGGTAGAGGCCGGAGGGAGTGTTCCAGTGGAGCAAGGCATCTACCGTTGGAAAGCCGGTCGGTGATGTTTCGAGATGCGGACCGATCCAACTCGGCAGGTTCGTGGGGGAGCCCGGTAGGCAGGCGGGCTGGGGCCAGGAACCGTACCAGTCGAAATAGTTAGCCGACAAACCGTGACACGTCGCCGTCAAGCCGCCACTCAGCTCGACCGCCCCGAGCAGAACGATGAAGGCGAGAAGGAACGTCGGGAGGGCGAACCCAGAGAACGAAAACACCCGAGTCCCTTGGTCCAGTGGGCGGTTCCGATACACCGCAGATAGGTTCCCGAGGGGGATGGAGATGACGAGGATGAGAATTAGCGAGAGCGCGGCCAGCTCCAGCGTGTAGGGAAGGTACCATCCGAGGACCGTGGCGACCGGATAGGAGGTTTCTCCCAGATTCGCGCCGATCGTGGCTTCGCTGTGCGGGTCGGTGAAGCCCCAGCGGAGCGTGAGGCTGTTGAGAATGTAGATTCCCCACTGCACAGGGACCGGTTTGTTGAGCCCGAGCGTGTTTATGGCCGCGTTCCAGACCGGGGAGCCAGGTTTTGCGTCCCTCGCGTTCGGGCCGATGTAGGCGCCGATCCGCGTCGGAAGTGGAACCAAGCTGACCAGCACGAACGTGATCGTCATGACCCCGATGATCACCGGGACGGTGAGCAACAGCCGACGGGCAATGTAGATCCACATCTGCACGGCCCTCGCCCTCCCGAGTATCGCCGCGCCGGCGGCAATGCTGCTTCTTCGAGCCGCCAGAGTCTATTTAGCGATTCGAACCCCCTCGGGACTGTCGAGCCGGTCTCAAGAATGTAGCGACAGACTTACGACCCGACCGGCTTGCCCCCGTGTGAACCTCTCGACCACGTCCCAGGACGCCCCGCTCGTGCCCAGCGCGTTGTCAATCGAGGATCGGCGCTGGTTGCATGACAAGTTCGAGCGCCTGGCGGCCGAGGAAGGGCAGCTCGCGGCCGGGCGAACGTCGTACTTCGCCGCCATCGGCACGGTGTTGATCACCGCGATGGTCGTCGCCGTCGCAGACTTGTCCGGGAATCCCCTCGAGCTGGCCCTATTCATCTCATTTCTTTCCATACTCGGCGTGCTGATCACCTTCGTTTGGGCCGTGCTGCTCCATCGGACAAACGACGCCCAGAGCCTGTGGCGGGAGTCGAACCTCCGCCTCGAGCAGCTGTCTCCTCCGGTCGAAGGAGCTGTACCCGTCCCGATCACCCTCCGATCCGGGGATGCGATCTCCGTGAACCTCCTGCGTCCGTATGAAACTCATGCGGCCCGCTTTTCCAGTTCCCGGTCGGTGTCGTGGATGGACCGGGTAAACCCGGAGCGCCTCACAGAGATTCTGCCGGTCACTTTCCTCGTCGTCTGGTCGGCGGCGTTGATCCTCGTTTGGGCATGGTTCCTCTTGTTCCGCTAGCGACGGGATCGGGTGCTAGACGTCGACCGTTGCGGTCACTCGCCCGCGACGGATGGCCTGCAGCAGCTTGGCGTAGTCCTGCTCCACCTGGTCGGCGTAGGCCCTCGCGAATGACGTCACTGCCACGTCGAAGAGGTTCCGCGCACCGAGGTAGCCGCTGAGGAACGCAGGGTCGCCAGTTCGGGCGTGAGCCCGGGCCAACGCCGCTCCGCAGAGCTCGGCCTGACCGATGAGCGCCTTGGGACGAAGCGCTGCGACGTCGGTCGAGAACTTCATGTCCCGGAGCTGCCGGAAATAGAAGTCGCGGGAATTCAACCGACTCCAGCCCAGAAATATGTCGCTGGATTCCTGGATGAGGTGCTGACCGATAACCACCCGTTGAGCATGATTTTCAAATCGGCTCGCCCCGGCATAGGGCTCTAGCGCGGAAGCGTTGGCCTGTTTGAGCTGCAGAAACAGCGGGTCCTCGACGTCCCGATCTCCCATGAGGAGCACGATGGAGCAGACTGTCCCCACGCTTCCCACTCCCACTACTTTCTGCGCCACGTCGACGATGTGATAGCGGTCCAACAACGTGCGCCGTTCGTCGGACAACGTGGCCACGTATCGATCGAAGAAGGTCCTCGACTCTTCCGCATCGGCGGGGTCCTTGTAGTGGACGATTAGTGGGGGGTCGTCCCGGATCCGGTATCGGCCGTGGACGGTCTGGACCAGTTTCGGGAAGGCATGAAATACGGTGCGACGGCGGGCTTGACGGACTGCCTCGGCGATGACCCGCTCCCCTTCCCAACTGAGTCGCCTCGAGAGGGTCCGGCGGTCGATGTGCGAGTACCAGGTGTCAAGATAGCGGGCGGTGCCAAAGGACTGCAGACCGTGGCGATAAGCCCGCAGAGCCGTCCGGGCTGCCTTCTCGCTGACGTCTGCGGAAAACCGATTATGCCGGCCCACAAGGATGAGGCTCGTCGCGAGTCGCTTTACGTCCCATTCCCACGGGCCGGGGAGGGTTTCGTCGAAATCGTTGACATCGAAGACACGATCACGTTCGGGGGTAGCAAAAACGCCGAAGTTGCTCAGGTGGGCATCCCCGCAGAGTTGCGCCCTCCCTCCCGTAATGGGTGTGCTCGCCAAATCACGCGCCATGATGCTGGCCGATCCACGGAAGAAGGCGAAAGGCGAGACCGACATGCGCCCGTACCAAATCGGGACGAGGGACGGGACCCGAACGCGGCTGGACGCGGCGAGCGTCTCGACCGGGTCGGGACGCGACTTCGGCGAGGCCCAACCGGCGTGGGCCGACCGCGGCACGCTCCGCCGGGTGGCCTTTCCGTCGGCGTACCGTTGGCGACGTGTGTGGTCAGGAGTGGAGGTGCGCGTCACCGAAATTGCCATGCTGGTTCGTCCTACGACCTTGATCCTTCAGTTGCGTCTCGGAAGACCAGGGACTGGAATTTCGGTGGCCGGAGAGGCGCCACTACGGTGACGTCGTGGGTGGTGGCGCGTCGTGGGCGAGGGCCGGAGGACGGGCCTCAGGTGGGGTTCTCCGCTGAGCCCCGAACGTCGGGGGAGTTCGAAACGCAATCATGAGGCGATTCCAAGCATTGATTTCGACGATCGCGATCGAGAGGTCGACGATCTCTCGCTCTGAGAAGTGCGCTCGAATGAGGTCCCAGGTCGAGTCTTGAACATGGCCCCGGGCGACCCGCGTCAAGCTTTCTGTCCAAGCGAGTGCGGCCCGTTCTTTCTCGGAAAATGCCGGGGACTCGGCCCAGGCCGGCAGCGTGTCCAGCTGGGCTTGCGGGACGCCGACCCGGCGGGCCCGACGATAGTGAAGATCGAGGCAGTACGTGCAGCCATTGATCTGGGATGCCCGGAGCATTACCAGTTCGACCAACATGGGCGGGAGCGTGCCGCTCCGAACAAACCGGGCAAGCTCGGTCAGGCCGTGGGTTGACTCGGGCGCCACCACCTCGTACGCTATGCGAGCCGACATGGAACCATCCGCCGAGCCACCCGGTGTGACTTTAGGGTTGCGAGCTGGGCAAGGAGTCGGCGCACTGGCTGGCCCGCGTGCAACCGCAACCTAGGGAGCCTCGACCACGAGTACGTTCTGCTCGACTCGGACCGGGTAGGTTCGCTCCGGGGTAATGGCGGGGCCGCGTGCCACTTGACCAGTGTCGAGGTCGAATTGGGAACCGTGCCACGGGCACGTAACAAGTCGGCCCGTCACGGCGCCCTTCTCCAACGGTCCTCCCCGATGGGTGCAACGCGCTTCAATGGCGCGGAGTTCCCCGCCAAGATTGAAGATGGCTACCGGCACACCCTTGACGTCGACCCGAATTGCCTCCCCCGGGGCAGGGGCTTTGACCTGCGGAAAAGAGATCAGTTCCATTGTATTCCGATATCTGGCGAAGTCACTCCACCATCTTCAAAGGACCGCCTCCGGGAAAACTAGAACGGAAGTCACTCTCCGAAGCCCGTAATGGGAGGGTCGACGTCCTCCTGCCAGAGCAGTGCGTTCATCTCGCCCCGGTGCTGGAGCTCCTCTTCGGCCATGTGCAGCAGGAGGATACGAAGTGAGATCCTTCGGCGGCTCCCGAGAATGGGGAACGTGCGGGATAGATCGCTTGGGCGGAGTTTCTCGAGCTGGGCCAGCACGAACCGGTCCGTCTTACGCTCCTCCACGACCACTTGGGCCCGCGACAGTTTCTGTCCTAACGGGTATTCATTCCATTCCCTGTCGTTCGAGTAAACGGTCCGGAACCACCACCGATAAGCGTCAAGGACATGCAGAAAGATATCCACGATGGACGGGAAGGAGGCGCCCCGCGGCCGGTACCGCTTCTTCGTCGGGAGGTGCCAGATGGTCGCCAGATATTTCTTCCGGACACGGGAGTTGTAGCGGTAGAGGGCCCGGACGGTGTCGAGTTCGGACCGCATAGGGGGCGCACTGCTGTGTCGTCTATAATCCTACTTGGTGCCCGAGCGGACGACGCAAAGCCCAGTCGGTCCGCCTGGGACCCCGCTGCCCCGGGAAATGCTCGTGTGCCACTCCCGGTTCTCACGTTAGCGTGAGAGTCAGTATCCCGCTGAAGGAAGAACTCGGGCACGTCACGTTGACGTTGAGCGTTTCGTTGGTGTTCACAGGGATTGCCAGCGGCACATTGGCCGAACTGATCGTGAACCCAGGCGTCGCCGAACTGACGGTCGAGATTTGGCAGGCGGCAGAGCCGCCACCGGATGTCGCATTCCCCCCAACGGGGAAGGCGAGCCAGGCGACCTGACTCGTATTGGCTGGAAACCCGTCCCAGGCGACCCTGTTGAGGCCGCACACGTTGTCGGCCGACTCGAAGTTGATTTGGGTAACGTTGATCGCGGGAGCGGCGGGAAGAACCAGGAATCCAATGACGCTTACGACCAGAATCAAGACGACGAATCCAACGAGTATCCAGACCCACAGTCGTCGCCGCGGTCGAGCGGAGGGCGGCTGGGCACCGTACGGAGGAGCGCCGTATGGCGATGTACCGGGAGGCGGACCGCCCCAGACCGGAGCAGGCGAAGGAGCGCCGGGAGACCCACTCGATGGTAGCGCCGCGGATGGGGCGGGGGGTAGAGCGGTTCCGCAGTACTGGCAGAAGACCGCCGACGCGGAATTCGCCGCGCCACATTGCGGACAATAGCGTGACGCCACAATTGCCTCCGAGAATTTCGACGGTACTTATGCCCGTCGGCCGCGCGTCCGGTACGGCGCGTCATTGCTCCGCGAGCGCCTGCTCCAGCGTGGCGAGTTGAGATTTAGTAATCCCGAGAAAGCGCCGACCGTCGACCCGCAGGAGGGCCTCGCCATCACGGAAGACGATGATTGACGGAGTAATGCGAATTCGGAATTCGTCCCATAGTGGGTTCTTGAGATCCGTTATGTCGGCGATAGCGAACGCGGAGGGTAACTTTTCCCTGAGCTCGACGAACCGCGGCACGAACCGCCGAGTGACGCGGCACCATTCGGCACCGAAACACACCACGTAGGACCCCGGACGGTGCAATCGCCCGTCGACGAAGTCCACGTTCGCTAGCACCTCGAGCCCCGCGGCGGCCCAGCGATGCGCCGCCGGCACCGATTTCCCTGCCATGGATCTGCTCGATTTGCCGTTAGGCGCTACACGACCTTTTGCACGGTGCGAGCGGCTTCATCGGCTGAGCCACGTACACCCCGGGACTCTTTGGCAAACCGTACCCGGATCGAAGGGTCGGAGGTCATGGGCTCACCCCGAGCGCGCGGCGCGGATCCTTCCACGCCGTCCGGGTCGTTACTGCACCTGTGGCGCTGTCCACTTCGGCCAACACGCCTGCGGCGCGGCCGAAGAAGACCATTTCGAGCGAGTACCAGAACACTTCGAAGCCTCCGGGAGTGGCGCGCCACTCGCCGAAGTGGTGTGTCTCTCCCAAGAGCCAGCTCGCGTGAAGGGCCGGCGCATAGCTCCGAGACAGGGCTCCCGTGGATCCGGTGACGGGCCCAGGTCCCGACGGGGTGAGAGGGATAGCCAGCGACTCGCTAGGTGTGATGAAACCACGCACGAGATGATACCGAGCCACGCGGAGGTGGAGCTCTCCGCCGGATTCCGATTCACCAAAAAAGAGAAAGACAAAAGGGTTCGCCTGAGGAATCACCGTGTCAAAGCCGGCCCGGTTCTTCGCTACCCCCGCTCGCCAACGAGCCACCAGCCGGACTACAAGGTAGACGACGGCGGCTACCAGGAGGAGCCATGCCGTGACTTCCCAGATCCAGAGAGCGACCCGACCTCGCTCATAGATCATAATCGCGTAGGAAAAAACGGTGAACGTCATCGCGCCGACGTTCATGATCCGGTCCGCATCGAAATGGTACTCCTGGCTAGAGAACGGCGCGAAGATTGGCACAGACCAGTGGTCCATGGCGTCGAGCAGGACGTGCGAGAGGCCCCCCACTTCCAACGCCACAAAGAAATCTAGGAGGGGGCCGTCTCCGAATCGGGCGCCGAAGGCCCATGCGAGGGCATGTGGAACGACGAAAGTGCCGACGGCGGCGATGAGTGTGACCCCCACGATGGAGTGAGTGATGCCCCGGTGACGGAGGAGCGGAAACCGGCTCGAGAGCGGATAGAACAGCACGTCCGCGTCCGGAAGCGCTCCAGCGAACGCCGAGGCGACCACAAACTGGAGTCCGGCTGGACCCCACAGGCCAAAGCCGAGTAGGTATGCGAGCAGGATGTGGCTGAACGGGTCCATGGTAGCCCCCTCGGGACGCAGAGTGATCAGACGGTCAAGCTTCGCTAACTGGCTCTACCACCGCTACCCGTCCCCCCCGAACGGGCGGCGCTGGCCGTAACACGATAGCATGCACCGTCGAGAAGTTGGTCGCGGCGGCGACCACCGGAACCACGGTTCGAGCACGACCAGTCCCGCTAGTCCTCCAGCAGGGCTCGGTTCAGGAAATCGCGGACCCCGAATGGACGCCCGGTGACCTCCTTGACCCGTGGGACCCAGTCGTATCGAACGCCGTGCCGGAACCAGTTCCGAGCGAGCCAAGGGATCACTTCGCGGTTTGGCCAGAAGGGGCCAGGGAGCTGTTCGCGAATCGCCTGCCGGAGCTGAGCTCCCAGTATGCTCGCGAGGAGGTAGCTTTTCGAATAGAACGCCGCCTCGATCCAGAAGGGGTCTGCGTACGGTGCCGCCGGGTACTCATCAAACCCGAAAATGGCTCGGTCGGCCCGATGGAAGCGGGGGCCGAGGTCCTCTGCGGGGTGCTTGTACAACTGGATCTCTTTCCAGACCCAGACCGCGGTGTGCGCTCCTATCCGCAACTCTTCGTCCTTCCTGTTCTCCATGAACTCCCGAACTAAGTCGGCGGTAGCGAGGGGTCGGGCACGGAGCCAACCTTCGAGCATCGCAATGCGCTCGAAGAGTCCGCCGATCCCCTCGTGGAATCCGGCGAAGCCCGGTATGTTCTCGGGACCGCGGAGGACGTGCGTGCTGCCGCGAGTATACGTGTCCTGCACCGCGTGTCCAAACTCATGCAATAGGATGTCGTAATGGAGCCAACCGCCCTTGGGGTTTACCGCCACCCGCGTATCTGAGGGCAGCTCGACGGCCAGCGTCATTCCGCCGACCGGTATCGACCGTTGGACTATCCGGAAGGGGCGGCGTGGGCCTCGGAACCCCCAATCCCGTATCGCGCGAAGGCAGTCCTGCACCATGGTCCGGCCGGAAAACGCAGACGCCGGAAGTGGGTTCCGTCCTTCCGACGCTCGCCAAGCATCCCACGGGAAGAACCCTGACTCGCCCGAACGCCGCTGGAACTGTTCCCGGAACCGCCGAGTAGGTCCTTGGGCTGCGGGCACGATCCGTTCGATGAAGCGCTCCAGCTGTGGGAGGGTGAGGCCCTCCGGGCGGAGACGGAAATCCATGAACGAACGGTACCCGAGTTCCCGGGCGCGAGCGTTCCGGGCCTCGACAAGTTCTCGGAGGGGACGGTGGACTTCCTTGTCTAACCCCTGGAGAGCCTTCCAAGCCCGGTGCCGGACCCGTCGATCGTTGCTCTGTTTCAGGACCTCCCTTAACCGGGCCGCCGAGACTGGCCTTCCTTCCCATTCGGGACGAAAGGCAAACACCCGTTTGATCAATGGAGCCCTTAGACGCGTTACGGACGGATGTTGCTCGACCAAAGCATCCTCCGCTATGCGACGGAACAGCTCCAAACGACGAGTGACCAACTTGGGTTGGGGACGCTCTTGGGCCGCTTTCAGAAAACGAAGGAGATCCTCTCGGCCAACCAGTTTCGAACGCAGCGCGTCCCACCGGCCGGTTCCGGCCATGGATACCCCTGCGTACTGGTTCCACCACGCGAGAAACAGAGAGTGATCCAATTCAGCGAGCCTACCCTCCAGGCGATTCAGGAATCCGACCATCTCCCGCGAGTTTCCCGCGATAGGGGGTGGTCGCTCCAAGGGTTCGACCCGACGGAGGGTTCAGTGGTCTTAGAGGTTGCTAGCCTTGCTGCCCAAATTGTGCGGACGTTCGAAGGTAGTTTCGGACTCGTGGCCTCCGATCGCTCAGGGGTGCCGCACTTCACGTGGGGCTAACGAACAATCCATCGAGTGCTCGTTCATGACAAATGAGGTCCTACCGTGTTATCGTGCCGAGCTGACCTTGATGCGTGGAGGTGCTTCGGGAGTCGCTAAGCTTTCGACAGAGCCCGGGTATGGCGACCTGGCGATCTGCGACCACTGAAACGGCACTGGGACGTGCCTGAAACGCGTGCCCCGGTCGGCTCCGAGAGACTCCCGGGAGGCGATCCCTCACCTGGTTACCCTGTGTCACAGTTCGCATGAGAAGGAGTCGGTCGCGCCTTACACCAGTGCCAGTCAGAAATACTGATAACGGAACCGGAGTGGTACCGGCGCGTCGGATGCCCGCTTCGAAGGATCCCCGGCCTCGCTCCGCGCCCGCCGGACCCGAGACGACTACGGGGCCACGCGGTCGGCGCGGAGTGGTACCGCGCCCGCCGGGCTTTTCGGTGGGGTACATGGACCGATCCGTGGCCCCGGGACGGGATTTTTACCGGTTCGCGGTCGGCTCATGGATCAAGAAAAACCCGGTCCCTCCGGATAAGTCGAGGTGGGGGGCCTTCGAAGAGCTCGTTGAGTACAATAACTATCGACTTCGTCAGATCGTCGAGCGGACGCCCCGTCGCCGAAGCTCCGTCCCGGACGCTGTGGCGCGGGAGGTGAGGGATTTCTACACATCCGCGATGGACACCGCTCGGCGCAACCGGCTGCAGTTCGCTCCCATCGCACCGGATTTGAAGCGGATCGACTCGATGCGGTCTATTGATGACTTCATTCGACTCCTTGCGGAGTTCCACGGTAAGGGCATTCCTGCCCTATTCGCCACGACGGTCTACCCGGACAAGAAGCGAAGCCGAGTCTACGCGTTCTACCTCCAACAAGGCGGGCTGTCTTTACCAGACCGAGAGTACTATCTCGGGGCCGGGTTCGAACCCCAGCGGAGAGCCTTCCGGCGACACATGGTTCGGACTTTCTCGCTTCTGGGCGACTCTGCGTCGGACGCGCGCCGGCAAGCCACGGTCATCGTCGGCATCGAAACTGAGTTGGCCCGTGCGAGCCGCTCCCGAACCGACCTGCGCGACGAGCAGAAGAATTACAACAAGACTACCATTCCGAAGCTCAAAGCCCGGGTCCCCGCCATCGACTGGGATCAGTATTTCACGGGTCGCGGGGCGACCCATCTCTCCTACGTGATAGTCGGCCAGCCCGAATTTCTTGCCGGGGTCGAGAGACTTTTGCATCACGGTCGGATAGCCGACTGGAGAACCTACGCCCGTTGGCACCTGGTCCGGGCAAGCGCTCCCTACCTCCACCGAGAGATCGATGCAGAATATTTCCGCTTCTATCACCGGACCCTTCTCGGGCAACAGTATCCCGAACCGCCGTGGAAGCGGGCGATACGCGCCGCGGACCGCGCGATCGGCGATTCTCTCGGACAACTCTTCGTGGCGGAGCACTTCCCGCCCGCGGCAGCGGCCCGAATGAAAAGACTCGTCGGAGACCTTCGCAACGTGTTCCGGGATCGGCTCCGGAGGATTGAATGGATGACCCCGGCGACCCGGCGACACGCCTTGGCAAAGTTCAACCGATTCACGACCAAAATCGGACACCCGCGGCGTTTTAGGGACGACTCGAAGTTGCGGATTGACCGACGCGATTATGTTGGCAATGTTCGTCGAGCGCTTGAATTCGAATCCCGTCGCAAGATCGTACGCATAGGCCGGCGGGTGGACCCGGACGAGTGGCAGATGACCGCGCCGATGGTCAACGCGTATTTCGACGCAACCCAAAACGAGATAGTGTTCCCTGCCGGTATTCTGCAACCCCCATTTTTTGATGCGGCGATGGATGACGCGGTCAACTATGGCGGTATTGGCCTCGTCATCGGACACGAGATTACTCACGGGTACGACGACCAAGGGCGGCGCTATGACGCCCAAGGCAACCTGCGAGACTGGTGGACCGGAAAAGATGCGCGGGAGTTCCATCGTCGCGCCCAGAAGATCATCACAGAGTATGACCAGTTCGAGGCCTTACCGGGGGCCCATGTCAAGGGCGCGCTCACGGTGGGGGAGAATATCGCGGACGGGGGCGGGGTCAGCATCGCATTCGAGGCGCTCCAGCGACGCCTCGCGCAGGATCCCGCGAGCCGGAAACCGATCGACGGTCTCACGCCCGAGCAGCGCTTCTTCGTTTCGTACGCGCAGATTTGGAGAGAAACGGTACGGGCCCCGGACGCCCGTCGGTTGCTGACCGTCGACGCGCACGCCCCGGGCCGCTTCCGTGTGATCGGGGCCGTTTTGAACTCGCGGCCGTTCTTTGAGGCTTTCGACATTCGCGAGGGGTCTCCAATGTTCCGACCGGAAGCCGACCGAGTTCAAATCTGGTGAAGGCAGCGAAGTAGGCGCCGGGACGGAATCGGGCGTTGGGGGTACTATCTTTATGGCGAGTGACTCGTCGAGCCAATTGGTCGAAGACCGCGGAGTGTTACAGATGAAGAGCTTCAGCGTGAAGTCCCTGCCGTTTGCTCTTTTCGGTTTAGTCGCGCTAGTGTGGTTCGTCCTGACCCTCGTTGTGCTGTTAGTGAGTATTACCGGGGGCGATCCGTTGTACACCGCCTTCCCGAGCGGGCATGTGCTAGTCCACTTCTCGCTGCTCGGAACGACCTACCTCGTTACTTCGGCACTCATGCCCTTCATCGTGATCGGGGCGATCGCCTCGGCTTGAAGGGTCGGGGCACAAACGCTGGGACCTCGTCCCGGGAACCGGCTGCCCTTGGTCGGCGTGCAGGCGGAGTACTGGGTCACATGTCGGCAGCCTACAGACGCTTTATGGAGGTCGGCGACTCCACAAAACCTCCAGAGTTGATACAATGTCTGAGGACCGAGGTCCGTTCGACCCTACGGCCCGGAAGGAGCGGATCAGCGAGAGCTGGGACGCCATTGCCGAGAAATGGGACTCTTGGGCGCCGACAGTCGATGCTTGGTTCGCACCTGCCACCGCCGCACTCTTTGACTTGCTTCAACTCCAAACGGGGGATCGCGTGCTGGAGCTGGCCGCCGGCAGTGGCGGACTGACCCTCCATCTGGCCAAGGCCGTCGGCCCCGAGGGTCGGGTCGTCGCGACCGACGTCGGCCCAAACATGGTGAAGCTAGCGGCTCGGAACGTCCGCGCCGCGGGCCTCTCGAACGTGGTGGCCCGGGTGATGGATGGCGAGGCCCCGGACGTAGCGTGGGCCTCGATGGATGCCGCGGTATGTCGTCAGGGATTCATGTTCTTCGCGGACCCGGCCGAGACTCTCCGCCGGCTCCTCCGTATCCTCCGACCGGGAGGCAGGATCGGTTTGACGGTGTTCTCGACTCCGGATCGAAACCAGGTCATGGCCATCCCTCTCTCGATCCTCAATCGATGGGCGCGCCCGGAAGGGACGACCGAACTCCCGTCCACCGGGCCAGGGCCGTTCAGCTTGGCGGCACCTGGGTTGCTGGAGTCCATGTTGGGTGAAACGGGATTCACGGAAGTGGTGGCTCGGGCAGTTTCCTCGCCCTTGGGCATGCCTTCGGTGGAGGAGCTACTACGGTTCGATCGCGACATTATGGGCGATCTCGTGTCCGACCTGCCTTCCGAGGCCCAGAAGAAAGCCTGGCGTGAGGTCGCGGAGGCCTCCGCAGGGTACGCGCGGTCCGGCTCCGAAGGGGCGCCGTGTGAACTTCTCGTCGTCGTGGGACGCCGACCAGCGGCCCATCGCTCATCCACCTGAACGAGTACTCCGTCGAGGTGTATCGGTCTAGGGGGCGTGTCAGCGCGCCCGAGGGCGTTGTCGCTTGCGGGCGTGGACCTTCTCGTCAATCCTAAGGTAGATATGCGTCAGGTCCGGCTCAAGGCCGCCGGTGCAGTAGATAGTACCATTCTGGTAACCAGTGAACATGCTGCTCCCGAATCGAGCGCGCCAGAGTTCGTTCACGCCCCGGAGGTCCTGTTCAAGTCCCCCGCCAATCTTCGATAGCAGGTTCCGGACCTCAAAAGACGTCGGCAATGGGACCTCTCGCCAAGTCTTCGTCGGCACGCCACGATACTGAACGACCGACGTGGCCCCCGAGTGACCCGCCATGTGGAGGCAACCCGACCGCATCCTTAGCTAAGAAACATCCGATTCGGCCGGGCCCTACCCCGGCTGCATAGCGGTCGAGATTAGGGACTCAAGAGGCTTCACGATACAGTGGGACGAGTGAGGCTTCCGTGAGCCAGAGCCCGCGATGGTGAACTCACTGGCGTCCGAATCGGGGAAGACGCCCCGGACCAGAGCGCACGGCACCTTCATCGCTCCCGCGACGACCATCACTCACCGAGTCCGCAGTTCCCGTACCCCCGTGGCGGGGTCCGGCTGGGAGAATATGACATCCTAACCTTGCCGGCGGGTCGGCCTTCCTTTCGGGGATCGAACGTCACGTGCATCGCGAGTACCGCCGAAGTGCCCGGCTATCCGTACACAAGCCGCTGCCGCTCCGGTTGGTACTCCTATTCCTCGATCCCTTGGATTTCAGAATAGAATATTCGTGAACGGTCTATCTCGGTGATATGGGCAGTGACAGGGTTCAACACGTGGGCCAACGACTCCGTCGGTGGCAAGGCCCCTCCGAGGGCAAGAACCACTTCGAATCTATGAGCTTCCTTGAGACGAAAACGATATGCTCGCCGAGCCGGTCGAATGTCAAGCGTCAGTTCCTAGCCCTGCGTGCCCCCCAGGGAACCTACCGCCGCCACCCCCCGGCTACACTCCACCTCTCCCGCTGGGAGATCCCCCGCCATGGCGGACGGCCCTTGCCTACGCGCCCGTCCCGGTTCCCTCAGGGCCCGCGAAAGACCGTGCCGTGATATTAGAGAGGACAGACCTTCCGGAAGAGGCGGAGCGCATGAAAGCTACAACGTCACCTTCCAGGAGTCTCCCGCTGTGCGAGGCGTGGTTCGAGATCGAAGTGGTTGCTCGGGATCTGGTTCGTATCAGTGAGCCCCATGTCGACGTACTTCTCCGTGCCAATGCCTGGCTCCAACAGGGTCGGGACCGCGATTTGCTCGTCGACAGCGGGAATGGAATAGCGGCATTGCTCCCCGTGGTGCAACGATTGCGCAGAGAGCCAAAAAAGCCGCTCGTTGCGTTCGCCACGCACTCTCACCAGGATCACGCGGGGGGGCTGTACGAGTTCGCAGAAAGGTGGATTCACCCCGCCGACGCCCGAGCCGCCGCCAGCCCGACCCGTCTCCTTTTCCGAGACGACGTCGGTCCCGCAACGCGTCAACTGGTGACGGATGCCGGGGGGACGGTTCCTGAGATTCTCATCGAGGCCGTGCCCAGTCGGGAGTTCGACGCGGTCCAGTTCCGCCCCCAGCCCGCAATTGCAACGCGTTCGGTGGAAGAAGGCAGTCTGGTCGACCTGGGAGACCGGAAATTCGAGATTCTCCACCTGCCGGGTCACACGCACGGCTCGGCAGGTCTGTGGGAGCCCCGAACGGGGACGCTATTCTCCGGAGATGCAGTGTACGCGACGGATCCGCTGATCGACACGACCCCAACGTCGAGCGTTCCGGAGTACCTGGAAACGATGCGCCGACTGCGCCAGTTACAGGTGACGGTCGTTCGACCCGGGCACGATTTCAGCTTCGGCCGAGAGTTGTTGGTCGAACGGTGTGACGGCTACATCGCCCGGCGATCCCCGACTCGAGGCGGGGCATCCCCACCGAGGCCGAAAGACAAGCCTGCCGTGGACCCCACGTAGATATGGCCAACGTACACGCCCAGTTTGGCGACACGCCCTCGTTTGGGGACTCTCAGTACTGCGACCGCGGTCGGGTTTGGTTTGCAGGTGATCCCGTCGGGGGAGGCTTACGGCGTCTGACCGCGATCAGAAGCCCAAAGGCAAGTAGGATCATGGCGGCACCTAGGGCCAGAAGTTCATCCCCGTTCAGAGCGGGGGTCCCCGGGCCGGTGGCCGGGGGGAGTACTATGATCGTAGCGGAGGAGTGATTTCCTTGCCGGGATGAAGAACCCGAGTCGTTGACCCAGAGATACACCACGTACATCCCCGGCGTCTGGAAGGTGTACGAGGTGTTGGCACCCGACCCCAGGCTGTGGTTCGCCACCTCCCAGTGGAGGGCGTACGGGCCGCTCCCTCCCGAGACGACCGAAGTGAACCGGACCACAAGGGGAGGCAATACCGGAACACTCGGACGCGCTCAGGCCGACGCGCAGCGTCGGAGGCCAAACGTCGACCGCGAGCTGGCACTCGACAGAACTTCCGTTCGAGTCGTTCACCGTGACGCGGACCAAGAAATCCCCTGGTGCGGTGTAGAACTAGCTTGGGTTCTCGGTCGCGTTGTCGTCTCTGTCCCCGAGGGACCAGGCGAAGGTATAGGGCGGAACGTATGGGAACGCCGTCCGGGGACGCCTTCGTTATCGGTGCCGGATGCGGGGGCGCGTGAGAGGGATCCACATCATTTGGGGCGGCTCTACGTCCCGCTGCCAGTAGGTCCCGATGATCTCACCCAGATGATGTGCTTGTTCGAACGTGGTCTGAAGCACCGCGTCCCCAACGGTGTATTTCCCGGGCATCCAGGGCGCCTTGACGACGTGGGAGAGCATGGCGGGGGTCAGTGCCGCGACGTATCGGTCGATGCCGGTCCAGACTCTCTTTGAGTAGGTGTCGAACCCCAGCCAGGACGTCGGCCTCCGGTCGGGCTGTTGGAAGAGCGTCTTTAGTTCGCGAGTTCGGGCTTGGATGATGTAGAGCATCCAGACCTCGTGCACGTTCAGAATGTGAACGAGAGTTCTGAAAATGGACAGATGTCCGGTACCCTTGTTACCGGACGCTACGCGCCAAGGTAACCGATGGGCCGCCCGCGCAAATCGCTCGAAACCGGCCGCGTTGAAGGCCACGAGTCGTCGCGCCGTCTCGAGCGTTACCGGGGACTCCTCTCGCGGCATGGGCTTGGTTGTGCCCCCGATATGGAACGTGTCAACAGGAGCCCCGGCTGACGACTTCCTCGCAATGGGAGGCGGGAGTTACCTCAAGGGTACCCAATTGCCCGAATGGGGCGAAGTAGCGACGGACGGCGCCCTCGTCAGCCGCGTCGACAATCAGGTAGAGGTGGTGAACTCCGTTCGCCACGGCGTCTCCATAAATCTTGATACCCGCTTTCGCGGCATTGGAGGCGTTGACGATCTGGAGGAGGGCCCCCGCCATCTGTGGGTTCTTCGCCGGGCAGGTTTCGGCCGAATGGGTGTGTTCCGTCACGAAAAGCGACACGTGTTCGCCGGACGGGGTTGGGACCAAAAGCGTTTCGTTAACGTCACGCCAGGCGTGCGCCCGAGGCAACCCCGCAATTCGGGACCGGGAGCCCCCGCCCACCGCGGCGAGGTTCAGCTCGGCTTGCCCACGGAGGGAGCCTTCAAAAGTGCCACGTGGGGCCGCCGTATCCTTCCGGGAGCCTTGGAGCGATTGGTCGTCCGAGTGGATCCGGGCGCGATGTACGCGGGCGTCCGGTCTTCTTTGCGACGTACGCATCGATCGCCTCCGCCGTGCGAGTTCCGGCAGCCATCGCGTACACGACCGACTTCCCACCGGACGCGAACACGCCCTCGACGTCCGTCATCCAATCGGGTTGCTTCCCTTCTGGCCACGCCTGGGGAGAGATCTTGAAATCCAGTTCCTGTGGAAGGGCGCGAATATCCGCTTTCTCACCGGCCGCCACGATCACGGTATCGCATGGGATGGTTTCCTCAGTCCCCGGAACGGGTACGACCGTCGGGCGCCCTTTTGCATCGAGCGGTCCCGGGCCCGTCGTCTGGACGACGATCCCCTCCACATGGCTCGTGCCGACGATTCGGACGGGTGCCCGTTGGAGCAGGAAATGAAGCCCCTCCTCCGAACCTTCCGAGAGCTCCTCAACGCCCGCCGGCATGTCCTGCTTCTCTTTCCGATACACGACAGTGACCTGTCCATCCTTCGCGATCCGAAGGCCGGACCGAGCGGCATCGAGCGCAACATCTCCGCCTCCGATGACGACCACTTGGCGTTCCTTGCGCCCTAAGAGACCGTCGGGCCCTTTATTCATGGCGAGAAGGAAGGGCAAGGCAGCGAACACGCCAGGGAGATGCTCCCCCGGGATTCCCAGCGCGCGGGGCTCGGAGGCACCGATTGCCACGTACACCGCCAGGTAGCCATCTTTGAGAAGGCTCTCCGGTGTAAAGTCGACGCCGGCCTTCTTTCCCGCCACCAATGTCAAGTCAAAGTTACGCAGCCGGGCGAGGTCCCAATCCAGCTCGTCTCCCGTGAGGTGATACTTCGGGATCGTGTCGATTTGGCCTCCCATGAAAGGTTGGGCTTCGTAGATGGTCACCGAGTACCCTCGGAGGCAGAGTTCCCAAGCGGCCATGATTCCCGCTGGCCCCCCTCCCACTACTGCGATTCGCTGGTTTTTCGGAGCGCTGGGGACGTACATGAGCTGCCCGTTGCCGAGCTCCAACGCGGCGCGCTTGAGGTGGCGGATGGCGATGGGAGTTCCCTTGGCACCCATCACGCAGTCTTCCTCGCAGTAATGGTAGCAGGTCTTGCAGAGCACCGTCGCGAGCGGGTTATCCTGTACAGTGAGAGCGGCCGCCTCGTCGAACTTCCCTTGTCCGATGAGTGAAATGTAGCCCCGACAGTCCTGCGCGATCGGACACGCCTGGACACAGAATGGCATGGCGCATTGCAGACATCGCTGGGCCTCGAGGACCGCTTCTTCCTTGGAGTACGCGTGCAGGATCTCTTCGAAGTCGGCGACGCGAACATCGCCCTGATCCTCGGGTATCGGGATTCGTTGATAGCGAAAGGCGCACATAGGCCGACGATTGGGCCGAGGCCCGGGATGTTGAAAATGGCTACGCTTGACTTGTCACGGACGGGCCCGGGGCAGTCCGATCCAGGGCCGAGTCGGGAGCCATATCCCCGCATGGCCATTTACCCTGGACGTTGCGTGCTCCGGCACGCCGGCGGAAACGCATCGAGGCTCCCATGACGACCATCAAAACGCTCGCCGCCCACGAGGTCGTCCGCTCGGCGTTCCCTCGCCCTCCGACTGAGCGGCAGGAGTTCGGCATGGCGGTAGGGAAGGCCATCGACTCAACGCTGTCCCGGTACAGCCACGAGTTCGACCGAGGTATGCGGCCCACCGTCGGAGCCATGACCCGCTTCGCGGCGACGACCCTCGAAGAGGAGCTCAAGGACATCGACCTACCGGTCGTCGTCGAGGAAAAGGACCACGCGCAGGAGCAAATTGCGGCTGTCTTGCAAGCCTTCCGGAAGACCGAGGTCTTCGGTCTGCCGAGACCAAAGTCTCGGATGATCCTCATCGACGAGCGCGTGGGCGTGTATGCTCAACCAGACTACTGGGATCGAAAGGAACGGTTCTACGAAATGAAGAGTTACCGGGCCATTCCTCCGCCACCGGATGTCGCGCTGCAGCTCCGACTGTTCCAGCTCGCATTCGCGGGCTTCGAAGCCTTCCTTGTCTGCGTCAACCGGCACGCAAGCCCGCCCGACGTCACTATCGCACCGATCTCCGCGATGAGCCCGACGGAGGCGATGGAGACCCTCTACGAGGCGCTGAAGGTCGGGTTGGAACAGGGCCGCGAAAAGATCCTTGAGTACATTGACAGTCCCGTCGTGCGGTACTCCCTGCCAACCCGCCGGCCGCCTGACCCGTCCTAGGGCCAATCCGGACGAACGGCTCCGAACCGCGGGGTAGACGGACGGCTTCCGGTCCAGCGGTGTGCTTCATAAGTCAGTTCCCGCCACATTTCGACGGAATATGGGCCAACTCCGGGATGCGCTAGGTGCGGTTTGTCCGGAAATCGAGGGCCGAGCGACCGCGCGACTGACCGCGAATCCAGCGGAGGGCCTCCATAAGTGGCTCCCTCAATCCTGGGGGTTTGAGACCGAGACCGAAAGCGCGACCCTAAACCTCGACGCCGACGGAAGGGCGACGGCGACCGAGGGTATCCACGGACCCGTGGACCGGAGCGTCAACTGGAGTCAGGCCGATCTCCTCGAGGTGCTCACCGCCGCGACGCGTTCAACCTCGTTCAAGCGCAAGAACCCCCTGCTCCGGATCCGAACCCCGAACGGTCAACGCGCCTTCTGTTCACTTCGGGGCGCGATTGGACTGTAACCAGAACTGCCGCGGGAGTACGAAGAGGATAGGAAGCGAGCTCATGCCGATCGATTCCGGAGACGTCGCCTGGGTGATCGCCGCCACGGCGCTGGTGATGTTGATGACCCCCGCCCTCGGGTTCTTTTACGGCGGCCTGGTCGGTCGCAAGAATCTCGTCTCCCTGCTGGCGCAGTGCATGGCCATCTTCTCCGTCGTCTGTCTCGTGTGGGCCTTCTGGGGTTACTCCATCACCTTCGGCCCTTCCTGGCACGGCGTCATCGGGTCGTTGTCGAAAGTCGGACTCAATGGAGTTGGGGCCGCGCCGAACCCGATGTACTCCTCAACGATTCCCGAGCTGCTCTACTTCGCTTTTCAAATGAAGTTCGCCGCAATCACCCCGGCGCTGATCATCGGAGCGTTCGCCGGCCGGGCTCGGCTGAAGCCACTGCTCGTGTTCGTCGTAGCGTGGGTCACCTTCGTCTACGCCCCCGTCGCTTCCTGGATCTGGAATCCCGGGGGCTGGTTGCACGCCCTCGGAGTGGTTGATTTCGCGGGAGGCCTCGTGGTCCACACCACCGCGGGAGTCTCCGCCGTGGCCGCGGCGCTGGTGCTCGGCCGACGCTCGCCGGCCGAACTGAAGCAGGCTCGACCGAACAACGTGCCGTATGTGATCCTCGGAACGGCCTTACTCTGGTTCGGCTGGTTCGGATTCAACGCGGGCAGTGCCCTGGCGGCCAATTCCGTGGCCGTCAACGCACTCGTAGTCACCAACCTCGCGGCGGCGGCGGCCGGCGTGACGTGGATGCTCGTCGAGTGGTGGCTGAAGGGCCGACCCTCGGCGGTCGGCATGTGCGTCGGAGCGGTCTGCGGGCTAGCGGCGGTTACGCCTGCCTCCGGATACGTCGGACCCATGGGCTCCATTGTTATCGGTGTCGTGGCTGCTCTCCTCTGTTTTTCAGTGGCCAACTGGAGGGCGCGGACCCGTCTGGACGATTCGTTGGACGTCTTCGCTGCCCACGGGGCCGGCGGCATGTGGGGGACATTGGCAACGGGATTGTTTGCCTCAAGCCTAGTCAACCCGAATGGACCGAACGGACTCTTCTTCGGAAATCCTCACCAGGCGCTCGTTCAACTCTTCGCCATTGCGGTGGTCGCCTCGTTCTCGTTCGTCGCCTCGTATGTAATCCTACGGATCATCAACGTCTTCATGCCATTCCGGGCCTCGGCCGAAGATGAGAGCAAGGGCCTGGACCTGGTCGACTTCGGGGAGAGGGCGTACGACCCCAGCGGGACGAGCTCGACGGCCCCCTCCGAGGCTTCCACCGCTCGATAGATCACGGTCATTCCGAGGCTCGGCGGAGGCGTTGCCTTCCTCCGCCGGCCCCGTGGAGTTGCCGCGGGGACGGACAGACTATCTACCTCGACTCCGCATGGCAGAGTGATACACCATGCAGGGCTCTGGCGGTCCGTACCCTAGCCCATACGGTGGCGCGTATGCCGGCGGGTACCCCAGGGAACCTCCGCCGCACCCCCATCGGTGGCTCTACATCGGCCTCGCCGTCATGCTCGTTTTGATCGGGGTCGCACTCTTTCTCGTCATCTTGTCCCCGGGCACCTTTGGCTATCATCCCGGCACAACGGGGATCGGGCCCTTCGGTTACCTGGGCGGCTTCTTCCTGATCTTCCTGTTCGTCATGATCATCTTCTGGATTGTCCGGATCGCTATGTGGAGCTCGCGGCCGAGCGGGTACCGCAACCGCCAAGGGTTCGGCGGGGGCCGGAGATACGGTGCCTTTGCCATTGCGCGGGAGCGCTATGCCCGCGGAGAGATCAGTCGCGAGCAATACGACCAGATCATGCAGGACCTCCAGCGACACCCGGGATACCCGCCCCCTACCTAGCCGGGCGTTTCGCCACCTTTCCGGCACCGCCTCACACCGCTCCGCCTCCGGGGCGCTCATGGGTCAGTTCACGGCCTTTGTGTTCCAGGAAGAGGGGCGATACCATGTCGTCGTTGACGGGCTGGGGACGGACGTGGCGTTGTCGCTCTTTGAAGCCGAGGACGCGGCTCGACGGCTGATCGAGCGGCACGTGCAGGCGTCCTACCCCGAGCGAAGGCCCTCGGTACCGGCCGATGCCCTCGGCATGATGAGCTTCCAGCTCGAGATCGTTCGGTCGGACGGTTCTCGGCAACGGCGGGAGCTCTGGCTCCGTACCGAACGGTGAGCACGGCAGCACCGAAAGTGAACAGCCTCTGTAACGAGACCGGAAAGAGGATGCTTTCCGATTGCCATGACCCTCTCGTGTTGGAAGCGACGAACGCTCGGCTGAAGGACGGTCGAATGGCAGTCATTCGTCCCGCGGTGCCAGACGACGCCGAGTCCATTACGGAACTAGTCAACGTGGTGGGCGCGGAAGGGAAGTTCGTGCTTCGGGAGCGAGCCACCTGGACGATCGAGGAGGAGCGAAGGACGTTGGCTGCGGCCGACGGCCGCCACGGGGTGTTCTTCCTCGCCGACGTCTTGGGCCGCGTGAGCGGACTGATCAACCTCGGACGAGGGATATGGGCGAAAGATGCCCATCTGGCGGAGCTCGGAATGTCCTGCCTTCCGGACTGTCGAAGGGTCGGACTGGGAACCGCTCTCCTGTCGCGGGGGATTGGGTGGGCCCGATGGGTCGGCGTGAGCAAGCTCACTCTGCACGTCTTCGCGAACAACGACCCGGCGATCGCGCTCTACCGCAAGATGGGTTTCAATGAGGAGGCGCGGCTCCGCGGACAGTACCGCATCGACGGGCAACCCGTCGACAGCGTCCTGATGGCCTTGTGGCTCTGAATTCTGACTTGTTCGGATGCGCCGAGAACGCGATTCACGGGGCGCAGACGGCCGACTTGAAAACCGGTGACTGTCTAAACCCGTGTTGCCATATCCCGTGGCGTCGTCCTCTAGGCGGGACGCGACGGTTAGCTTCGCCGCAATCGAGGATTTTCTTCGACGCGGCGCGTCTCCCTCGGTCGAACGCTTGAAGGGAAATATCCGTTCCCTTGTAAAGAAATCGAGGCGAACTTCCAGCGCCAAGACGAGGCGCGCCATCCGTAGCTGATTGCAGGAACCGATCGGAAATTGATGGCCCCTTCCCGTTCTAGGCGATTGCCACACCCTACCGGGTGGCCATTGAAGATCACAGACGCTCCTTTGCGAACTGCGCGTGGGATTCGACCGGCTTCTATTCGATGCTTGCCCAACCAATCTGAGCGGAGCCGTTCTGCCATCACCGCGGCCATACCTTCACGTTCGTGAGTCGTGCGGCGCGCCCGAAGAGAGAAGCCGCGGGTATGCCTGTCGTGTAACTGGACTTCCGGCCGCGGTGTCGTGACACGACGCCATACCGACGTGCTCGAATACGATGCGGTTCTTCGCCACGAGGGAACACCTCGGGACATGGACGCATTTCCCACCGAGGGGCGTTGGGGGCCGGACCGAGTATCGAGGTGGTCCTCGCGCTGAGCGGGCTGCCCTGCCCTCGGCGGATAGACCATGGGTGTACTCGCCGTCGCTGAGACCCGCTGCTCCAATTCCTTCGAGAACTCAACCTGCGGGCGATTACTGGCGGATCTAAAGGATCGCAACCGTCGGCCGCCCGCTGCGGATCGGCCGTCCCTCCTCAGCCCCAGGTATCGGAGAGCTAAAGTTGGAGAGGCCCGCTCCCGGGGCATCGTCATCGGATGACCGACGAAAAATTGCCCGGCGGCTTTCGCACGCTGAGCGAACTGCGGGACGTCGCCGAGAGCCGACTCTCGCCTGAGGTCTGGGCGTACGTTGAGGGGGGAGCCGGGGAGGAGCACACAGTACGGGAGAATCACGCGGCGTTCCATCGATGGCAACTGCGTCCCCGGCACCTCGCCGGTATCCGGGCGGTGGACCTGCACACCGCTCTGCTCGGGGTCCCCGTCACGTCCCCGGTGTACGTTTCTCCGACCGCGTACCAGGGTCTCGTCGAGGCATCCGGAGAAGGCGCCACTGCGCGGGCCGCCAGCGCGGCCGGTATGCTCGCCATCTTCAGCACCCTTTCGTCGATGTCACTCGAGGATATTGCGACGGCCGCCCCGGCCGGTCCGAGATGGTTCCAGCTCTACCTCCAGCCGGACTTTCAGGTCACGCGGGAGCTCGTGGAACGCGCCGAGAAGGCCCACTACACGGCCATCGTGCTGACCATCGATGCACCGGTACTCGGACCTCGGGACCGTCAGACGCGCGACGGAGTTGCGATCCGTTCACCGGTGCCGATAGGGAACGGGGCGCACGTCGTCCCCCCGGCCCGGGCCCCCGAGCTCAAGGATGGGGTCTACGAATTCCCGACCGATGCTACGGCAACGTGGGAGATCCTCACGCGCCTGCGCGAGATTGTGCGCCTGCCAATCGTAGTAAAGGGCGTACTGACGGGAGAGGATGCGCGGCGCGCGGTCGACGGCGGGGCCCATGCCGTGGTGGTGTCGAACCACGGAGGCCGACAGCTGGATGGCGCGATCACCGGACTCGACGCCTTGACCGAGGTAGTGGCAGCGGTCGGGGACCACGCCGAGGTATACGTCGACGGAGGGGTCCGCCGAGGGAGTGACGTGCTCAAGGCACTCGCGCTCGGTGCGAAGGGCGTCGGCATCGGACGGCCCGTGCTGTGGGCTCTCGCAGCCGGTGGAGAGGCGGGCGTCGCTCGGCTTTTCACGCTCCTCAATGCGGAACTGGCCGTCTCGATGATGCTTGCCGGCCGACGCGCCCTCCCGGAAATCGACCGCAGCTTGGTATCGGCCCGCCCATTCTAGGGCGCACTTCTCCCCGGCCGGAACTACTATTACACGCCCCCCGCGTAATATTCGTATGGCGACCACCCCGGGAAACCGCGAGATCGCCCTCGGAGCGCTCCTCCTCGCGCTCGTCCTCCTCTACCTCGTATTTGACCTGGAATGTGCATTGCTCCTCGGTTGCTTTGTGGCGTTCCCGGTTCTGCTCGTCGGCTTCGACGCGATTTTCCTTGCGCTCGTGATCTTGTTGCTCGGGGTCATGCTCATCGCGGCCGGTGCGGTCCGTCGGGCTCGGTCCCAGCTTCCCGCGTACATCGTGTAGAGTGCGCCGCCCCGACCTCGGCGGCTCTAGGATCGAGTGGCCCCGGGTTCGGGGAGGCCTATGACGGTGGGTTTATCCTGCGGGGCCACCGTATCCCGAAGATTATGCCTACCAGCTCGTCGCCACGAGCGCTCGACCTCGCGATGTTGGGCGACGGAGCGTACGGGACCTACCTGTACGGGGCCTCCCGGACCGTGCTTCTCCGGGTGGCGTACGCATTCGCACGGGAGAACGACTCCCATCCGTTTTGGGTTGACGTACGGGACCCGAACGACTACCTAGACCCGCCGGGCCCCGTTGAGCTAGGCTGGATCCCGGATGACCAACTGTTCGTCGTATCCCGGTCAGAGGCGAAGCCGCAGGATGCCGTGAGCAATCTCGCCCTATGGACCGTCGTTCGCTCCGACGAGCCGCGCTCCGTCCTCGGCGGCCTCACGGACTTTCTTCGACTCCCACCCTCTATCCAGGAGGCGATCAGCCGTTACGGCCGGGAGAGCTACCGACCGGTTTTCGTTGTCGCAAACACCGACCGGGTGCGGGAATACTACCCTCGGAATGTGGAGGGAGTACGCGCCATCATCGAGGCGATGGTCCGTGGAGGGGTCATACCAATCTTCGCCGCCCAGGGCCCTCCGGGGCCCGGGCGCCTCGCGTTCGACCTCGTTTTTGAGGTGGACGCCCCCGACCTTGCCCACTGGCGTGAGGGGAGTCTGCGATGCGAGCGCACGTTCGAAGGCGCGCCGTTCCAGCCGGAACAGCGGATTCGTCTGGACGCTGTTCCGTCGGTCGTTGCCGCGCTCGAGGGCAGGAAGGACTTCCCGGCGACCTCCGAGTAACTTTTGGCACGCCTCCCTGCGGAGCCTCCGGTGCCGGTCGGCGACCCACTAATCTGCGGTGGAAGCATGCCAACCGCGACGCACGATGTCCCCCCTTCGAGTGGCCGACCTCGCCGGCGAAGCTCGAGAACAGGCGGTGCCCATCCTAATCGAGTCGTTCGTGGGGATTTACCGGTGGCACGCCAAGCGCACCCTACGTCGTGTCTCGGTCGTCCGCGGTGCGCTGGAGAACGATCGACTCGTCGGCGTCTCGATGCTGGAAGATCTCGCGCCCGGCGTGGGGTACGTATACTACGTCGCCGTCAGCCGAGCTCATCGGAATCTCAAAGTGGGTTCGTTCCTGCTCGAGGACGCGCTGGATCGTTTCCGGTCCCAGCGTGCGGAGATCGTCTATGCCGCTGCCGAAGAGGACAACGCCGCCTCTCTAGCCTTGTTCAAGTCTCACGGGTTTCGCGTCGTCGCGCGAGATGAGACAGGGTTCCGGGAGGGGGGTCTCGGGGCGTGGGGACTGCGCAGCAAGATGATGGTCGTTTCTGGTGAGGTTCTGCTCGGCGTCCGCCTCAATCCGCCCGGCACCTCGGTCGAGCGGTCCACTCCGTGACCGGGGAAGTAGCGGGAGCTGCCCACTTCCCGGACCTGTATCTAGAAAACGTCGCCGCCGTGGAACGAGAACGCGGGGGACTGGCACAGCA
>JBARJD010000070.1:0-36108 GCA_049800095.1 Thermoplasmata archaeon | reverse complement strand
CAGTCCGTGCTGCCCGCCCGATCCCACGGCGCGTGCGAACGAACGCCAGTTCAGGTTCCGGTTCAGGCTTAGCGGGGGGCGACGGGCGAGTTTAGTGCCGACACGATGAGCCAAACCACCTCGGCCTGACGTGATACCTGCTCCCCATGGGGCCGGAGGGGATTTTTCTCCTCAGGAGAAGCGCGCCACTCAAAACACGCAAACGCCGTTGCACCAACAAAAGAATGCGACCTCGCCTTCGCAGCTGGGCTGCGGTGGGTAGTCATATGTGGACCGTCGCTGTCGGACCTGCAGGACGAGGCATGGATTCTGAAGTGGAGACCTTTCGTGCCTGGTTCGCGTACCTCGCTGACACGCGCCGCGGTTACATCGAGACGCTCGCGAAGCTGCCACCGGTCGAGCTGATGCGCGACCGAGGTGCATCGTACCCCACCCTTCTCGACATTTTTGCGCACTCTCAAGGAGCCCTCTATTTCTGGATGAAGAGCTGCGCGACGTTCCCGTTACCGCCGCAGGAGGGAGACTCCGACGCTCCGCCCTCAATCGACGTGGTGAGGAAGGATGAGACGTACGTTCAGACCCAGATCCGGAGGGTCATGGCGGAACTGACCCAAGCTAACCTCTCCCGTACGGTTCTTAGGGAGAAGGGGGAGCGGGAAGACCACGACTGCCACATTCCGGTACGCGAGGTGCTTTGGCATCTGGTCGAAGAGGAGCTGCAGCATCGCGGCGAACTCAATGCACTACTTTGGCAGATCAACGCCGACGCGCCGGTCGTCAGTTGGATCAAGTGGGACCACACGGCGGGCCGGATCCAGGACCTACCCTCGTAGTCACGATCGACGCGCTTTGCGCCGGGGCTTCCTCGCCAAAAGCCCCACATGACGAACCAGTCGCCGGTGCTCGGCCGGGCTAATCCACTGGACCATTAGGTAGTCGCTTAGCGCCTTGTCAGACATCCCGATTCGCTTGCCCTCCGTGACACAGAAGGTGTACGCCTCGATCTCGGAGGGGGCGTCTACGTAGCTCAGTTTGGGGTAGAAGAGCGGCTTGTGATGCCGGTATTGGTTGACGTGGCAGAGCTCGTGGACGATGTCGAGATACACGTCGCGGAACTCGCCGGTCTTGAGGTATCGGCTGCTGATGATGAGATGGCCATCCACATCGCTCGTACCCATGTAGCCAAACCGCGCCGAGAAGAACTCGACCTTGAGATCGCGTAGTACCTTCGCCGTGCTCTTACCGAAGAGTTTCTGGATCGCGGAGAGTTCCTCGAATCCCCGGAAGAATCTTGTGAACGGGTACAGTTTGGTCGGCGCGTCGCGTTCGATTCGCACTTGAAGCTTCGATTCAATCGTCATGGCTTTCAACGGTCCGCACTGCGGACATCCACCCCAACGGAAAGCGACTTCGTTGGACACAGCTCGGTCGTCGAGACAGTCGGGGGGGCCAGTCAGGAGACCTACGGTTTGTCCATGTGTCCCGATTCCCCATCCATCCGTTCCGCGGGGTTTCCGAGATACCAGCTGATCCGAATTCCGTCGGCCACCGCACCGAGCATAACGAGGAGTGGTACGAGCGGGAGGCCCGCTAGCGCACCGCTGACGGTACCTATGGCCAGGCTCGCTCCCGTCACTCCGGCCAGAACGAGGGCAGCGATCGCAATAACCACTCGGAACATTGGTCGTTCGTCGATTGCACGTAGCCGGTAACTCGCCCAGAGCGCGAGAGTCAACAGGATGAGGAGAACTGTGCCGGCGACCTCGTGGAGGTCGATGCCGTTCCCAAGATTTCCCACTATGGTGATGATGAACCCGATGCTGATGGCGAAGGTCACGGACAGAAGGACCAGTAGTGTCCGACGCATGATGGTGCTCTGGGCCGCGGGGGAGGCCCAGGGATGTGGAAAGCACTAACGCCGAGGAACTGTGCCTCCGCTGGCGTTCGGGAGTGAACGGTCCGTCGATGGGCCTGGACTGGCCGGCGTTAAGTCCCCGGCAGGGCGTCCCCTGCCGCGCCCTTGGAACTGTGGGGGACCTCGGCAGCAGTTCACCAGCTTGCGGTATCGCTGCCAATGTCGGCGCCGGCCGGACCCAGTCGAATCCTCCCTCGCTATCCGACTGGCACCGCCGTTCCCTCCCAGCGCCTTGGCGTGTTCAATTTCGTCGGCGTTAACATCGAACGGACAATCTTTGGCGAACTGTCGTCTACCGGTTCGATGTTCCCTTGAAGCGCTACATGGTCCGGCCCGGCGAACCCGCGAGGCTCGACCGCACGGATCCTGACGATACTTCCGGGTTCGACGGGGAAAAGGACGATGGGCGGAAGAAGCTCGATGAGCTGACCGCCCGATTGGAGCAGCTACAGGAGCTGCTGTACGCCGGGCACAAGCACGCCTTCCTTGTCGTTCTGCAGGGAATGGACTCCGCGGGCAAGGACGGAACCATCCGGCGCGTCTTCGCCGGGGTCAATCCGGAAGGGGTGCGCGTCGCGTCGTTCAAGGTCCCCTCCGCCATCGAGGGCGAGCACGACTTCCTTTGGCGGGCGCATGCTCAGGTTCCCGCCTGCGGCGAGATGGTTCTCTTCAACCGGAGTCACTACGAGGACGTGTTGATCACGCGGGTCCACGGGCTCATCTCTAGGGCAGTCTGGGAGAGTCGGTACCGGGAAATCAATGACTTCGAGCGGTCGCTGACCGAGGAGGGCACGACCATTCTGAAATTCTTCCTGCACATCAGCCGGAGCGAACAGAAACGACGGTTGAACGAGCGACTCGACGACCCAACGAAGCACTGGAAGTTCCGCGAGTCGGACCTCCACGAGCGCCGGCGATGGCCGGAGTATATGGAGGCCTACGAGGAGGCTCTGACGAAAACGAGCACGACCTGGGCGCCGTGGTACATCGTCCCGTCGAATCGGAAGTGGTTCCGAGATCTCGTCGTTTCGGAGCGGATCGTGAGTGCGCTCGAGGGCTTGCGCATGCGGTATCCCTCTCTCCCGCGGGAGCTCCGGTCGGACCGGGTTCGATAGCGCATGGCCAGGAACGTACTTCGTGATCGCCGGGGAAGCGCGGAGCCCTAGGCCGTGATTCATCGGGCGGGGTCCTACCGTTCCCGTAACCGCTCCGCGGGGGGGCCGTTGTGACCGACACGGGCCCGAGCCTTGGACCGATCGGGTTTGGCAGGGTAACGATTCACAGCCCGCGCGGAGCTTTTCGCTGGACCGCGTACGTGCTAGCCGTCACGTCGTTTGCGGCGGCAATCCCATCCCCGCTCTACCCACTGTACGAGCATCAGTTCCAATTCTCCGCGGGGGTTCTAGGGCTCGTGTTCGCGGCCTACACTCCAGGGGTTCTTCTGACGCTCTTCTTCCTCGCTCCTCAGGGGGATCGACAAGGCCGGAAGAGGCTGCTCTACCTCGGCATGACCTTGACCGCGCTGGGTGCCCTCGTCTTTGCGTTTGCCCCCGGCGTGGGATGGTTGGCCGTCGGGCGGTTCATCTCCGGATTGGCCGTGGGGGCCACCACGAGCGTCGCCACCGCTGCGATGAGCGACCTGGAACCGAATCGCGACACGCACCACGCCGCCCGCGTCGCGGTGGCCGCCAATTTCGGGGGATTTGGCATCGGCGTAGCGTTGAGTGGGCTGATCGTGCAGCACGGACCGCTTCCCACCCACCTCGTCTATCTCCTGCCCGTCCTCGCGAGCGGGCTCGGTCTAGTGGCCGTCTACGCCACGCCCGAAACGGCCCCCGACTTAGGAACGAATCGGCCGTACCAGATCCAACGCATCTCGGTTCCTCCGGAGATGCGGCAGCCATTCTGGGTCTCAGCGGGCGGAATCGCCGCATGCTATTCCATCTACGGCTTTTTCGCCGCGCTCGTCCCGTCTTATGTCCGGACGGTGCTTGCGACGCCGAGCTCTTTCGCCGTTGGGGCGATCGTCGCGTTGATGTTCGGAATGGCCGCGATCGTACAGCTCAGCACGTCCCAGATCCGAGACCGACGCGCCCTTCTCCTAGGCTTCCCGCTTATGACGGGTGGCCTCGTCGCTTTGGTCCTGATTCTGCCCGTGGCCAGTTGGACACTCCTGATACCGGTGACAGCAGCGTTGGGCGCCGCAGTGGGCCTCACGTTCATGGGCAGTGTCACGCTCATCGATCGGGTGGCCCCCGAGGATCGTCGGGGCGAGATTTTGGCGGGATTCTATGCCGCCGGGTACTTGGCCCTCGCCGTACCGACCATCGGGATTGCCGAAGCCTCGGAGCAGATCGGGCTTGCGAACGCGGGTATCTTGTTCGGAGCCATCTTGGCCGGGGCGGTGGCGCTGTTGTGCGTGGCGGTGTATCGGACTCCCACCCCGCCGGGGGGCGGGGGACGCCTGCGGGGCGTCTCTTAGTCCGCCGAGAACGGCTGAGAAGCCGCGGCCGTCGGCGTCCTTCCCGTTCGGCGCTATCCCTGGATGAACCTCAGTAACTCCGCGTTGATCAGGTCTTTGTGAGTCGAGCACATGCCGTGCGGCGCACCGGGGATAACTTTCAGGACGGCACCTTTCACCAACTTGGCCGACAGCATAGCAGAGTCGGCGATCGGCACGATTTGGTCGTCGTCGCCGTGCAGGATGAGCGTGGGCACGTCGAATTTCTTCAAATCCTCGGTGAAGTCCGTTTCAGAAAACACCTTGATGGTCGCGTAACAGGCGTTCTGACTCGCGGTCATCCCTTGAAGCCAGAACGAATCGCGCAACCCTTGGGAGACCTTCGAACCCGGTCGATTGGCCCCGTAGAATGCTCCGGTGAGGTCCTTGAAAAACTGCGACCGGTCCGCTAGGACCCCAGCGCGAATCTGGTCGAACGCTTCGATCGGCAGTCCGCCGGGATTGGCCGCCGTCTTCACCATTAGTGGAGGCACAGCACCAATCAGGACAGCCTTGGCGACCCTCTTGGTGCCGTGACGTCCGATGTAGCGGGCCACCTCGCCCCCGCCCGTGGAGTGGCCCACATGCACCGCGTCCTTGAGGTCGAGCGCCCGGCTCAGGGCCGCCAGATCGTCCGAGTAGGTGTCCATATCATGACCGTTCCACGGCTGACCCGATCTGCCGTTGCCTCGGCGGTCGTGCGCGACGCACCGGTAACCGTGACTCGCCAGAAACAGCATCTGGTCCTCCCAGGCGTCCGAGTCCAGCGGCCAACCGTGGCTGAAGACGACCGGCTGTCCGCTGCCCCAGTCCTTGTAGTAGATCTCGGTCCCGTCTTGCGCCTTGATGTATGTCATAGAATTCGCTTATGGGGGGTTGGTCCAGTGGCCCCCGAAATGAATCCGGATACAAGGGGCTTCCGACGGGGACTCTGAGCTCGCGTGACGTTCCTCACGCCATGAACGAGGGATGACGTGCGGGAGCTGTGACACGGGGATGCCCTAACGCTGGCCCCGGTGCTCTGCCGGACTACTTGAATGGACGGGCCCGGTCTACTCTGCGGGATGAAAATCCTATGATCGATTCCCCTCCTCATCGGGGTCGGGGTCTTCCTGCAAGCACTCAAACTCGTGTCCAGCCACGGGTACGTCGGAGGAACCTACCGTCCGAGCCACGTCGGGACCCAACCGTGCAACTGGGCTCTTCCCTGAGCCCGGTTCCAAACGGGGCCGGATGCACGGGGTTGGGCTTCAAAGAAAGGTTTGACGTCGGCGCGATAAACTGCATCTTTAGCCTGGGTGCCCTTACGAGCTACGCCCGCCGAGCAGTCGCGACACCCCCCCACCGGTCCCGCCACAGTCTCGCCAGAGGTCCCCGGGGCGCTCACGCAAGTCCAAAACCGGATACCGAATGCGGCCTTAGCTTCCGCACGGGGCCCGAAGCCGGGCGCGATCTACCGCTCGAAGTGCGGCGCAGCGACCCGGTTAAAGGCAAGTTTTGCTACCGGTGGGCCGCCCCCAGGCCGGGCGTGGCCCCGTCGGGGCAACCGTCCGCGCCGCCATCGGTTTCACCCGGGCCCGGGCGATGGGCAATGTCCGACCGTCGGTGCTAAAATTCCCGTGCGTATCCCTAGAGTGGCGACTCGATGATCCTGAGTATCTCGGAGATCACGTTCGTCCTCAGCGCGATCAGCTCGGTCGCCGTCGTGGCGGGTGCGTTCTTCATCGTGCTGCAGCTCCGACAGAACGCGAAACTGATCCAGGCCACCCTCGCCCAGAATCGGAACGATGCCGCATTCAACATCCTCGAACGCCTGACCGTGGAATCGACGGCCCGCCGCAGGAAGCAGCTGCGCGATGTGTCCGAGACCCGCTCCAAGAATGGCTGGGAGGGTTACTTTGGAAGTATGGAGGATTTCGAGGTCCGGAGTTTTGCGTACCAGTACGAACTCATCGGTCAGTTCGTGCGCGAAGGGATCGTCGACCTCGACCTCGTCACCCACATGATGAGCTACGCCATCGTCACGGATTGGCTCGCGTTCCGGCCGATCGCGGAGTACCTCAACTTCAAGTTCGAGACGAAGGCGAGCCCGTGGATCCATTTCCAGTGGCTGGCCGACCGGTGTCGCCAACACCTCGACTCCCAGGAGCACGAGGCGGAACTGCCAATCGTCGGCGCGTGAGGGCGTGTCGGCGACGAGATCGCCCCGCCTTCAGCTGGGGGCGACCGGGAAGGCCACTTTCAACATCTCCACCTCTCCCGGGGTCAGGAGTCGGGGGTTGACCGGGACCCACACGGCCGTGCCCGCCGCTTGGGCTCGTGTGTGCAACTCCCGAAGCAGCTTGAGTACTGGAGCCAGCGTGTTGACCGTCACGAGGTACTCGAAGCCCTCGAGGAGCACGGCGCTGACGTGTCCTTCCTCGAGCGCGCTCACGAACAGCGTCTCGAGCGCCGCTACGTCGCTCGGCTTCACCGAGTTCTGACGACCGACGTTGGAAAGCCAGATGACCGTCACGTCACGCGTGCCGATTCGCCGCCGCAGACGGTCCGGGAACTCCCGAGTAACACAGAGGCCCCGCCGGCCCGCGGAGACGGCGTCGAGGAATCGACCCCATGCCGTGTCGGTGGTGTCCTCGACGAGTAGCTCGATCCCTTGGTGGGACGGCGCCGTTGGGGCAGACTCGGCCGCGGAGGCCTCCGTCGAGCCGGGAGGTCTCCACGGCGGCAATGGGGCGACCTCAGGCCGCAGGGCCGGGGGCGCAATAGGGCGGGGAGGGGGAGGCATCGCGGACGGTCCGACCCTCGGCGTGGGAGTGACCGGGGGAGCGGGAGGCTGAGAAATGCGGGCGATAGGGACAGGAGGAGCCGCCGGTTCCGACACGAGGACCTCAGGCATCGGCTCCGGTGGGGAGTCCTCCTCTATTGGCACGGGCTCCGGTTCTTCGCTCTCGACATGCGGTGGGGGCCAGACCCAGATCTGGTCCGGGGCGGCGCCGCCGAAATGTCGTACCACATCGCGTGCAAGATACGGACCGAACCCTGGCACGGCGACGAGCTTGTCGTACGGAGCGTGCGAAAGGGATCCAAAGTCCGGGAACCCGGCGTCCCAGGCAGCCGCCAACTTGGTGAGGCCCAGATACGGGACACCAATCGCCAGGTCAAACTGCTCGAGGGTGGCGTGGAGTGCGATCTCTCGGTTGCGCACCTCATCACTCAGGTAATCGGTGCCCGGGTCCTCAACCGGCTCAAATCGGACGGCCCGACGTGCCCGCCGGCCGAGGCGACGCGACGCGCGGACTTTGCGCCTCCCGGCCGGTCGGAGCAATCCGGGAATCCACACTCGCCAGCGGGTTCCGACCGCGGTCCGCCCGTGCGTGGTTTCGCTGGGGATGAATCGCGTCCCCGTCGCCAGGGCCTCGAACCGAGGGATACGCAACGACTGTGCGATCACCACGGCGTGGCTGCGCAGTTCCTCCTCCACCGCCGGCGGCGCCTCGACCCATGCCTGCGTGATGTTGGAACCGGGGGGGGCTCCCGCCAGCCGGCGACGTACGGACCGCACCACGCGGTACGCGTCGGGTCCCAACCCGAGCAACAGGTCGAGGGCCGGGGAGCTGGTGCCTTCGGGAAGTTTGAGGTAAATCTCCACCTGCGGGGCCGGAAGCACCATCATCCCGGGGGGCAGCGTGTCGATCAATTCGACCATCGCGGGCAACAACTGCACCGGGCTCCCCCCAAGCACGACGTTAAGCGTCTGATTCCGGAGACCCTCCTTCACGCGCTTACCGGGCATCTGCGAGACTAAGGTGGCAATCCGCCCGGCCCCGGCCCGGTAGACCCGCTGCAGTTCGGCCATATTGGGGACGACCCGGATTTGCCGCCCTTCCCACGGCTGGGCTGGCGAGGCAATCTCGAACGCGTCGGAAGGTAGGACCCGCGTCAGCACGGGAAGCAGCCCGCGCAACTCCGACGCCACCGCCTCGTCCCGAGCATTCACGACCAGTCTCGCCCATCGCGTCGACCGGGGCAGCATCAGGCGGCGGCGAGCTCTCTCCACGGCGAGGGCGATCGGAGCGACCCGGTCGAGTAGCTTTTCCGAAGCCGGGTCCAAGAGGCTCTGCCGGACTGGAGCGAGCGGGGCCTCGAACAGACTCCGGGCGTCGTCCCGGAACGTCCGGTCGATGGCCTCCATCGTGAAGGGCGCGAACGGGGCCCACAACTCGGCCAACCCGGCCACGACATACAAGAGGACCCTGTGCGCGGCGGTCTTCCCGGTCGTTTGGCCGGCCTCGTCGAGCCGGTTCCGCGCGATGAGAAGGTACTGCTCCTGCAGGTCATGTTCGGCAAACCGGGTGAGCCGGTCCAAGGTTTGAGGGAACCGGCCCGCTGCCAATCCCGCGAGCGCATCCGCTCGAAGTCGCTCGAAGCGCGAGACGAACGCCCGGTCCTCCTCGGGGAGGGAATCCCGTACTCGCGCAATCGACTGATCTCCGGGAGGAAGCCCCTCCCGCACGAGGGCGTCGGAGAGCTGGTACGCTACCCTCCAGAATCTTCGAAGCCGACGCACCTCCTCCGCGTTCACCGCGGAGAGGGGCGAGGCGGCCCTTCGGCGAGCCGCCATCCGGACGAGGGCGCATCGGACCGCGTCGACGGGAGCCGCCGGGTCGAGGTGCGCCGCTTCCTCGTCAACGGAGCCCGTCGGGAGGAGGGTCAGGTTGGTGTCCGCCGGTCGGGCCGAGGCCGCGAACTGCGCGACCAAGTGAGTCAGTAGGAGCGGCCCCTTCCGTTGCTCGGGGAGGTAGAGACCGACCCCATTGTCCGTCGGGAAGGGGGTCATCCGGGCCCATCGATACATCGCCTCGGCGAGAACCGGGAGCAAGGGGCGCCGAACCTCGCTACGGAAGCCTCCGCACGAACATTTCGGGCCCGTTCCTGCCGGTGCGAGGCGGGAACAGTCTCCACACTCCTGGAGGGCGGGAAAGGCGGGGTCCTGGGTGGTTTGGGTATCGCTCGCGGGCCATGGGACCACCTCCGTGGCGAGTGGCAACGGCTCGCCGGGCAGGAGCCGCTTGAACATGTAGAGGGTCTCGGCATCGATCCGGTCCGGCTCGATCCGCCAGGCTCGACCAGGTCGCCAATACAGCCCGTTGCCGCAGTCCGCGCATCGGGGGACCCCGTGACGGACCCTCAACTGGGCAAAAATAAGCGCGCTGTCGTTGAGGTCTCGAAGGATGAATGCCTCGGCCGTGTCCAAGGGGAGTCCGTAGTACTTGTGAGACGATTGCCCTTCCAGGAATCCGTTGGCGGAGACCACCGGCCATCCGGGGATCTGGAGGGTTTCCGCGATCCGGCCGTCCGAGGCGCCATGGGCCGGCGTCAAGGTCACGATGCCGGTCCCACTGTCGCCCACTTCCGCCGACCCATGGAGGATCCCCCCCGGGCTGAGAAGAGAGTAGAGAGGAGGATACTCCGAGCTCAGTGGATGGATGTACGGGCGGCCCTCCCACGCCGATCCGGGTCGCTCCTCGAGCACCTCGATCTCGCAATCCGGTAACCAGGCCTTGAGTCGCTCGAGGCTCGATTTGCTGGTCAGGACCCGCTCCTCCGAACCCCGTCGTGTGAATTTTGCCAGGACGTAGGGAAGCGATGGATTGAGCAGGACCGCCGTTGTTCCGAGAAGTTTCCATGCGGAGTCCGACCACACCAGCGCGTCGACCCGCGGTTCGGTGTTCTGCAGCGCGAACCGGACAAGGTACGCGGGGCCCTCCTCATCAACGTAGACAAGATTGGCAGGTCCTTTCGGCTGGCGGCAACGAGGGCACCATCGGATCGGCCCTTCCTTCGCAACCAGCACGCTGGTCTCGGCAAGGCGCCCCAGCATCGCATCGACCGTCGGGGTTAGGTCGGGGCGGACCAGCGCCTCCATCGCGCCCCGCCCGAACCACAATCCGAGACCCTCCCACTGCGCCGCGGCTGTCGGGGGCACGTCCTGCCCGGGCCGGCTGCCAAAGAGCAATGGGCCGGTCGCTGTCCGTTCGAGCAGAAGTTGGGCCCGGGTCGCCACGTCGGCGAGCAGCCCGCGTTGGAGTAGCGAGATGGGGATCTCCCCGGTCGAGGGGAGTCCACCGATGGCGAGGTGGGTCGGGGGTCCGCCCCGGTCGGGACGGTCCTCTGGACCCGGGGGCAAACCCCGGCTGGCCCAGAGCTCCTTCGCCTCCGTCTCTACCGCGTGAGAATCGAGGGCAGGGACCAGCGCGCGCAATCTACTTCCCGGACTTTCCGAGATTCTCCGCCGAGAATGATGCGCGGTCGCGTACCTTAAACATTGCTGAGAGGGCCCGACGCTGCCGGGACTCGCTTCACCAACAACACTTATCCATCGCCGCGCGTCCGCCGCCGAGAGGAAATCTCATGGCCTGGACGACCGCTGAGGTCCGCGAGCTCAAGGAAGGGCGCTACGTGATCCTCGACGACGAGCCTTGCCGGATTCTCTCGATTCAGATGTCCAAACCTGGGAAGCATGGGGAAGCGAAGGCCCGGATCGACGCGAGGGGAATCTTTGACGGCTCCAAGCGGAGCGTGGTCTACCCCGTCACCCACAAGGTCCAGGTCCCGATGATCGGCAAGCACCAAGCCCAGATCCTCTCCCTGACGGACTCCGAGGTCCAACTGATGGACCTCGAGACGTACGAGACCTTCTCGCTCACGCTGGAAGCCGACCTGAAGGGCCAGCTGACCCCCGGCACTGAGGTCCAGTACCTGGATGCTATGGGCAAGCGTCGCATCACCAAGAACTGAGGCTTCGGCCCGTTCTACTATCGGTCCGCCGGGGTCGCACTTTATAAAGCGGACCGGCCATCATTTTCGGTGCGGGGTACCTAGCCGGCTGGCAAGAGTCCGCATCGCGTGGGGGGAGGGGGTTTCGGCATGGCAGGACTCGGCTCGCTCTCATCCTCTCGGCTAACCAAGTTGCTCCAGGAAAAGGCCGAGCAACTGAAGAAGCGGCGGGAGACCGCCGAGGCACTCCTCGACGAGATCGAAGCTCGCATCCAGCTTCTAGCGGCCGTGGGGGTGACCCTCCCCGAACTGTCGGAGAAGATTCCACCGCTCCGCGAGCTGCAGCGAAAGGCCGATTGGGATACGCTGGAGACCCAAGCGAAGTCGGCGCTCGCCGCGATGGAAGTCGCGGCGCGCGAACCGGTCGAAGAGCGCCGGAGCGCCCTAGTGCGGCGAGCGGACCGGACCGCGCTGCTCGGAAATCCCCTGCCGCCGGAAGCGCGGGTCTTGCTCGATGAGGTGGCTCCGAAGATCCGTGACGGTCAATGGCGGGACGCGTTCGAGCGGCTCGCCGCCATCGAGGAGGCACTCGCGGGACTCGAAAAGTCGTACGAGACCGGCCTCTCGGATCGGGTGGGCGTCTTTATTCAATGGGCCGGAGGCGACGTGGAGGTCCCTCCCGCGCTGGGTACCGAGATCCAACCCATCCTCGCAGAGCTGCTGGGCTCGAACCCCGAGCCCGCTCAACGGCGACTCGCTGAGATCTTGGAGCGGGAGTTCCCGCAGGCGATCGAACGTCGCGCGAAGGTCCGGGACGAGGCGGAACGCGCCATTCCGGCGGCCCGCGAACTCGGGGCCTCCAGCGGCGGATTGGACGCCGCGCTCGAGGCAGACAAACGCTCCTTCCTTCTCGACTGGCCGCAGAGCGTGACCCTCGTCGAACAGGCGGTCGAAGGGTTGCAGACCGTCCTCCGGGAACGGGTCGGCTCCACGATCGCTTCGTTGCGCGATACTTTGGAGGCGCTCCGGACGCAGGGCGTGGACCCCAACGAGGCCCTGGCCTCCCTGGAGCAGATCACCGCCCAGTTGAGCACCGCGAAGCCGTACGACCTTCCGGGCTTGGTCGCGACCGCGCGTGAGGCCGCCGAGGGGCCCGTCGTCGCCGTGGTGGCCGGCGTGCTCGACGAAGTACGACCTCGGCTCGTCGAGGCCCGACGTCTAGGGCGGGACCCTAGCGATGTCTTCGCAGCCATGAATCGGGCCCGCGAAGCGCTCCGTCTCCGGATCTACGGGGAGGCGATTGCCGCAAGTCAGGAGGCCCTCGAGCGAGTGAGCCACCTCCTCGAGGACATCGAAGGGGTGCGCTCCGAAGCGGAGTCGGTCCGTGACATGCTGTCCCGACTCACCCAGAACGGGTTCGTCACGACGCCGTTTGACGCCCAAGTCACCCGGTCGCTCCAATCGCTCGATTTGGGGGATCTCGCGGGAGCCCGTCGACTCCTCCAAGAAACCATCTCCTCTCTCGGCCGGGATGCGGTAGCCCACTTCCAGGGCCGATTTGCGAACGTTGCCCAGTCGCTCGCCATTGCGAAAGAGCGGGGATTCCTGCCCTCCGACCTCGCCGGCGCCGAGCAGCAGGTCCGCGTGGCACTCGACGCGGGGCGACTCGCCGACGTCGGGGCGCAGCTCGGCCGGATCGATGCCGACCTTCGGACGGCCGCGGCCCCCTACATGGCTCGCCGGCTCGAGGAGATGGAGAAGGGCCTCGCCGAGATCCCGGAAGAGCAGGCGGTGAGCCCGGTCCGTTCCTCGATGGCGGACGCCGACGTGAACCTCCGGGTCAAGGAAGATCTCTCTGCCTCTCTCGAGTGCCTACGCCGCGCCGAGCGGGAATTTTCCGCCGTATTCGGCGCGCGCGCGTCGTCGCTGGTTGAAGCGCTCGCCCAAGAGCGGCGCATCCTCGAGCAGATGGGGGGGACCGGTGACGAGATTCAACGCGAGATCGACGAGGTCGAGCAAATCTTCAACATGGGCGACTTTGTCAAAGCGTCGAAGGCCGCCCAAGAGATCCGGACCCGTACTCTCCAGCAACAGTTGATCCGCAGCGAAGAGGCAGTTTCCCACGCGAAACTGGCCCTCATCGAACTGGAGACGATGGGTCTCGATGTCTCTGCATTGCGGACCGACCTCGAGCAAGCGCAGGAGGCCGCACGAAACTCGAAACACGCCGAGGCGTACAAGCTCGCCGAGTCCACCGCGGCGACGGGCCGAAAGCTCAAGATCGAATCCCAGGAGATCCTCGACCTTCTGACCGAAACGGGCGACCAGCACACGGCCCTCACCAAGATGGGCCAATCGCTCGAGAACTATCGAGCCTCGATTCAAGAAGCGAAGCAGGCTTACCAGTCGCTCGACTTCCCCCGCGCCCGGGCGGTTCTCGCCCAGCTCCGTGAAGAGCTCCAAAGCGCGAGTCTGCGCAGCGAGGCGTCGCGGCTACTTGCAGAAGCGAAGCTCGTGATCGAGGATGGCCGGCGCCTCTCCGTCCCGTTGGACCCTGCCACTGAGCGGTTGGTGCGGGTAGGAAAGCTGCTCGAGGAAGGACACCTTCGAGAGGCCGCCAACGAGATCCGGTCGGTCCACGGAGAGCTCGTCTCGTTGGTCCGGCCCGTGCTCGAGGAGAACCTCCGGGCGGTGGAGAATGACGCCGACACGGCCCGAGGTATCGGCCTCGACGTGACGGCGGTCGCGGCGACGCTCAGCGAAGCTCGGCGCCGACTCAGCCAGCCGGTGCCGACCGGTGTTGCACCGCTGATCGAAAGTGCCCGTTCACAGTTCTTCGAGAGTCGGGGATTCCTCGAGCATTCCGACCGGGTCATGCGTCGGGCGACCGACGCGCTCAATCAAGCGGAGCTCGTCCGCGTGGATGTCGCGCAACCGAGGGAGCGGCTCCGGAAGGTTCAGGAGCTGATCGGCCAACGGGAGTATCCCCGCGCGATCGAGCAGGCGTCATCCCTCGAACGCGAACTGACGCAAGGAACCTTCCAGCAGGTCTCGCGGTCTCTCGCCGGGTTCCAGGGGTTGGTCACTCGGGCCCGTCAGCAGGGAGTCGACACTACCCTCGCGGAGAACTTTCTTCAGCAAGCGCGGGCCGCGCTCGATAACTCCCAGCCGATCGAGGCGCTTCAGCTCGCCGCCCGTGCCGAAAGTGAGATCGAACGCGTGGAGCTCCAGCACCAGATCGCCCAGGGCTCGCTCCAAACCATGGAGCGGAAACTTGGCGCCGCGGAGAAGGACGGCGTGGTCGCGCCGGCCGCCTCGGAAGAGCTCGGCCGTGCGCGAACGGCCTTTGCCCGACATGATTACGTCGAGGTGCTCGAAATGACCCTCGCTACGTCCGACTCCCTGGCAATCGCCCGCGACTACCACCGCCGGGCCACCGAGGCGATCGAAGTGGCCGAGCGGCAGTGCAAGGAGGCAGGCGGCCTCTCGGCCGAAGTGTCCGAGGCTACTTCGACGCTCGCGTCGGCCCACGAGTTATCGACGGCGGGGCAGTATGTCGACGCCATCCGACGCGCCCGCGAAGCGTCGGAAAAGGCCCGGTGGGCGACGGAGCGACTCTACTCCGGCGGACTTGAGGAGGCCCGCCGTCTCCTCGAACTCACGCAACGATGGGTGCCGGATTCAGCGACTCAGGTCGCGACGAGCGTCGATGAGGCCGAAGCCGCACTCAAGGCCCGTGAGTGGACGCGCGTCACGGACCGCCTCCGCCGGGCCCGGGAGATGGCCGACCTCGCGCTCGGCGCGGCCCTCGACGCCCGGCAGGATGTGCTCCGCGGGCAGTACGACCGCGTTCTGAGCGTCGATGCCGCGGAAAAGGACAGGCGGGTAGAGGTCCTTCGCCGGCTGTCGGAACAGCGCAGCCGGCATGCCTACACGGAGGCGTTCGAGACCGCTCGGGAGGAGGAGACCCGGTTGAGCGACGCGCGGCTCACCGAACTCCGTCGACGGACGAAGGACCTGGAAGAGAGCTTGCTGGTCGGGGAGAAGCTCGGCCTCGACACAACCCCGGTCATGCAACTGTTCAGCGAGGCGAAGCTCGCCCTCCAAGGAGGGAAACCCGACCCCGTGGCTGGCCTGCTCGACAAGGCGAGCGCGCTGCTGGGCAGCATCGTGAAACCACGCGTATCGGACAAGCTGCGGGACGTCCGCGCAGAGTTCGTGTTCGCCCGCGATGGTCTCAACGTCAACCTCGGGACCGTCGGAGAGATCCTCGATGGGATCCCCCGCCTCGTCGAGCGTGGCGAGCTGGTCGATGCCGCCCGGATGTTGCTGTCGTCCGAGGAGCAGGTCAATCAACGGAAGGCGCAGCAACGCGAGCTCACCAATCTGCACTACTTGATCGACGCCGCCCTCACGCAGGCGCGGGCCAAAGGCCTCGACACCTCGAAGGCGCAAGAATCGCTCTCCGCGTCCATTCAGGCCCGCGCCACGGACTACGGCCTCGCCCTGGAGAAGGCACGTCAGGCGTACGACTCCCTCAAGGCCCTGCTGAAGCCCCCGGAAACACCGAGCACTTTCTGGCCGTTCCGCCGCGCGCCCGGTGGCGGGACGTAACGCGTTTCGCCGGAATCAGTCCGGCGGGAGCATTCCGGTCCCCGGGGGCAACCCCCGGACGGCTCCGAGCTGCAGTCGGTCATACTCGACCGAATGCTTGATGGAACGCCGCCGCAGCAACGCGGAGACCTGCTCCGTGATCTGGACGACCTCCTGGGCCCGGAAGGCCTTGTAGAAGTAGAACTCGGGGCGCCCGTCCGCCGGGATCGGGAAGATGAGGCGAATGCCGGCGGCGTCTTGCCGGTTGTAGCCGGCGGGCTTGCGGTCGCGTCGGAGATCCCTCAGATTCTCCTCGAGCAAGACTTCGGGCAACATGGGCTCGGCCTCCTTCATGAACGGTCGATTGGCCTCGACCACTCGCTTGTGGATCTCGGGATAGATCCGGACCAGGTCCTTGTAGCTCCGGCGACCCTCGAGAATGATGTGCCCGCTGCGGGCCTTCACCGGTGGAGTCACAGGACCCGGTCAGCCGTGGGCGGTATATGGCCCCGGCCCCGCCGGCGAGCCTCGGACATCGCCGCGGTCCCGTCTTCGCCGCCGCCGGCGAAAGCCTCAAAGAGGCTCCCTCCTAACCGCCGCCGGGCGCGCTCCCGTAGTCTAGTGGTCAAGGATAGAGGCCTCTCGAGCCTCTGACGCGGGTTCAAATCTGCGCCGGACCGTTCCGGCCGGTGAAACTCCCGCCGGGAGCATGCCCCCAAACGTCGAACTCCGAACGGCGGGGCTACGTCCAGCGTCCCACGGACTACTCGGAGGGCCCGGAACGGTCGTTGGCCGCAGAGGAGGAAGTCGTGTCGCGCGTCGGAGGACGCCGTCGGTTCTTGACTTTCTCGTAGATCACGTTGCCGGACGCGGCGCCCGCTCCTACGGCCACCGCGGTCAGGATCAAGTATACGGGCGGCAGAGGGGAGATAAGCACAGCCGGTCAGCCGGCGCAGATGGTGGGACCCTCATGCAGGAAGGGGCCGGAAACGTTCCCCGTGCTGACGTTCCCGACCCACCATTCTTGGTAGCTGCACGGGCCGAACGCGAGGGCCAGCGCGTACACTGGACACGACCCGGTCCAGTAAAATCCGTATTGATACTGGGTTCCTTCGCTAGTGTACGCCGTGCCCAACGTAAAATTTGCCACTCCCCGTTCTTCGAGAGCCTGCGCAAACGTTGGCTCACCACACACCGCGAGGAACAATGTGGAGCTCGCCGCTGGATCCTGGGCCAAGATAGCTTGGCAGGCGGCGGGAACCGGGACCTGAACGCTCGAGTGCAACCCTAAAGGCGACGTTGTGGGGCGGCCGGCTCCGCCCACGGAGAGGACGAGGGCCACGAGAAGCGCGACAAGGAGCCAGTGAAACTCTCGGCCGCGGGTAAGACGCATGGCCCCCCCGGTACCCTAGGAGTCCGCCGGCATAAGAAGCTCGTACTCTGTCGCGCGGGGTCACGGTCTGACCGCCCCCCCGCCGCGTTAACTAGCGCGAGCACGGTCGGTAACCGAACGGACAGAGATGCCAACCCGATATGTTATCATCGTAAGCGACGAGGATCCCGTGGCGACCCTACTCGCAGAGCGGTGGGGAACGCCGCCGAGCGTAGGCGAATTCGTACAGGGGTCGGCCCTCCGGCAACTCGCCCCCGGAGTCGAGCTCCTTCGGCGGCCCGGGCTGCACATCTTCGACGCCCAGCTCGGCAAGGCGATGCCCTCGCGCCTTCAGTCTGTTCCGCTCGTTTTTCCATCGAGACACCGCAGCGAGAGCGGGATCGCGTGCTTGACCGTTCACGCTCTCGGGAACCTTGGAGCTACCGCGGAAGTAGGGGGTGAGCCGGGCCGGCTCGTTCCCACTGCGGCGCGCCTCATGGCCGACGCGCTACGCGAAGAGGAGGAACCGGGCCAAGCCGTGGGGATAACGGCGTCCTACGAAGCCACCCATCATGGTCCCTTGCTGCACCAACCCGCCTTCTTCGTCGAGATGTCCGATGCCCTGTCCGAGAGCGACCGACGGAAGGTAGCGGTACCGTTGGCCGACGCCCTGCGAAACCTGACCGAAGACTCGGCCGATCGGGTCGTCGTGGGCGTGGGTGGGGGGCACTACGCGCCACACTTCACCGAGCTCGCGCTCCGTCGACGATGGGCCTTCGCGCATATTGTCCCCCGACACGCCGTCGCAGACCTCGCGCCCGACGTGCAAAGGCAACTTCGGGAAGGGTCGCCTCCGCCGGAGGGGGCTTTGTTTCAACGGACGAGCGATGCGGAGCGATCCGAATGGAAAGGTTGGGGCCCGCGACTGCGCGACGCCGACGCTCCCCCGAGGCCCACGGGTACCGAGTAGCGAGGGTCTCAGTCGGAGTCCGATCGACGCTTGCCGGGTCGTTGGTACATTACCGCGCCGCTCCGATAGACTGCCTTGCCGATGCGCAGAGTTTGGGCCGAGGCGAACCGGGGCGCCTTCTCGGCCAGCATGAGGCTCTCAACGACCTGCCGGAAGAGCGCGCTCTGGTTGATCTCCGGGTGGCGCTCCAAGAACTCGTTCTCCTCCGACGTGATTGTGATGTTCTTTCGCAGCATCCCCACGATATCCGCGTGCATGCGCAGCTTCCCGGGCATGAGCGGGCGGAAGTGATATTCAGTATATATACGTATTCGAGTGTTGGCAGAACCGCTCATTTCGGGGGTGGCCCGGCGGTGACCACCATCGCACGGTCTGCGGAGAGGCCCTCTTCCGCAGCCGCACGAAGCTCTCGCGGGGGAATGCGTCGAAGCCGGTCGGGCCACGTTCGGTAGAAATCCACTGGGAGGCGGTGGTACGCCACGTCGATGGCGAGCCCATGGGCGGACGCGGTTGTTTCTAGTTCGAGCGGAATGGATCCCAGCGCGCTCTCCCGAATCCGGTCGAGCTCGGCCGGGGGGATCAGGTCGCTCGACAATCGTTCGATCTCCTTCAACATCAGGCCGACGACCCGGTCCCGCGTCGCCGGATCGGTACCCGCGACGGCCTCCCAGTACCCACCCCATCGCATGGCCTCGAGCTCGCTTGACGCGTGGTAGGCAAGTCCGCGTTGCTCACGGATACTTTGGAAGAGGCGGGATAGAAGCGGGCGACCTCCGAGCACCTCGTTCAAAAGGAAGAGCTCCGGATAGGCCGGATCCGAACGCGAGCCGGTCTGGGCACCGATGCGCACGGACACCTGGCTCTGACCCTTGATCGTAACGTCCAATCGGCGGGATCGAGGGGGTCGGGCCGATACGGAAGGAAACGGTGGGTCGGGACATGATTCCCCGGGTGGGAAGTGCTTCGCCAATGAACGCTTCAGGGCCTGCGAAGGCGCTCGACTGGTCACCGCGAGAACGCTGCCTTGGGCCGGGTAATGGGTCCGATGGAACCGGCGGAGAGCTTCGAGGGAGATACGCGCCGCCGTCCGGGCGTTCCCTATTCCGGTGGAATGGTAGGGATGTCTTTCCGGGAACATGCCCAAGAGAAGCTCTCGCTCGGCGCGGAGGTCCGGCTGAATGACCTGCCGAAGTTGTCGCTCGCGCAACTGCCGCTGGGCCCGCTCGAGTTCATCCTGAGCGAAATGCGGGCGGAAAATTGCGTCGGCGAAGATCTCGAGAAGCGGGGCCCAAGATTCTTCGGGGCCCCAGAGCGTTACCTCCGAAGATTCTGGCTCTGCGGCACTGGTCAAGGAAGCACCAAGTCGATCCAAGATGCGGGCCAATTCCTCCCTGGAGCGCTTGCCAGGCATTCCGACCAGCAACTTTGCGGCCACGACCGCGAGGCCCTCCAGACCCGGAGGTTCGAATCCCCAACCCGCCGGCGCGACGTATGAAATGGAGAAGCTTCGAGCCGATGCGGGAGGGACCTGGAAAATCACCTCAAGGCCGCTTGGGAGCGTCGCGCGCTCCATCCGGAGGGGGTCGGTACGCTCACTCACTCGAAGGTTCTCCCCCCGTGGGGTCGTACCGGACGGTTACGCTGGATTCCTCCGAGAACATTCTGTCTGCTTCGGCGCGGACTTCGGCCCGGCTGACCTGGAGAACCCGTCGGAGCAACTCCCGCTCCCGGCCGAGCCCTCCGTTGATGCCGAAGAAACCGAGACGAAACCCCGACCGGGTGCTCCCCTCGTACGCCAGGCGAGCTCCGCGAGCAATGATCGCGCGCGCATCGGCCCACTCGGCCAGTGTGGCGCCCTCCTGAGTGAGTCGACGAACCTCCGACCGCAGTGCGTCCTCTACATGCTCGGTCGGGACGTGAGGTGCCGCTTGAGCTTCGATCGTGAAAAGCCCGGGGTACAGACGAGGGCGATAATCGCTCGAGGCACGTACGGCCAAGCCGGTTCGGACTAGTCGCCGGTAGAGACGAGAATTAGGGTGCTCCGTGGAACGGGACCAAAATGGTTGAGGCGAGAAGAGGCTCGTCTCCCCTCCCAGCAGTTGGTCAAGAAGCATCGTGGCAGCAGTGCGGGGGTCGCTGAAGGCGGGCGCCGGCCAACCTATTTCGACCAGTCCTGTGGAGCCGGGCCCGCGAAGATGGCCACGACGTGGTCCTCGGATCGCGGGTTCTGATCCGCCCACTCCGGTGGATGCGCCCCCGATTGCAATATGTCCGAAGCGTTGCCGGATGCGGCGTAGGGTTGCCGGGGGGTTGAAACCTCCCGACATCACGAGCAGAGCGTTTCGAGGTCCGTAGAACTGATGGTAGTATTCCGTGACGGCGGACGTGGGCATCCGCGCCATGTCCCCGGCGAATCCCAACGGGTCCCATCGGTAAGGGTGCTGCCGAAAGGCGAGGGCATGCAGCTCCTCCTCGACTCGAAATTCGGGTCGGTTCTCGTTTCCTTCCCGTTCCGACAAGATGACGATGCGCTCCCGTTCGGCGTCCGTTGGGTCCATCCGGGCGTCGACCATTCGGTCGGCCTCGATGCGCAGCGGAACATCCCAGTGCTGCTTTGGCACGGTCGCGAAATACGCGGTGAAGTCGTTGTCCGTGAATGCGTTCGATGTTCCGCCGACAGCGAAGATCGCACGGTCGATCTCCCCTTTTCGGTAGTGCGGAGACCCCTGGAACATCATGTGCTCGACCCAGTGGCTAACTCCGGTGATTCCGGGGTGCTCGTTGACCGATCCCACGTGATACCAGACCCAACTGCTCACCGTCGGACTGTGCGAATCGGGGGCGAGAATCACGTCGAGGCCGTTGCGCAAGCGGAGCCTCTGCACGGGCCCCGGGAAGCCGATAGACGGAGTCACGCGGGGTGGGAGTTGATGCCGCTTATAACGGTCCAGTGGCACTCTCCTCCGTCAGTCCATCACAACGGTTAAGCCCGGGCGCCTCCCACCGACCGCCGTGCGGGCCGCCTTACAGCTCGTTCGAATCGGGAACACGTTTGTCTCGTTCGCTGGGACCATCGTCGGAGGCATCGCCGCCCGTGGCGCAGGTGTCGAGCTTCCGGCCTCCCTCTGGATTACGCTGGTTCTGGCCGCGTTCTCGACCGCGTTCGTGACCGCCGGAGGCAACGTCGTCAACGACATCCTCGACCGCGAGACGGACCGGATAAATCATCCGAATCGTCCACTCGTGACCGGCGCCATCTCGCCCTCGGTCGCCCGCGGGACCGCCATCGTACTCCTTGTCGGCTCGGTCGCGGTCGCCGTCCCGGTCATCCTACTGCGGCCGCTCGTGGGCGTGCTCTTAGCGGTGGCATTGATCGCGCTCCTCTCGTACGAGTTCCGGTTCAAGTCGGCCGGCTTCGGGGGCAACCTTCTGGTCGCGTTCTTGACCGGCTTGGTCTTCCTCTACGGGGGGACCGCGGCGGGGATGCCCGTCGCAGTTCTCCCCTTCGGGCTCATGGCATTCTTCGCTACGCTCAGCCGAGAGGTGATCAAAGACATGGAGGACCTTGCGGGAGATGTGAACCGCCGGACCTTGCCCCGGGTCCGAGGAATCACCTTTGCCAGCCGGGTCGCGCGAGGGGCGATTGTAACGGCTCTCGCGCTGAGTGTGGTTCCGCTCTTCGTGCTTCTGCCCATCGGCTCGGTCGCGGGGATTATGTACGCGGCGTTGGTCCTCGTGGCGGATGCGTTGTTCGTCGTGTCGGTCGTATGGCTTCCGGCCCGGCTGCACACCGAACAGACAGTGAGCAAGGGAGCCATGGCAATAGCGCTGCTCGCGTTCCTCGCCGTGGCGTTCCGGTAGGGGATCCGATGAGTCGCGTGCTCCAGTACCTGACCGATAAGCTACGGCGCGGACCGCTCCACATGACTCTCATAGATCCGGATAAGAAGGGCGGCCAGCCGGCCGCCAAAGTTGCCGCGGCCGCCGTAGCGCTCGGGTCGGACGCGATCATGCTGGGAGGCTCGACGGGAATTTCTCCAGAAAAAATGGCCGAGACCGTTCGAGCGGTAAAGGCGTCCGTCCCGGTCCCGACGATCATCTTCCCGGAAAGCCCGGCCTCGATCACGGCGGCGGCCGACGCGATTTACTTCCTGAGCCTGCTGAACTCCCGGAGCGTCGATCACGTGATCCGAATGCAAGCGCACTCGGCCCTCGAGATCCAGCGCATCGGGCTGGAACCTCTCTCTCTGGGCTACATTATTGTGGCCCCCGGAATGCGAGTAGGGGAGGTGGGCCAAGCCGACCCTGTGCCCCGGGAGAACGTCACGCTTGCGCAGTCGTACGCACTGGCCGCGGAATTCCTCGGGATGCAGCTCGTGTATCTCGAGGCCGGGTCCGGGGCGCCGTCTCCTGTTCCGACGGAAATGGTCCGGGCGGTGCGAAGGGTTCTCCGCATCCCTCTGATCGTAGGCGGAGGGATCCGGTCGGCTGCGGAGGCGAAGAACCTCCTTGCCGCCGGCGCTCAGATCCTGGTGACGGGCACCGTGACCGAGGAGGAAGGCATCGGCCCTGCCTTCGATGGAATCCTCTCGGAGGTTCGACGCGCGCGTGGCGAATGAAACAGCCCCTCTTACGCACTCTGCGGCCGAGGATCGACAGAACCGCCTCTACTCCCGCTTCTTCTTCCGGGCGCCGAGCATCGCGTGGGCCATAGGCTTCCTCGGCGCCGCCTCGCTGGCCGACTCCGCTCTCGTCTGGCTCCCGGGCGCGTCGCTGGCCCGCTTCGGATCAGGGTGGGCGTTGGTCTTCCTCCTTCCCGGGGTCTTGGGCGTCCTCCTCACGACGCCGCTAGCGAGCGCGCTGGGTGGCCGCTTCCCCTGGCACCGGAACGCGCTGCTCGGACTCATGTCGACCGTCGTTCCGATTCCCATCCTTCTCGTCTGGCGAGGCGTCGGACTCGCGGTGGGCCACTTGCCGATCGGTATACCCCTCATCCTCCTGTTCGTGCAAGGTCCGATTCTGTGGTTCCGGCACATGACGATGTTCGGCGTCTCCAAACCTCGCCATGCCGCCTCTCTCCCCGCCTCACTCTGCCACCCCGTGATCGCGATTGTCGGGGTGTTCCTGCTCTATCCGCCGCCCCTCGCTTGGGCCCTGGCTGCGGGTGTGTTCCTGCTTCTCGGGTTCCTCTGTGCCGCGCTACTCCTCCGTGCGGCTGACCGACCACTCCGCCGGGAGTTCGGGTCCTCTGGCGTTTCCTTCATTCGACCGTTGATCGAGCACGTGGGAAGCCGCGACCCGGCGGCGACGCAAACCCTGGAGAAGTTCTTCGACGGCTTCGCCGTCGAAGCCAACGTTCGCGTGACCGCAGTCCAGTTCCGCACTTCGCACGGGCCCAAGGCGACTTTGGCGTTGCCGGCCGTGCACCCAGGGCCGTTCGCGGCACTGGGCGCCAGCAACTTGCCCCAGAAGCTCGAAGAACAGTTGGGGCCGGGCGAGGGCCTCGTTTTTGTTCCACACACACCGTGCAATCACGATTTGGATGTCCCCACGACGTCGGAGGTGCGTCGAATCGGCGAGGCCACCTCATCGTTGCTTCACGACCTGCCGGCGGCGTCGAGCACCCTCAATAGTCCTCTCGTCTCCGCGTCCGCTGGAAGTTGGGCTCGCGCCCAACGGCTGGGGGATGTGGTCATCGTGACGACCACCCAAGCGCCCGAGCCGACCGACGATATCGCGTACGCGATCGCCGACCGACTCGTAGCCGAAAACCGGCAGGCGGGACACCCGGAGCTGGCGCTGATCGACGCGCACAATTCTTACAAGGAGGACGAGGGGGACCTCACGTACGGTTCTCCTCGGGCCCAACGGTTCGCCGAGGACGTTCGTCAAGCCGTCTCGGCGGCCCTAGCGCAGTCGATGCCTGGGTCGGTGCGGGCCGGCGTCGCGCTGCGGACCGGTTTCTCCGTGGGGCGAGAGGGCATCGGACCTAGTGGAGTCCGCGCACTCGTCGTGGAAGTCGGGGGCCGCCGGACGGCGTACGTCCTCCTCGATGGCAACAATCTCCTCCAAGGGCTGCGCGAACGCCTGATCCAAGCCCTGGGCGGCGTCGTCGACGATTCGGAGGTCATGACGACGGACAATCACGTCGTGCACGAAGTCGATGGCGGCGTCAACCCGATTGGGGAGCGTATCTCCTTCGACCTGCTTCGGGAAACGGTCGTCGGAGTAGTCCGGGATGCGCTCACGAATCTAGAGCCGGTCGAGGTACGGGTCGGGACCCGGGAGGTGCCGGATGTGGCGGTGCTCGGCCCAGATTGGACCGCACGGCTTTTGACCTCCCTCGGTGACACGCTGTCGATGTTTTCCAACGCATTCCTGATGACGTTCCTTTTACTGATCACGAGCTCCACGGTCGTGCTCGCCGTGCTCCACTAACGAGGAAAGCGCCCGATGCCGACCGCCCTTCCGCCGGAGCCTCCTACCTCCGCCAAAGAGGCGCTGGGCGACCCCGATGCCTATGCTCTCCTCCGCGACCTGGTTGGGTTCGCCAATACCAATCTCGAGGACCCGGCACACGAACGATGGGAGAAGCCCCACTACCTCGAAGCCGCCCGGTATCTCGTTGACGTAGCCACTCGGTGGGGGCTTCGGGCGCGAATCTTCGACCCACTCACGGACCTGCCGACGGTGGAGGGGCTGCACGGAGTCCCACGACCGAACGTCATCGCAGACCTCGACGTGGGAGCGAATGAGCGAGTGATCATCATGTCGCATTACGACGTTGTGCCCGTACCGGCCGAGCAACGGGCGCGGTGGCAGACCCCGCCGCACGAACTAACGTTCCGACCCGATGGATTGTTCTACGCACGGGGCGCCGCTGACGATCTGGGCAGTGGCGTGGTCCCCTCGCTGTTGGCCGCCAAGCAGCTCCGCGACCACCCATCGCTCTCGCAGAACATTCGGTTGCTGATCTGTTGCGACGAAGAGACGGGGGGGGCGGGAGGAATCGAGTCGCTCAAGGCCCATGACGAGCAGTTGCCGGTGAGCGACCCCGAGCGCTTCCTCGACGGGGACGTGGTGTTGATCCCGGACGGGGACCCCCATGCGACGGCCGGATCGTCGGGCGTCCTGTTCTTGGACGGCACGTTCGCGCGGCCCGTTCCACTCCCCAGGGTGGTCGCGTTCGGCGAGGGTCTGATCGGCCTACAATCCCTGGCTCGGTCCTGGGTCTCCGTCTACCCTTCCCCCGACTGGCCCGACCACGACGCGCCGTTCCCGTTCATCACCGGCCGCGCCACGGTGACGAAGTGGGACACGTTGGCAGAAGGCGAGACGAGTACCCCCCGGCCGCGGGTCGGAGCGATTCATGCCGAGACCGACGCGACGAACCAAATCGCTCAGAGCGTTACGCTTGTTCTTCGCGGCTCGGCGGCACAACTTTCCCCGCTCCCCGCCCTGCTGGCGGCCTTGGTCTCTCCTCCCTTTCGGCTGGAGCTCGGCGGCGCCACGTCGCTCACCGTGCCGACGGGCGCGTTAGCGGTCTCGGTGGTCGGCACCAGCAGTCATGCGGGGTATCCTCATCGAGGCCACAACCCGGTTCCGGCCGCGGTGGAATTGTTGGATCGTGCGCTCCGGGCCGGCCTGCTGGACGATTCCTCCCCGCTCGTGGCGACGTTCGGGGTGGATCTCCGATTGACTCCGGAGATGTCCATGGAGTCGGGCGTCCGCGCTGCGCGTGAGTACGCCCGAGACTGGAGCGCCGCCCACGACCCAGACTCCCGGGTCGAGGCTCCTTTGGACCGTGGGCGCGGAGGGTACGCCCTTCGTCCGGACCATCCCGCGCTCCTGAAGATGGAACGGATCCTTGGCGCGGTCTTCGGGGTCAAGGGCGTGTACGGAGAGTATGGGGGCACCGATGCGAGCAGCCTGGTCGGTCTTCAGACCTCCCACCGCGAACCGCTCCCGGCCCTGGTGTTCGGTCTCATGGGAAGGACCTCGCACATCCACGAGGCGGAGGAGAACCTGGACCCGGTTGGAGTCGCCCGGGTGACCGAAACCATCCGTCGATTCATCCTCGAGCCGTAAGGGGGCCGCGGAGGCGTGGTCAATCCTCATCTCGAGGTTCTGATCCGGGTCCTCTGGGTGCTCACCCCGGTGTTCGCGGCGAATGCGTTGGCCACCCTCCCCAAAGGCCGGGGGCCGCCGATGGACTTTGGTCGGAATTGGTTCGATGGGCGTCGGATCCTTGGGCCCTCGAAGACCTGGTCAGGGTTCCTTTTCGGGACGTTCGTGGCCCTTCCAATCGTCCTCCTCCAGGCATGGCTGATCCTGATCGCTCCGCCAAACCTCCAGCTCGTCCCGCACTACGGGCCTACCATCCTGGCGGCGGTGCCGGTCGCCATTCTCCTGACCGGCGGCGCGCTGACCGGTGATGCGATTGGCTCCTTCATCAAGCGCCGGTTCGGGTGGGGAAGCGGGGCCCGAGTGATCGGTTTGGACCAACTTCCCTTCGTCCTCGTGCCCATCGGCCTAGGGTTGGTACTCTATCCCGCCATCTTTGTGCAGACGTTCTTCTCGTTGGAGGCACTCTTATGGGTCCTTCTACTCACGGTGGGCCTCCATACCCTGTTCAATTGGATCGGGTTCAAGATCGGCACCAAGAAAGTACCGTGGTGAGACGATGGCGCAGGAAAACGGGCCCGAAGAGCGGCAGCGAATCGTCGACCTTCTGCTGACCTCCGGATCGGTCCGGTTCGGACAGTTCACCTTGGCGTCGGGACAGACGTCGAACGTCTACATCGACGTCAAACGGGCCTGGACGGATCCGGCTCGCCTCCGCGTGATGGCCGAGGCCCTCGCACGTCGGGTAGGCGACTCTGACCGGCTCGCGGGGATGGAACTCGGCGCGGTCCCCCTCGTCGTGGCGGTGGCTCTTCAGACGGGTCGGCCGTATCTCGTCATTCGAAAAGCGGCCAAGAACCATGGGACCCGCCAGCGCTTCGAGGGAGAGATCCCGGCGGGCGCCCGGATTCTACTCATCGAGGACGCCAGCTCGACGGGCGGCTCGGCGATGGAGTCCGTCCGAATCATCCGCGAGGCGGGTGGGGTGGTCAATCACGCGCTTGTCGTGGTCGACCGGGGAATGGGCGCCATCGAGCGGATGAAAGCCGAAGGCATCACGCTCGAGCCGCTCGTCACGCTCGCGGAGATCCCGGGAGCCAGCGCGTGACCGGTGCGGTCCGGGACGACGCGACGGTGCGGATCGACGACCCATCGGAAGCCGGCACGGTGTTCGGCCGAGGGTTCTTCGGCACGGTGGGCTCGGGGGGGCTCCAGCTCGACCGGACAGAGTCGTTGTACCTGCTCGAAATGGGCCGGCTCGAGGTGCAGGCGGAACGGGGGCGTGTCGTAGATTGGGCCGACCTCTTCCGAAGGGCCCTCCGTGCGGAACCCGGGTTTGGCATCCGGTACCTGGTCTATCGGGACCTTCGCCAACGCGGTTACGTCGTCCGGGCGGGCCCGGCCCCGGTCGCGTTTTCCGTCCTCCCCCGCGGGGGGATCCTGCACAAGACACCGGCGCGCTTCTGGGTGGAGACGGTCTCGGAACGAGAACCGTTCGAGCTCGCCCGGATTGAGGCGCTGGCGGAGAAGGCCCAAGCCACGAAGAAGCAGCTCCTGGTCGGAGTTGTCGACGAGGAGTCGGACCTCACGTACTACAAGATCCGTCGACCAAACCCAACGGGTGCCCTCCCCCCCCTGGGCAGCTCCGTGCCGATCCCCGCCATCCTTGGCGAAGATCGCGTACTGGTGTTCGACGCCGGCGGCGTCGAGTCATTGGGCCGCCAGCAGGCCTACGGCAGCCGTATCGGGAGCCGATTGGAGCTCAGCCTGCTCGAAGCGGCCTACTTGGTCTCCACCGGTCTTCTCCAGCTCCACGACGCTCGGACCCGCCGGCCGGTCTCCCGGGACCAACTGCTGCGCCGGGCCCGTCGGCTCGAGTCCGGGTTCGATGAACGAATGGCGGTCTATCGGGCCTTGCGGGAACGCCAGTTGGTCGTCAAAACCGGATTCAAGTACGGGGCCCATTTTCGCGCCTATCCTCGCAACCCGGAACACGCCCATGCCCGCTACCTGGTCCATGCGGTAGAGGACCGGTTCGAAGCGCCGTGGTCCGAGATCGCGCGAGGGGTCCGCGTAGCGCAAGGGGTGCGCAAGGAGTTCCTGCTCGCCGGAGTGTCTCGCGAACGGGGCGAATCCGTCCGGTTTCTGTCGCTCGAGCGGGTCCGGCCCTAGGGTCGGCCCAGTCGCCCTAGGACCCGTGTCGCTGGGAACCCAGTGCATGGGCCAATCGGCGAACGAACAACCGGAGACGCTCCGGGTCGGTCGATCGAGAGAGGATTTCCTCGACGGAACTGCCCAAGATCGCCCCGTCCGCGCCGGTGGCGCGAATCGGGGCGATATCGGCCGCGGTCCGAATGCCGAATCCGATGAGCACCGGAAGCTCGGGACGCGCTGCATGCGCCGCCGCGACCAACGGTCGCAGTTCCACACCGGGGGCCCGCCCGCCCCGGCCCGTCGTCCCAAATCGCGAAACGAGGTACAAAAAACCGGAGCTCGCCTCGGCCAGCCGACCCACACGGCCGACAGAGGTGGCCGGCGACCCCATCTGGACCAGGGAAAGCCCAGCACGGTGCGCCGCGATACGCCACGGAGGACTCTCCTCCAACGAAAGGTCCGGGACGATGAGTCCCGAGCCGCCCGCCGCGGCAATCTCCTTGCAGGCCTCCGCGAGTCCATGTTGAAACACCGGGTTGGCGTAGGTCATGACCGCTACGGGAAGCTCCGGCGAGACGGCTCCTAGTGCGTCGAGCAAGTGGTGCCAGCCAGTGCCGTTCACGAGCGCCCGAGCTGCGGCCGCCTGTAGTATCGGGCCGTCGGCGATGGGATCGCTGAACGGGAAACCCAGCTCGATTCCCGTCGCCCCCGCCTCCCTACAGGCTCGCACCAGCGGAACTAACGCCCTCTGACGCGCGGCATCTAGCATGATGTAGACGAGAAGGGAGCCTCGACGCTCCTGGCGATTTCTCGAGAGGATCTCAGCGAGCCCGTCCGGCGTCATGGCGGAGCACCACCTCCAAGTCCTTGTCCCCCCGACCGGAGAGCGTCACCACGACGCGTCGCCGGAGAGGAAGGCGGGCGGCCGCTCGTACCGCGGCGTAGATCGCGTGGGAAGGTTCCAGGGCCGGCAAGATGCCCTCGTCCTGGGCCACCCAGTGAAAGGCCGACAACGCCTGGTCGTCGCGTACGGAAATGTATCGCACTCGGCCGGAGTCTCGGAGCATCGCGTGCTCGGGCCCCACTCCGGCGTAGTCCAGTCCGGCAGAGATACTCTCGGTCTCGGAGATTTGCCCATCGGGGTCCTGCAGCACAAACGAATAGGCGCCGTGGAGAATCCCGGGGGTGCCGCGCACGAGCGACGAGGCGCCCACGCCCCGACCCCGGCCCCCGGCCTCTACCCCAAGCAGCTGGACCGGTGTACGCAACAGGGGGTGGAACGTACCTATCGCGTTGCTCCCTCCCCCCACACACGCAACGGCGAGGTCGGGCAACTGCCCCCACTGGGCGCGGGACTGCCTTCGAAGTTCTCGGCCGATCACGCTTTGAAAATCTGCCACCAACGACGGAAACGGGTGGGGCCCGACGGCCGAGCCGAGGAGATAATGCGTCGTTCGAACGCTGGCAATCCAATCACGCAGGGCTTCGTTGATCGCGTCCTTGAGCGTCTGGGCCCCGGAGGTCACCGGATGCACCTTCGCTCCCAACAAACGCATTCGCTGCACATTGGGGGACTGACGCTCCATGTCGCGAGCGCCCATGTATACCTCCGTCGGCAGCCCGAGAGCGGCGCCGATCATCGCCGCCGCGACCCCATGTTGACCGGCGCCGGTCTCCGCGATCAGCCGGAGCTTGCCCATGCGTCGCGCAAGAAGTCCCTGGCCGAGCGCGTTGTTGAACTTGTGAGCACCCCCATGCAGTAGGTCCTCCCGCTTGAACCAGATCTGGGCCCCCCCGCCGCGACGCGTAAGATTCTCGGCGTGGTAGAGCGGGGTCGGGCGGCCTCCGAGGGTTCGGGACCAGCGCGAAAGCTCGGTACGGAAATTCGGATCGTGCCGCGAGGAGAGCCAGGCCACCTCTAGTTCTCGTAGCGCAGGTATGAGCGTCTCGGGGACATAGGCACCGCCGTAGGCGCCGAAGCGTCTAGGCATGCGACTTCTCCCATGCCTCGACGGCGGCGAGGAATGCGCGTATCCGGTCGGGGTCCTTTTCCCCGGGGGAGCGCTCCACGCCGGAAGAGACATCCACGCCCCAGGGCCCAACCGCAGAGAGTGCCTCTCCGACATTCTCCGGTGTCAATCCGCCGGCGAGCACGAGTTTTCGGCCGGGGGCTTTTTGGACCAGGGCCGCGCAGATCTCCCAGTCCGGCCGCAGTCCACTTCCTCCCGGCAGCGGGCCTCCGGCCGCATCCAGATGCACCCGGGGGTAGGACTCCGCCGGCGGAAGTTCGGGGACCACCCCGCCGTCAGGTCCGGTCGGCACCGGAAGCGATGGGACAAGATGGTGAATCTCAAGGAAGTCGAGGCCCTCCGGAATCTTGCCGTGGACCTGGATCCGGTCGACGCCGACTTCGTCGAAAATCTGGCGAATCAGCTCCACGGAAGGATCGACGACCACCGCCCACGCCTCCGCCCCCGCCGGTACGTGCTCCACCAACTCGACCGCCTTAGCGACCGTGAGGTTCCGTGGAGAGGCTGGGACGTCGATCACGAAGCCGGCCGCCCCCCCCTCGGGCGCTAGTGCGATGGCGGTCGGTTCGGTCAGCCCGCAGAACTTCACGAATGTCTTCATGCCTCTATCCTTGACGAGGGACCCTCAACGCGCGAAGGAAGGCCCCGGGGTCTCGTGCGCGAGCGAAACCGGTACCGACCAAAAGACCGTCGGCTCCCCAAAGACGATATCGTTCGGCCTCGGCGGGGGAGGATACGCCGCTTAGCCCAAGGAGTGGATGATGTGCGCCGGCGAGGCGGAACGTCTCTTCCGCAGCCTCTGGGCGGAATCGTAGCGTGTCCAAGTCCCGCAAGTTCACTCCGAACAAATCCACGGCCATGTCCTCCGCGATCGTCCATTCGTCTTGCCCATGCACCTCCAGCAGCACTTCGAGCCCGCGGGCCCTAGAGGCCAAGGCTAGTTCCCGGAGCGGTATGTCCAGAAACCCTCCGCTCTCCAAGCGGGCGATCAGGAGGATCGCCGACGCCCCGGAGCGGAAGGCGGCTTCGACTTGAATCGGATCGATTACAAAATCTTTGAACAGGACCGGCAGGTCCGATCCGCGCACGAGTTCGGCCACCTCACGAGGTGAGCCCCGGAACTCAGGGGCGGTCGCGAGGCAAGACAGCCCATCGGCGCCCCCCTCTAGCGCCTGTTTCACGAACTTCGCGAGCGGTGGGACGGGGAGCGTCGATTCGGCGGCCCCTGGCGATTCATGCTTGCGCTCAACGAGAACCGCCCAGCCCGCTCGTGCCCTCGTCACCGCTTCTCGCAAGCTCGGGGCGCGGTGAGTCGGGGCTTCGGGGAGACCTTGCAGGTACGCCGGGTCATCGATCTGGGCGCGTACCTGGGGAAGCAGGTTGGCGAGAAAGCCCACCGTCAGGCCCCCCTGTTCCACGGACGTTCGCGCGCAAGCTGCTGAAGGGCACCCAGGAGGGCCCCCGCTTGGCCGTCATCGAGGGCGCATTGTGCCTGACGGATTCCTGCTCGGAGATCGGGCGCACGGCCCGATACCCAAAGCGCCGCCCCGCTCGTGAGGAGGATGCTCCCGCGCCGAGCGCCTCCTCCCCCCGCGAGGAGCCGGTTTGTCTCCTCGGCCGCCGCTGGCGCTGCGAGCGGGCCCCAGGACCCCCGACGATCTTCCGGCTCCAAAAGATCCGCCGCGCGGACGGTTCGGTGGCTCCGGTGCCGGTGGGACCAGATCACGCACGTCGAGGTGCCCGTCGGTGAGAATTCATCGCTCCCGTCGTTGCCGGCGACCGCGATGCCGGCTCGTACGCCGAGGTTGGGAAGGATCCTGGCCACCCGTTCTGCGACAGAAGGCTCCGGACATCCGACCACCTGGAAGGGCACGTTCGCCGGGTTGGTGAGCGGGCCGAGCTGGTTGAATATCGTAGCCACGCCGAGCGCGCGACGGACCGGCATCACCGCGCTCGTGGCCGTGTGGTACAGCGGGGCATGCAGAAACGCCAGCCCGTACCGCCGGTAGCACTCGCGCGCGAATTCAGAGGAGGTCGTGACCGGTAAACCAAGCGCCTCGAGCAAATCGCTGGATCCGGCATAACCCTTCGCACTCCCCCGAGCACTTCGGTTCCCGTGCTTGGCCACCGGTACTCCCGCGGCTCGGACCACGAACGAGCTCACCGTGCCGATGTTGAAGGAAGGGGTCCTCGCCCCTCCGGAGCCACAGAGGTCGACGGCCCCATCGGCCCGCGGCCCGGGGAAGGCGTTGGAGAGTCGACGGAGCTCCCGAGCGAAAGCTTGGACCTCCGCGGCGGTTTCGCCCTTGGTTCGGAGCGCGACGAGCAGTGCGGCTCTTTCCAGGTCCTCCGTGCGGGGATCGACGAGTGTCCCTACGACCGACGTTACCTGATGCGGAGTCAAGTCCCTCCGGGCGAGCAGCCGCTCCAAAATCGCCTGGGTCATCGTCGAACCTCCCCCAGGAAGTTTCGCAGGATCTGAGGTCCTTCGTGAGTCAGGTAGGACTCCGGGTGGAACTGGACTCCGTGGACCGGGTCGGACCGGTGATCGAGCGCCATGATCGTGCGCTGCCGTGTAGTCGCTGTCACCCGCAGTTGCTTCGGAAGGCCTTCCCGTTTGACGACGAGCGAATGATACCTCGCTGCGCGGAACTTGGACGGGACATCGCGGAAAAGAGGTGTCTCAACGTGCTCGATCTCGACGGTCGCCCCGTGGACCGGAGCCTCCGCCTGACCTACTCGACCCCCGTAGAATTCGCCGATCAATTGATGGCCGAGACACACCCCGAGGAACGGCCGCTCGGTGCGCCAGCGGGACAGGAGGTACCTCGCGTGGCCGGTGACCCTCCGGTCCTTGGGATGGCCCGGGCCCGGGGAGAGAACGATGGCGTCCGGATCCCACACGATCGAACGGCGTACGGGCGCCGTGTATCGGACACACTCGACGGTGGCGCCTAGCACACGGAGGTTCTGGTAGAGGTTGTAGACGAACGAATCCTCGTGATCGACGAGAAGTACTTTCACGGTCGGCTCCCGAGGAGGGTCGTCTCCAGTTCCTCGAGTTTGAGGAGGGTTTCCTGAAACTCTCGCCGCGGCTGGGAATGCCAGACGATGCCGGCCCCGGCCGCCGTGTAGAGCTGGTCGCGTAGGGTGAAGGCGCTGCGAATGGCGAGCGCCCACGCCGCATCTCCATTTCCCTGGATCACCCCGACGGCGCCGGCGTATGGCCCGCGCCAGCTTCGTTCCTCGTGACGGAGTAACCGGGTCGCTCGGATCTTAGGCGCCCCGCTCACCGTCCCCGCAGGGAACGCGGCGGCCAGTGCGGCCCAGGAGCCGACCGACGGCAGAAGAGTTCCCTCCACCCGGCTGACGAGATGCTCGAGTCGGGCGAACCGCTCGAGACGTTCCTCCCAGACCACGCGCACGCTTCCGGGCCGGGAGACCCGGCCGAGGTCGTTGCGGGCCAAGTCGACTAGCATGCGATGCTCGGCCAGCTCCTTCGGATCCCGGTGGAGCGTCGTGCGGCCCGCCGTGCTCCGACGGGGGCGCGTAGCTGCGATTGGGCTCAGGAAGGCGCGGCGACCCTGCGTCTCGAGGACCGACTCAGGACTTGCGCCGACGATTTCCCGGTCTCCGAACCGGAGGTAGTAGAAGTAGGCATATCGCTCCCGCGCGCGAAGAAGGGTGGCCCGGTCGAGCAGGTCCTCGGGTCGGTCCCAGGCTCGCCGGTGGCTGAGAACGACTTGGAACGCTTCTCCGGCGCCAATGGCCTCGCGGAGCCGAATGACGCTCCGCTCGAATCTCCGCTGAGGGAGCGTGTCCGACCTCGGAGTGGCGGGGCGCTCGAACGAACGCGGGTGTGCGGGCACGGGGGACCGTTCGACGCGCCGCCGCCGAAACCGGGACACGAGAGCCCACTCCCCGAGCGGGAACGGACCCCCTGGAGGAACTCGTCGGAGGAGGGGTTCGAAGAGGGAGGTCGCGTCGAACCCGATGTATCCGATCAACGCGCGGCGCGGATCGTTCTTCAACTGCCGACGGGCACGGGTGTCGAGCTCCTCGATACCGGCATCCGAACTGAGCGACCAGTACTCGTCGGGCTCGACGAACGAGGTGGCCCACCGCCCCGGGAGGCCGGGAGCTGACCCTCGCTCGAAATATCCTACGCACTCGCCCCGGGTCGATGTAGAGAGGAACTCCTGCCACGGGTCGGTCATCGGGCCCTCCGCTCCACGAGCGTGCGATGCATCTGTACCAAGACGCGCTCTGCCTCCTTGGCGGGAACCGCCAGCGTCACGGATCGAGGCGTCGCGCTCAGGCCCTCCCCTACTCGAAGGATCGAGGGGGGTAGACGGCCCACATCGCGAAGAACCCCCTCGCCGATGGCCGTCAGCAAACCGACGCGATGTGGCCCGTCCAGTACCATCCGATCCCGGTCGGCGAGCGGCTGGAGGGCCCTCCGACCTTCGGCGGCGTGGGCGGCCTCGAGCACAACGCTCAGCAGCGTCGACGAAGTGAACAGCGTGACGATATTGAGCCCCGCGGCGGTGAGGCGACGGGATACCTCGGCGACGACGCCGGGACGCTGCCGTCCGCCCGCCACCCGAATCCGTAGGAGACCGACGGGGGAGAGCAACGTGAGGGCGCGCATCCCGCCAGGTCCCGGTGTGGGTCCGATGACCGTGCTGGCCTTCGGATCTCCAAGCGGCATCACATGCACCTCGATCCCAAAGTCTCGCGCCGGCTCGACCGTCAGGGGATGTAGTACCTTCGCGCCGAACTGAGCCAGCTCCTCCGCTTCATCGTACGACAATCGGAGGATCGGCCGAGCGGCTGGGACCCGGTGGGGATCACCGGTCAGCACAGAGACTCCCCGCTTCACGAGCTCGACTCGGCTGGCTCGGAGAATCGCGCCGAGCGACGTCGCGGTGTAGTCGGAACCCCCCCGGCCAAGCGTGGTGACCCGTCCTTCGAGGCTCCGTCCCACAAATCCGGTGACGACCGGTACTCGGCCTGCCCGGAGCCACCGAGTCAGGGTCCGGCGCACCGGACGTTCAGACCGATCGAGAAGGATCGTGGAGGCACCGTATTCGTTGTCGGTGACAACTCCGAGGTGGTCGGCCTCGACCCCCACCGCCGGTATGCCGGCTTCAAGCAATTGGGGAAGAATCCAGTGCACCGCGAGGCGCTCCCCCTGACTTACGATCCGGTCCGCGAGGGGAGGGTCCACCTTGCCTCGTCGCTCCGCTTCCTGTACCAACTGCCTCAACCGATCGAGCTGCTTCCGGCCCTCGACGGATAGCCCCGGGTGGAGTTGCGCAATCTGGTCCAACGCCCGGACGTGTTTCGCGTGGGCGCGAGGAGCGGCGATCACAGATCGTAGGAGGTCCGTTACACCCTCCCGAGCCGACAGGACCACCACCATCGGGCCCTCGGTTGCGTGCCGCTGGCTGACCCAGTCGACGACCTCCTTCGGCTTCGAGAGGGTCGCACCGCCGAACTTTACCACTAAAGGGTGTGCGACGGTCATGAAGCGGCGACCCTCCCCCGACGTAGCAGGCCGAGCGCGTCGGCGAGCTCCGCGTTGAGCACGGAGCCGCCCGCCCCTCCGCGGACGGCGTTGTGTGACAACACAAAGAACCGGAGATACGGAGCTTCCCAGCGGACCCGGCC
>JBARJD010000069.1:0-1960 GCA_049800095.1 Thermoplasmata archaeon | reverse complement strand
GCTCTCTCCAGTTCGGTGACTATTGAAGCGAAAGATTCGGGCGTCAACGGAAGCCAACGGAATCGACGGATTGCGAAGAACGGGGGGTCCTGAATGATACGCCGGGTGGAATCCGCCGGAGGAAGCGTCTCGGCAAGTTTCACGCGGAGCCCTCTCTCCCGTAGATTGAATGGAGTTGCCCTGCCAGACTTGAAGGTGAAGCGGACCGCATCGGGTGATGCCGAGACAGTGAACGGGGGCGGACCGAAGAAGTAGAGGGCAAACCACCACAGCCAGAAATCGAATGTGACGCCTCCGACAAGCCCGGGCACATAGTAAATCGAGCCGATCGGGCCGAGTCCTTTCCAGACGGCAGTGACGAGGAACACGACCGCAAACAGTCCGGCGAGCCAGCGCCCAAGTCGGAGGCGGTTCTTGTCATAGAGGCCCGCGACGGTCGAAAGGTCAAACGTCTGTATCTCGGTCATCGTGGCTCAGCGAAGGCGAACTGCGACACCCTCCCCTTGGAACAAGAACCCATCGAAGGCGCGGGGGGGGACCCCCTAGCTGGGCGAGCGGGAAGGACCAGCGGCCCTGCTATCGCCTTATCAGAGAGGGCGAGATTTCGCGAATCACACGCATGGGCTCGATTACTTTCGATATATCCCAACTCGTACGGCGCCGGTTCGATTACAGACGTGGTTTCAGATGGATATGTCTCGGAGGAGTCATCGGCTTTCCGCTCCTTTTCTTCATCATTCTTCCCGTGGGACACCTCATCGTGAGATTCTTCCAGACTGGATTCTTCCCAATTGGAAACGGCGCTGTCAATCTGGTGGTCATCGTCATCGTTGCGTACGTCGAAGTTCTGATGGTCCCAGCTCTGTACGGGTCGCGATACGGGCCGGTCAAGCTCGTTGTCGATGACGAGGCGGCCCGGCTTGTCTACCGCAATGGCAGGGAGAAGATCTTTCGATGGTCGAACCGGCGGTTCCACCTCGACCTCTACGACATTCGACATCTTACGACTTGGATCGAGCAGATGAAACCGATCTGTCTTTCATGGATGGATCAAGGCTGGGCCGACGTTTCATTACCGCCAGAAGCTCTCGACTTTCTGGTCGATTCTGCAAAGTCCCACGGTTTGAGCGTGGCGATCAGTCACCCCTCACTGATTCGACGCTTTAGCACCAAGTTCACTTTACCAAATGCCGATGTTTACCAGCTACGGGCAAAGCCCTTTGCGAAGCCGTTACCTTGAGCACTGGGTCCATGAAGATCTTGGTCAGACAGTGCATCAATCGCATGGTCCAATAGATCTGCACGAACTCCCTCACTGAACTGTCGGTCCGTGATCCCGAACCGGGCGTAGAACCGGGCGGCCCGGTCGGGGCGGGCCCGCAGGATCGCGGCGAGGCCGGGCATCTTCGATGCGACCGCTCTCGCGATCTTCACCCGGGAACGGAGGTCGACGAGGTGACGGTACTCAGCCTGCTCTTCCACCTCGCGGGAGTCGTCCGGTAGACCGCTCGTGGTCTCCCACACGCTGAGCCGGCGATCTCCGACCTCGACCTCGTCGGGATCGTCAGCAGCCCCCGGGAACGCCACGCGGGCCCCTGTGCGCGTCCGGGACCCGTTGCGGGGTCTGGACGCCAGCGCGGGCGACCGAGGCGCCTCGGGACGCTCCGGCGAGGCTGAGGACGGCTCTGGGCCTGTTACTGAGCCGAACGCCTCGATCGTGGGGACGAGCTGGGGCTTGAGGCCGAAGTCGCGGGCCAGGCGGGAGCCCTGGTCGCCCGGGAGCATCCCGTGCCACGCATGGGAGAGCGGGTCCCATCGGAGCCCCATCCCGCGGAGGACGTCACGGACCTCGTAGGTCCGGGGGCTGCCCGGAATGCGGACGTGGGCCAGCGGTTCGGCCGAGGGCGGGTTCGCGGCGTTAGAGGCGCTTGGCGCGCTGATTGCGGTCATCGGCGCGAAG
>JBARJD010000068.1:0-16090 GCA_049800095.1 Thermoplasmata archaeon | reverse complement strand
CGTGGGTACGGATTGCCCAAGGAAAGCGCCACGATCGTCGTAACCCGCGGGGATGGGTCCTCGCTCTACCCGACTCGCGACGTGGCCTACCACTTGCAGAAGTTCTCTCGGTTCGCACGGGTCATCGATGTGCTCGGGCAGGACCACCAATTGCATGCCCGAACCTTGGACGCCATGCTCTCGGAGATTGGAGAAACGCGCCGGCCCGAGTTTCTGATCTACCAAGACATCACGGTCCCGGAGGGAGGGCGAATGTCGACCCGGAAGGGGCGCGCCGTGCATCTCGACGATCTGTTGAACGAGGCGGTGGAACGCGCCCATACGGAGGTTCTGCAGCGACGGGAAGACCTCTCCGAGGACCAAGTCGCAACGATCGCGGAGCACATCGGTGCCGGTGCCGTCCGCTTCCACATCCTCCGGATCGCCCCCGACAAGCCCGTCAAGTTCCACTGGGAGGAAGCGCTCTCCTTCGAAGGGCGAAGCGGGCCATTCGTGCAGTACTCGTACGCCCGGGCGGGGAGTATCTTGCGGAAGGCGGATCGGGAAAGTTTCCCCTATCCGTTCGAGGCGAAGGCTCTCAGCCTGCCGGAAGAGACCGACCTCGTGCGGACCCTCGCCCGATTGCCCGGCATGATCGAGTACGTGGCCCGGACCGCCCACGTGCACACGGTCGCGACGTACGCCTACGGTTTGGCGGAGGCCTTCAACCGGTTCTACCAAGCCGTCCCCGTTATGCGAGCGGAGGGACCAACCCGGGCAAGTCGGCTCGCACTAGTCGCGGCAACCCGCCAAGCGCTCGGAAACACGCTCGACTATCTGGGGCTCGAGCGCCTCGAACGGATGTGAGCGGGTCCGGTCAGCGGGTCTCGGATCCCCGCCGCGGCGAATCCTCGGGCTCGTAATACGCAGGAATCACAGCGCTCGCACGGGACACGACCACCGGCGTAGCAGCTCCAGGTCATCGCCCACGGTACCCGGAGTCGTTCTCCGAGGCGCACAATATCCTCCTTGGACAAGCGCAGCAAGGGCGCTTCGATTCGGACCTCACCGTCGTGCTCCACTCCGGCGCGCGTCGCGAGCCGTGCGAGACGCTCGAACGCGCGGAAGTACTCCGGTCGACAGTCGGGGTAGCCCGAATAGTCGATCGCGTTCGCGCCAATGTAGATCGCCTCCGCCTTGATGCTCTCGGCGTACCCCAGGGCGATGGACAGGAGGATCGTGTTCCGGGCGGGGACGTACGTATCGGGAATCCGCCCCACCTTTCGTCCCGCATGAGCGCGGGGCAGGGATCGTCGTGCGTCCGTGAGGACCGACCGCAAGAGGGGGCCAAGAGGGAGGTCCAGGACTTCGTGGTGGGCGACCCGAAAATGGGTTGCGAGGCGACGCGCGCTCCGAACCTCGCGCCGGTGCCGTTGCCCGTAGACGACAGTCAAGCAATCGACCCTCCGGAAGTGCGGCCGTGCGAACGCGAGGGCGGTCGCGGAGTCCATCCCTCCCGACAGTAGCACGATGGCGATGCCACGTTTCATGGTGGTGGTCATTCGCCACCCTACACGAGAACCCTGAGCAGTGCCCACGCGATCAGCACCGTGATGAACATCGCCACGATATTCGTGCCACCCTTTGTTAGATAACGGCGATTCTCGAGCGTTTCGCCAAGCACGCTATCCACCTGGCACCCGAGGAATCCGGCCAGCGTGACGCCGAGAAGGAGAGTACCTAGTGGTGGAGCGGGTTGGTGGAATAGGTAGAACAATCCGCCTCCCACGAGTGCAGTGGTGAACGCTCCAACGAAGGCCCATGCCTCTCCGAGCGCCGACACTCCTCCGTTTGTTCCCGCCGTGACAACTTTTCCGGACAGCAGACTGCGTGCCCGGCCGGCGAGCACCCCAAATTCGCTCGCGAATGTGTCCGACGCCCCAAAGGCGAGCGCGGACGTGTAGAGGAACGCGGTCGCTGCGGGTGAAAGCACGTTGGGCAGCGCCCATCCGATGGCGACCAACCCGCTCGGCACGACCACGTGGGCGAGCACGTTCGCCACCCCGCGTTCGCCGTGCGTTCCCTCCTGGACGTTCTTCCGCCGCTTGTCTTCAAACCGGAATCGGGTCGCGAGGACGCTCGCCACGACGAAGAGGACCAATAACGCGAGATACGGGTATCCGCTCACGACGACGATGAAGGATCCAAAGACTGTCGCGATGATTCCGGCGAACAGCGTGAGTGCGCCGGCGCGAACGGCCCCGGCGGACAGGATGCACGTAATGGCGACGCCGATGACCGATTCAAGAATTGAAAGAACCACGGGCGGCTCGGCGCGGGGAGCCGGGACGGGTTTAGAAGCTTTCTCCGAAACCCGGGAGCCGGGTTACCCCCGGTGAAGAACGGCCGCCGCCGCGGCACCGAAGCTCAAGACCCGGACGTCGGGACGGATCCCCCGTTCCGACAGCTCTTGGTTCACTAGCATCTCGTGGGCGACCTCCGGGATCAGGATCGTGAATAGGCCGAGTCTGGCACCGGCTTCTACATCCGCAAGGCGATCCCCGACGATGGCGCTCGTGGGGAAGTCGATTGCCCAGTCTTCGGCTGCCCGCGCGAAAAGGGCGGTTCCTGGCTTCCGGCAGTCGCAATGCTGTTCGGGCGTGTGCGGACAATAGTAGAACGCGTCCACTGCGGCGCCATAAGGTCGGAGCTTCTCGTTGAGCCGTCGATGGATGCGGTGAACCGTCTCCTCAGAGAATAACCCCCGGCCCACACCGGATTGGTTAGTCACGCAAATGACGAGATAGTCGTGCTGATGAAAGAGCCGAAGGGCGTCGCCGACCCCGCTGGCCAGTTCAGCCGCCTCGGGGTCAGCCAGGTAGTGGAGGTCGGGCATCAGCGTCCCGTCCCGGTCCACAAACACCGCACGTCGCCGGGGCCGGGGTCGCGTGGGACCTTCACTCACGTCAACGTGGGCTTCGGCGAACTATTAACCCTTGACTTGCGAGGGGTTCCGGTGCAGGTCCGCATCCCGTCCCCGTCGCTAGTCTCCGGCATGGCCACGCAGTGGCGGGATGCCCTGAAGCGCTCCATCGGCGCATCGCGGCAAGTGAGCGTCCTATTCTCCGGGGGCCTCGATTCGTCCCTTGTCGCGACCGGTGCCCGGGACCTCGCGGAAGTCGAGTTGGTGACGATTGGAGCGTCCGGGAGCCTCGACCTCATCGCTGCAGAGCAGGGTGCGCGCATTCTGGGGTTGCCATGGAAAGGGCGGACGGTCGACCGAGAAGATGTCGAGCGAGTGCTGTCTTCTGAGGTTGACATTCTGGCGAGGGCAAGTCCGGTCCCCCGAGCCGTGCTGGTTGGCATTGCGCTCGCGCTAGAGACGGCGACGCACACTCGAGTGCTGTGCGGCCAGGGTGCAGATGAGCTGTTCCTTGGGTACGCCCACTTTGAGGGTCTAACTACCGTTGAAACGAAGGGGCGGCGCCAGGAGGATGTCGACAGGCTGTTACTGGAAGACTGGCCCCACTCGGTCACCCTCGGGGGGCGCCGGCGGAAGGACCTTTCCTCTCCGTTCTTGGAACCGGAATTCATGGAACACGTGCTGTCACTCTCGATCGATCAGCTGCGGTCCGGCGGGGGTCGCAAGCCCCTCCTAAGAGCGGTGGCCGCGCTGCTTGGGGTCCCACCGGAGTTGGCGGAGCGTCCCAAGAAGGCGTTCCAATACGGCAGCGGAGTGGCGCGGCTGCTGCGATCTCGGCCGGGCAGGGAGTGAATGCCGAACTCAACCCGCGAGAATACGGGTGCCCGTCTCGTTTCGCATCGCGCGGCCTAGCGAAGGGGCATCGGTGATGATGGCTCGTTGTCCTCCGGCACGGAGGAATCCGAGGGACGCTTCGACTTTCGGCCCCATGCTGCCCTCCCCGAATTCGCCCTTTCGAAGATACGCTTCCATTTCGGTGGCCCGAACTTCGCCCAGCCATTTCACCCAAGGTTTCCGAAACCCGATGGCGGCGGCCGGGACATCCGTCAATATCACCAAGGTATCCGCGGCGAGGGTCGTCGCGACGAGCGCGGCCGTCCGGTCCTTGTCGATGACTGCTTCGACCCCCTCGTAGCTTCCCTTGCTTCGCTCGATCACTGGGACGCCCCCGCCTCCAGTGACCACCGGAACGAGGTGGGCTCCCCATCCGCGAGGGAGCAGCCTGCGCAGGCCCTCGCCCTCGACCCACCGAATGGGGACGGGAGACGGCACGACTCGGCGCCACCCGCCACGGGCGCCGTCGAATACCATTTCCCAACCCTCGCGCTTCCGGAGCGTACGGGCCTCGGCCTCGCTGTAGAACCGGCCGACCGGCTTGTTGGGGTGGGCAAAGGCCCGGTCGCGGCGGGAGACGACCGTCCGGCTCACGAGCGCGAGGACCGTTCTTGGGGTCTTCGCGCGAACCAGCGCCGCGGTCAACTCCTGCTCGATCAAGTAGCCAATCTGTCCCTGAGTCTCCGCCCCGAGCACATCCATTGGGCGCGACGGTACCTCTCGCTCTGCAATCTCGTTCTGGCGCAGCAAGGTTCCGACTTGGGGTCCGTTTCCGTGCGTGACGATCAGCTCCTCCCCACTGGAGACGAGCTCGGCCAGTACTCCCGCCGTCAGACGCATCTGAGCAACCTGTTCTGACCAGGTGCCGTGCCCGCCCGCCCGTTGAAGTGCGTTACCGCCGAGCGCGACAAGAACCCGACCCATGCTGAACCGCTTTCTTCGCCGAGGCGCGTCCGAATAATAACTCATGGGAATGCACGCGTGACGAGCTAATGGAGAGTCTCAAACGGGCTCCGCGACAGCACCGATATATAGCTCAATCCGGGTTCTCCGCCCGTGGCAGAAGGTCCGGGCGAATTGTTCTGCCCACTGGAGTTCCGATACGGCCGCCCAGCGGTCCGGGCCATCTTCGCACGGGAGCAGCAACTTCGACGCGCGCTCCGAGTCGAGGCCGCACTTGCCGAGAGTGAGGCGGAGTTAGGGATTATCCCCAGCGATGCCGCGAAGGCGGTGGCCACGGCGGCCGCGGGGCCCAACGTGACCCTCGCGGAGGTAGACCGGCTTGAAGCAGAAGTCAAGCACGACGTGATGGCTATAGTGCGGGCGCTCGCCGCTCAGTCGGGCGTCGGTGCATCTTGGGTGCACTATGGCGCAACCTCGGCCGACGTCACGGAAACGGCCCTTGCCCTAGAGCTCCGAGACGCAGTTCGCGTCCTGAGAGGCGACCTGACCGACCTTGCAAAAGTCTTGATCGACCTGGCGCATAAGTACCGGGCGACTCCCGAGGTCGGCCGCACGCACGGGCAGCACGCAGTGCCAATCAGTTTTGGCTACAAGATGGCCGTGAGTGCAGCGGAGATTCTGCGCCACCGCAAGCGGCTCGACGAACTCGCGGCCAGACTCTGCGTCGGCAAGATGGCAGGTGCGGTCGGGACGGGCGCCGGCTTCGGGGTCAAGTCCGCCGAGGTCGAGTCCGCCGTGATGCGCCGCTTGGGGATTGACGCCGATAATGCGCCCACCCAGATCGTAGGTCGGGACCGAATCGCAGAATTCACCAACTGGCTCGCGCTTGTCGCCAGCACCGGGGAGCGAATGGCCACTGAGGTGCGGAATCTCCAGCGATCCGAGATCGCCGAGCTTCAGGAACCATTCGACGAGCGCCGTCAAGTCGGGAGCTCGACGATGGCTCAGAAGCGGAATCCAATCGTGTCGGAGAACGTGGCGTCGCTCGCTCGTCTGATTCGGGCCTTCGCTCTACCTCCCCTCGAAAACATGGTGCAATGGCACGAGCGAGACCTCGCGAACTCGGCGAACGAGCGGATCGTGCTACCCCATTCGATTGTATTGACGGACGACATCCTTCGAAAGCTCATCGAAGTGCACTCGGGATTGAAGGTCGACACGAGCCGTATGACCGCCAATCTCCATCTCACCGGTGGCGGCATCATGGTCGAGAACCTGATGCTGGCGCTTACCGCCCGCGGCGTCCCTCGGTCGGATGCTCATGAACTGCTCCGAACCATGTCCCACGGAGAGGAGGGGAGTACCCTCGCCTCGCGGGCCAAATCGGATCAGGTCCTCCGGAAGCATTTCTCCGAGGCCGAGCTCGATCAACTCCTCGATCCCGCCGCGTACGTCCAGGCGGCCGCGGTCAAGACGGACCGGGTCGTCGACTCCCTTCGACGCGAGTTGGACGCGTGAACGACACTGCTGGTTGGCACGCGACGATTCGGATCCATCGACCCACTCCTACCGACGCGGAGCGGATCTTTCAGGCATTGGCACCCGAGGCCTCCCGAGAAGTTCCCCGCGCCCGAGCTGAACTCGTCCGGGCGGATCCGACGACGGTCGATCTCCGGATCACTGCGGCCGACACTGGCGCGTGCCGGGCGGCGTTGAACACCTACTTGGCGTGGGTCGGCCTCGTACTGTCCACGGAACGGGCGGCCTCGGCGTTGACAACGCACGGACTATCGAGGGAATAGCCCCCGCTTCCGAAGCGCTTAAGTTCGGCCCCCTTCCTGCGGCGGCCGATGGCGCTGCCGGCGAAGCTTCAGAACGATATTCGCCAGTACCAGCGGCTCCAGCAAGACCTCTCCCAAATCAGCCAGCAGCGCATGCAGATCGACCTCAAGCTTCGCGAAACAACGCACACCCTGGAGGAGCTCAAGACCGTACCGGAAGATGCAGTCATTTACCGGCCGATCGGAGGTCTGCTGGTCAAGGCCCAGGGGAAGAAGGAGGTCGCGGACCTTCTCACCGACGACAAGGAGACCCTTGAAGTTCGCGTGAAGGCTCTGGAACGGAACGAGAACCAACTCAAGGAGCGCTACACCACCATGACCAAGGAGCTCTCGGACGCGCTCCAGGCCGCCGGCGTTTCGCCCACAGGTGTCCCCCAGTAAGCCCCTCGGCGGCTCTTGCCCGGAGACTCTCTAGATCGACCGGTGGACGAGTTTGTCCCCGACCTGTTCGAGCAGCTTCTTCGCGCTTGGGCGTAGACTGGGACTCTTCCGGATCCGCGCGAACGCTCGCTCCGATAGCTCGGAAATTCGTTCCTCGGAATAGGTCAGACTACCGGTAGACCGGATCAACTCCCGGGCGGCCCGCACGTGGCCGGGAGAGGCCGCCCCGTTCCCGAGCACGTCTTGCAGGAGAGCACGGCCGACCGGATCGGCCCGGGACCAGGCGGTGACCACGAGGAGTGTTCGCTTCCCCTCGATAAGGTCGTTCGCGCTTTTCCCGATGTCTGCTTCCGCGAGACCGGCCCCGAGCACGTCATCACGCAACTGAAATGCCACGCCGAGATCGGTGCCAATCGACTCGAGGTCGGCGAGAAGTTTCGGTGAAGCTCCGCCGAGGATCGCGCCGAGCCTCAGAGGGCCGGCCACGGTGTACTCGGCCGTCTTTCGTCGGTGAACCTCCATTACGTCCTCTTCCCGAACCCGGTCGACCGGCAGAGCACCGTTTCGGACGTCGAGCAACTGCCCGTACGCCGTCTCGCGGGTCATTCGAACGTATTCGTTCAGGGCCTGGAGCCTTCGGGCCGCGGGCACCGGGCTCCGAAGTATCGCATCCACCGCGAACGGCTCTTGGAGATCACCCAAGGTAATTCCCATTCCAACCCCGTAGTCGGTGCTCGAGCCAAGTAGGCGTTCGTCCCCGTGCTGCGTCGCGAGCAGACGGTGGACCGAAGACCCCCCCCGTCGTTCTTCGGCGTGATCGATGATGTCGTCGTGGATGAGCATCCAGCTCTGGAACTGCTCTATCCCAGCGGAGGCGCTCAATGCCGGCCCGGGCTCCTGTCCGGTTGCAATGTGAAATCCTCCGAGCACGAGGAGTGCCCGTAGCCGCTTTCCACCCCGGAGCGTGAACTCTTCCAACACTCCAAGAGCGTCAACTGCTACGTCGCTTCCGGCCCCTTGCCTCGCCTCGGAATAGGCGCGGGCGATTTCCTGCTCGATGCGCGGAAGCCATTTGGCCAAGCGCTCGAACTGCACGACCGCGGCTCGACGGCTGAGTATATTTAACCTCGGGACGTGGCGGGACCTGTGCCCGCCCCGGCCTTCAGTGAACTCGTAGGGCGGTTGACCGAAGCATTTGGTCAACTGCCCGACGCCATGCGCCCAACCCCGGAAGGTTTCTTGCTGAAGACGACGGACGATTTTCTCTACGCTTTCCTCGAGGACCCACTCCAGGTGTCACTCTCAACTGTCCAAGAGCTTCTCCACGAGGCCGCAGACCGACCCTCTCGGTTGGTCGTCTTTTCGCCCGGGCGGCTTCCGCTGGCCCTCTCCGCCGAGCTTACCGGGAGAGGGGCCACCGTCGTGGACGGGCCCCGGTTCCATGAATTGGTCATCGGCCTGAATCTAGGGAGCTTTCTCGGCGAAGAGCCCCGAGCGGTCCGATTTCGTCCCGGAACGCGGCAGCTTCCCAGTGCGCGACAGCTGGATGAAGTAGTCCTCCGAGCTCGAACGTGGCTCGATTGGGGGGTTCCCGCGCTGGCGCTCCGTTTCTTCCGACAGGCGCTTGAGCTCAAGCCGGAATTCGCCCCGGCCCGGAACGGCGTTGCCCGATCCCTGCTCGCCCTGGGCCTGATTCCCGACGCGCAGAGGATCTTCAGGGAGGTTCTAGAAACTTTTCCGGACAATGTGGAGGCCAGACTCGGGCTCGCCGCGGCGGCCGGAGCGTCGGGCAAAGCTGCGGAAGAGATTACGATCTACCGCCGGCTGATTGACGAGGACTCTACCCGGACGGAAGTACGGGCGCACCTGGTGGCGGCACTGGTTGAGGCCGGCCGTTGGTCGGAGGTGGCGCCCGAGATCAAAGCGATGCTCGCACGCTCGCCGGAGGACGCTCGACTCCGCTTCCTCCATGGCGCCGCACTCGAGAAGACCGGCCACGAGACCGAAGGTCGACGCGAGCTCGACCGGTCGCGGGCCCTCGGATTAGAGTTTGAAACGGAAAAGTCGCTCAGTCAACACTTGGGGTTGCCGGAGCCGATCCGGCGCGCCGAGGTGGCGGGGGGTGTCGCCCCGTCGACGCGTCGTGGACGGAACTCTCGCCGCACGAAACCGACATCGGTCAAACCCAATCCGTCGAAGAAACCCAGGCGCCGGAAGGCGGTGACTGTCCGGGCCAGGACGAAATCGCGCCGTCGCCAGAGCAAGGCTAAGTAATCGCCGGCACCCGAAGGCAGTGTGTCTCATTCTCCCGTAAGGAGGGCAGCCCGAGTCGGGCATCCGCCATTTACCGGCGCCGAGCCGCGGCGGGCAGGAGCGTCGGCTAGGAGTGTCTCGTGAGCGCTTGGAGCTCGCAGACCGGTTACAACTACACGGTGGGGGCGCGCCTGCCAGAGCGCCGGCCTCTAAAGACGTCGCCGACAGAGATTCTTCATCTCGTGGTCGCCGCTCTCGTGCTCACATTTGATTTCGCGGTCCTCTATGGCGGCCTCATCATTTACAGCGAGAGCCAGGAGATTGTACTCGTCGCGACCTCCGCCGGCGCGACGCTCACGGGCTTCGTCGCGCATGAGATGGCCCACAAGATCTCCGCGCAACGAAGGGGCTACTGGGCCGAGTTCCGCATCTCCCCCTTTGGTCTCATTATCTCCATTATCACGGCCACTTTCCATTTCCTGTTCGCGGCCCCGGGCGCCACGATGATTGGGGGGATGGCGAGGCCCGAGGACTGGGGCCGGACCAGCTTAGCCGGGCCGGTGACAAATTTCGGATTCGCGCTAGGGTTTCTCGCGGCCGCGTTCCTCACTACGTTGACGAACGCCAGCGCGGGGTTGTTTCCTGTTTTACTCTTCTTGGCGTTTATCAATTCGTGGTTCGCCGCCTTCAACATGATACCCTTCGGACCCTTGGACGGCGCCAAAGTGCTCCGCTGGAACAAATCCATCTGGGCGGCTTCCTTCGCAACCTTCGCGGTCCTGGCCGGTATCCTATACTTCGTCGTGTAGGTCCCATCCTTCTCTCGGAGCTGAAGGAACCGGTATGCCGCCGAGTCGTGTGGAAGAGTTGGGGGCGGATCGCTTCCAGTTCGACCTGGACTTTCGCGACCAAGAGGGTCTCATCGCCAGCTACGCGTTGCCCGGCCCGCACGGTTGGACCATCATCGAAACAGGGCCCAGCACGTGCCGCGAGGCTCTTACTCAGGGGCTCGGATCAGCGGGTATCGACCCAACGGAGGTGAATCGGGTCCTCGTTACGCACATTCACCTCGACCACGCCGGCGGCCTCGGGGCGGCAGCCGAACTGTTCCCCAGCGCCACCCTGTACGTCCACCGGGAAGGGTACGCCCATATGGTGGACCCATCCAAGCTCATCTCGAGTGCTCGTCGGGCCTGGGGAACCGCGGCGGACCCTCTCTGGGGGGCGATTCTGCCCGTCCCGGCCATCCGGCTGGTCGCGCTGTCGGGAGGGGAACGTTTGCCCTTGCGGGACGGTAATCTGCTCGTCGTAAACACTCCCGGGCACGCGAAGCACCACCTCGCGTTCTTTGACGAAGCGACGCGGTCCCTGTATACCGGCGACGCCGCGGGAGTACATCTTCCGGGAATCGACAGGGTGCGGCCGGCCCTTCCCCCCCCGGACCTTGACTTGGAGGCCCTGCTGGCGAGCGTCGATCGGATGCACGAGCTCGGCCCGGATCGCCTCTTGTACACCCATTTTGGCGTCCGGAAAGCCGGAACACAGGCGTTGACTGAGTATCCCTCCATTGTGCTCCGGTGGCGCGACGCCGCCTTGGAGGCGGCGCAAGTGGATCCCAGCGTTGAGCATGTCGCGGCAGCTTTACAGCGATCTGACGCCGAGTTAGCCCCCAAGAGCCCTGAAGCCGACGATCGCCGTGAGCTAATCTCGGGCACTGCGATGGCGGCGCAAGGGCTTCTACGATACTTTCGAACGCGGGGTCTGATCCCCTGAACCCTGCGCCGAGCCCCCCAAACTCCAGCCTCAAGCCGGCTCTGGCGTTGTTCGGCGCCCGCGTCGTCTATGCGTTCAACTGGTACAACGTCGGGGCGGTTCTCGCGCTTATCGGAACCTCCCTCGACGCGAATCCGGCGCAGCTGGGCCTCGTGCTCGGTGCGTTCCTTGCGGGGGTGGGAATCTTCCAAATCCCGGCCGGTGTGGTCGACTTGCGGTGGGGGTCACGGCGCACCGCGCTGGCCGGGTTAGTTGTGATGGGCGGGGCCGGAGTGGCCTCCGCGTTCTCGAGTCAGATCCTCGACCTCATGCTCTTGCGATTTCTGGCAGGCGCCGGCGCGGCGTTCTTCTTCTCCCCCGCTCTGAGCTTGGTCGCCTCGTACTTCCCTCCCGGGCAGCGCGGGCCCGTCATCGGCCTCTACAATGGTGGATTCAGTCTCGGAGGGGCGCTCGGTGTAACCGCCGGGGCCGCCATCGGGCTCCGGTTCGGTTGGCAGTTCACGTTAGGATTGGGCGGGGTCGCGCTTCTCGCGCTCGTGGTCTTCAATTGGTTCGTCCTCCCTCGCGAGCCGGTGCCTCGCCTCGCGCGCAGCTACACCGAAATCCGACAGTCCGTCCGGCGCGTGGTACTATCGCGCTCCATCTGGGCGCTCTCGCTCGCTCTCGCCGGTTTCTGGGCGGCGATGTACATTGTCGCGCAGGACTTTGTGCTCTTTGCGGCCAAGGCGCACCCGATCTGGGGGACCCAAACGGCCGCCGACATCGCGACGATTTTCATCGTGATGTCGTTCCCCGGGGGTCCGCTGGGCGGTTGGATCGCGGAGCGCGGATGGGATCGTCGGTCGGTGCTTGTCGCGTTCGGGGTCGCGGACGGAGCGCTTGTCGCGAGTATCCCGTTCCTGGGGCTCTACTCGAGTGCGGGATTGTTCGTGCTCATGGGCCTCTTCGACGGAATTGTCTTTGCAGTGCTCTACTTGATTCCCTCCTACCTACCTGAAAGCCAGGGTCACGGGCTTGCGCTCGGGGTCGCGGTCGTGAACTCGATCCAGGTCCTATTGGGGAGCGGCATCGCGGTCGCGTTCGGGTACTTCGCCGTCTCCGCGGGGTTCACGACCGCCTGGGTCTTTGTCGGGCTGCTTACCATCTTGTTGATCCCGCTGGTGGTTCTGGTCGCGCCGAACCGCGCCGGTACTCCAATCCCACCGGACGCCAGTGAGCCCGCGGTCGCGGGGCGGTTTACGTCGCGGTGACGAGGACCAGGTTCGTGGGCCTCCCTTCGACCGGATAGCCCGCGGTCATCACGACCGGTCGGCCCGGTGGAAGGCCGTAGGCGCCGCGGGCGGTCCGTTCCGCGACTCGGCGCAGCCGGTCCAGGGAGAGTCCCTCGGGGGCGCGCTCCGACCGAACGCCCCACGTCAGGGCAAGACGTCGGCGCGTCGATTGAAGTCGGGAGAGCGCGAGGATAGGGACCGATGGGCGGAGCCGAGAGACGAGGGCCGCGGTCCGTCCGGAGTGGGTCGGGACCACGATGGCTCCGGCGCCGATCGCCTCTGCGGTCCGGACCGCCGCCTCCGCCACTGCCTCCTCTGTCGCCGGCTCGCGGAGTTCGTCTTCGGGCGTACGAAATCTCTCCCGTGCGATCGCTCCCTCGGTAGCCCGCGCGATGCGGTCCAACCACCCGACCGCCTGCGATGGAAATGCGCCGATCGCGCTTTCCTCCGATAGCATCACGGCGTCGGCGCCATCGAGAATCGCGTTGGCGACGTCCGTCGCCTCGGCCCGCGTCGGGCGAGGCGACGAGACCATGCTGAGCAGCATCTGCGTCGCCACGATGGTCTGGCGGCCGGCCCGTTGCCCCATCGCCACGAGTCGCTTCTGTTCAATCGCCAGCCGCTCCAGAGGAACCTCGATTCCGAGGTCGCCGCGGGCGACCATGATGGCATCCGATTCCCTCAGTATTCCCTCGATCGAGTCGAGTGCCCCAGCCCGTTCGATCTTGGCGATGACCCCGATCGGCTCGTCGGTCCGCTCGGAGATGGCCCGACGAGCGTCGCGTACGTCCTTCGAACTCCCCACGAAGGACAACGCAACGAAATCTACTCCCGCCTGGAGTGCCGTCGTAAGATCTCGGAGGTCCTTCGGGCCCAGTATGGACCCGCGCAAACGGGCCCTGGGAAGGAAGATCCCTTGGTGCGAATGGATAGTGCCGCCCTGCATCACCCGCGTCAGTATCGAATCAGTCGTGACCTGCTCGACGCGCAGCTCCACGTTGCCGTCGCCAAGCAAAACCGGATCGCCCGGTTGGGCCGACGTTTGAAGTCGTGGGACGGAGATTGATAGGCGTGCTGCGCTGCCAGGGGCGGGATTCAGGTCAAGCTCCAAGGCTCGACCGTCCTCGACGGAGACCGTGTTATTCTGAACGAGACCCACCCGCATCTTCGGGCCTTGCAAGTCCGCGACCAACGCGACCTCGCGGCCGGCGAGGCGGGCCGCCGAGCGGGCGACTCGAATGAGACCGATCTGGTCCTTAACGTCGCCGTGGGAGAAGTTGATACGGAAGGCGTCGGCCCCGGCAGCCAGCAAGGCGCGAACCGTGACGGGAGAGGCCGAGGCCGGCCCAAGAGTTGCGAGAATCCGTGTGCGGCGCAGGGCGGCGGTCTTGCTGGGTCGAGGTTCTGGCATACGTGCGCCGGTCGACCGGCGCCTCCCTCCAGTTCATTGCGGGGAGCTTTTAGTATCGTCCCACGGTGCGTCCGAACACAGCCCCGTGGTGTAGTGGCCAAGCATGCTGGCCTTTGGAGCCGGCGACAGCGGTTCGAATCCGCTCGGGGCTAGCTCTCCCTCGGTAAAGCTCGCGCTCGCCGCGACCGCCCCGAGCCGGCTCGGGCCGACATTTTATCCAATCTCCCGGGACTGCTCCCGATTCATGGGCGGGTCCGAAGGGGGAAGACTACCGGGGGGCCCCCCCGCGCGCCGGGCTCCCCGCGAGCGAGGTTACGCACGCCTCTTGGAAGCCTGGGACCCGATGTTCGCGGACACCGTCGACCCGACCCGCTATCGCCGCATGGACGCCGTCGTCCGCATTCTCAGCGAGCACCTCCGTGAACGATGCACGGTCCTCGAACTCGGAAGCGGACCCGGTACCCTCGCCTCCCGTGTCATCCTCCGCTTCCCCGGCGTTCGGGTGGTCGCCGTGGACACCGACCCCGTGCTTCTCAAGATTGGGAGGGAAGCCCTCCGTGACTCGCGAGCCGGGGCGAGCTGGGTCCTCGCGGACCTGCGAGAGCCGAACTGGCGGGCAGCCCTCCCGGTGCACGGGTTCGATGCGGTGATCAGCTCCCTCGCGTTGCACTGGCTCGAGGAAGACGATATCCGATGTGTCTACCGGGATGCCCACGCGCTTCTTCGACCGCCCGGAATTCTGATCAACGCAGATTTCCTGCCCCGGGACCTTGTTCGATCGGGCGATGAATCCGATGGAGCCGGGGACGGAACGAATCGCCCGGGGGGACGGACGTCGACCGGCGTTCGGAGATTCAAGCAGGAATGGACGAAGTGGTGGGGACCCGTGCAGGCCGATCCGACGATGCGAGCCGCCCTTCGTGACCGTTCGGAGCGGATGCCCGGGTCCATCCCGCCGAGGCGGACGGCCGGCCCCACGCGACCGGCGTCGCTTGAATTTCACTTCCGGGCCCTGAAGGCTGCCGGCTTCCGTAGGATCGAGGTTCGCTGGGAGGACGGTAATTTTCGGGCCGTGGTCGGACGACGCTAGCGGACCGGCCGATTCCGCTGAAGATGGGTTCTCTACGATCCTTAATCGGCCCGGATTGCCTCGGTGCGCTGCCTCAAATCGAGTCGGGGCCATCCTGCGGGCCGGAGGAACGCTGCGCCGGTGGCCGGCGGCGGACCCGGGGCATGGGCCTCCCTCCTTAAACCTGGCAACCCTCTTATATTTGTATTACGCGTGCGTACTACATGGATGAGATTGAGGTCGTTGGGCCGGTTCGGAGGATGGGGAACAGCCTGGCCGTGGTAATCCCGTCCAAGGATGCGAGGCGCGCCCACATTTCCGAAGGCGTTCCGGTGCGTGCGCGCGTTTCGGTTGACGTACCCAGAGCATTCGGCCTGCTGAAGGGCGTCGCCGAGGGATCCTTCGATCGCCGGAAGGAGAAGCTGTGGCGTGACCGCCTCTAAGGTCCTGTTCGATACGTGGGCTTGGTGGGAGGTGCTGCAGGGTAGCGAGGTAGGCGCGGCACTTCAGCGGCGGTACCTCGATGCCCCGGGGGTCCAGGTTCTGACCGCCGCTATCAGCCTCGGCGAACTTTCGGCCAAGCTCTCTTCCGAGGGGTCCGAGGAGTCCATTTCACCCACTGTTAGCAGCATCCGACACGCCAGCGCCGTCTTGGACCTAACGGGAGAGCTCGCCGTCGAAGCGGGCATACTGCGCACACAGCTGCGGAAGCGTTCAAAGGCAGCGAGTCTCGCGGATGGAATCGTACTCGCCACGGCACGGCAGAACGGCGCACCGCTCGTCTCCAACGATCCCGCGTTCACCGGGGAGCCCGACGTCTCATCCCGGTGAGCCCGCCCGTCGGAAGGCGGATGTCGGACGCCGGGCGACCCCTGGCCGGGCATGTCTGAGGGTTCGCGCAAGTCCCTTGGTTCTGGCCCTGGAATCCAGTCATCAGTCTGGGGCCCAGCGTCCTGTCGGTACCGGGGTTGATGTGCGTGCTACAGGAAAGTCGAACGTCAGCGGTGTACCCCCGTCGTGCTGCACCCGCAGGCGAATCCGCTCGGGACTAGATCTTCCATCGCGATGGCCCGGAGCCCTCGAGAAGAGAAGTCTCGCGACGGCCGTCTTCGGAAAGGCGTGCCTTCTGCCCGCTCTACTGACTCCACGGGTGGGGAACTTCCACCACCACTCGGCGTGGCGAATTCCGCTTTCGACGTCGACTACGCCGTGGCCTTCGGTCGAAAGGCACCGGGCGGACGGCTAACAACGGGGTTACTCTCGGCGCGCGAGCACACCGAGAGCATCCACCGTCGCCCATCGGCTCGGCGTTCCGGCGCGCTCTAGCCATGTGGAGTAGGTCGGTCCCTCCATCTCGTACCCGCCGTGCTCCGGATCAAGGTCCGGGTGGAC
>JBARJD010000067.1:0-12011 GCA_049800095.1 Thermoplasmata archaeon | reverse complement strand
GTGAATCCATTGAGAAATAAGCGGATGGCTCCCGCCGGCGGGGGGCTGACGCCCACATCGAAGCCACCGGGGCCGGACGGCGACGACCAACCCGGTTTGCTCTCCACGAATTGAATGGTGTAGTTCGCGGCGGGCAGCGTAAAGGCCAACCGAACGGCCCCCGAACTCGTCGATGTGGCGGACGTGCTAGCAAGGGGAACGTGGCTGCCGCTCAACGAGAAGTTGGACGGAAATGCCGTGAGATTGACGAGCACCCCCGAGACTGGTTGCCCGTACTGGTCGTACAGATAGAACTCGAACTGGTAGGCTCCGTCGGCGTAGTAGTAGGCGCCAGAGTTCCCCAGCCAGGTCGAAGGGCCGGGTCGGGTGGCTTGGATAGAGGCTAGTAGCCCGAACGCGGCGAGTACGATGACCACGGTGAGGACAATCAAGGGGATGCTCCGAAGGGCCCGGCGAAGCTCGTAGAGGAAACCGCTCCACGGGAACAGCTTCATGAGGGCGCCGGCGGCGGACCGCGGACCGCGTCGAAAAAGGCCTGTTCGAGGTTCTGGGACTCGTACCCCAGCGAGACGATGCGGTAGTTGCGCCGAACGAGCTCGGCGTTAATCTCACTCGACTCCGCCTTGGGACTCGTGATCCAGACAGTGTTGGCGTCTCGCCGAGTCGCTCCATAGGTCGCGAGGAGCTCCGCGCCTGCTTCATCCAAATTCTCTACCGTGATCCGGAGCGTGAGGCCCCCGGCGTTCTCGATCTCGTTTCGGGAGAGGGTCTTGATGAGCCGGCCCTCGTGCATGATGGCGACCCGGTCGGCCACCTGCTGCACCTCGGACAAGATGTGGGAGGAGAGCAGGATGCCTCGTTTTCGACCCCGGAGCTCCAACATGAGGTTCCGCGCGAGCAGAACTCCTTCCGGATCAAGGCCGCTCAGGATTTCGTCGAATAACAAGAACTCCGGGTCTCCGAGAAGGGAGGCCGCCAACGAGAATCGTTTCTTCATTCCCTGGGAGAACGTGCGGAGACGGACCCTTCCCATCTCCGGGAGTCCGACCTTTTGAAGCAACTCGATGCACGTCTTTCGTGCGGCGTCCCCCGTGAAGCCGTAGAAGCCGGCGTAATACCGCAATTGATTCAGGGCGCGGGCGTCGGGCTCAAAGTTGGGATACTCCGGGACCAGACCGATGTGTCGCGAAGCTTCGGCCTTGTCCCGCGTGAGGTCAAGCCCGGCGACGGAAACGCGACCGGTGGTCGGAGACGCAAGTCCTACCGCTACTCGGATGGTGGTCGTTTTGCCCGCTCCATTGAGTCCGACCAGTCCCAAGACCTCACTAGGGCGGAGGTCCAAGTCGAGGTAGCTCACTGCTGGGGTCGACTTACCACGGAAGACCTTGCTCACGCCGCGGAGCGACAACATCGGGAGAACCACCGGAAGGGGTTCTGGGGAAATAAACGTCGGGAGACCCGGGGGGGACCCGGGCAATAGTAATCCGGGCTCCGCGGTCGAGGAACGGAGCCTTCCGGGTTGTGAGTCAGCCGTGCGGAGGTGCCCGGGGATTCGTATCGTCCGACGCTAGTTTTCTAAGTCCTGGGAGCCGTCCGAGTTGCCGGTCGGGGGCTACCGCGGCCCGGTCGGGCCCCGCCATCGATCCAATCGCTGCCTAGGCGATCCGCGCGGTCCGTCATCGGCTGAGCGCTTCGGTCGGTCTACGAATCGCCCGACGGATTGGTCTGAGTCCACTCCACCCCGGGGGCTCGAATCTACCCTAGTCGCACCCAATGGATTAATGGACTGGTCGGGATTCCCTTACTTGTGGAGCGGGGGAGTCTAAGAAAGTGGGTTCGTGCGTCCCTCTACGCTTAGCCAGGTTCTGGGGGGCAACGGAGGCTGGAAGGATCTCGGCGAGAGGCCCAGGGACGTCGTGCCGATGAATGACGGAGGCCCGCGCGGTCACTGAGTGTTGGGTTGGGCCATTTCACTGTACGCTCTGAATCCGAAGAAGACCACGAGCAGCGAACTCACGATTAGCAAGGACTCGATCTCCGCATCGAATGAGCTACCTACACCCCGAAAAGGAAAAGGATACGCGCCGACTACCGTCAAGAGCGCGAGAAGGAGTGCAACCAGGAAGGCGAGCCTCTTCCCTGTCCAGCAGAGCAACGCAAGGACTAGGTTTGCGAAAGCGAAGACGAATCCCGCAAACCCACCGGAAGTGGTACCTGCAGTAATCTCCACGGCAGCAGCTACAATGAGCCAAAAAGCGGTCCCCTCCGCAGCAAAACTTCTCAATCTCTAAACACTCCGCGTGGCCGAGCTCTACGTCCGCGGTCATCGGGGACCTCCATCGAACGCTCGGTGCCTTTTTGAACTTCTCGCGGAGAACGGCTGTCACGTCCATGAAAACTCACGAGGAGCGTCGCGCCAGCGCTTCGAGTTGTCGGTCGAACCATTCGGGAAACGAGTGCAGCCGGACCACCACATTCGCCTCGAGCTCCTCGACACCTTCGATAGACGCGACGTAGAGCTCGACTTCCTCCAAGTGGGCCGCCGATGGAGGCATGACAAGGCAGAGGAGCCCTCCTGCCTCCGGTCCGGGTCGTTCCGGCATGCCCCGAAACGCGAGGGAGAGCGGGTATCTCGTCCGGATGCGTCGCAGGATGGAGTTGCGGTCGGTCTCCGCCAGGAGCGCCACCCCGAGCAAGACCACCGGGTAGCTGAACGCCCGGAAATCGAAAATCGGAGCGAACCAAACGTCCCTGTTCTCGACGAGGTTCGCATACCGCCGCGTCATCGTCCGAGTCGAAATCCCGACTCGGTCGGCGGTCGCGCTCAACATCGCGGTCGGGTTCTCGCGGAGGGCACGGACGATCCGTATGTCGAGGGGCGAGAGCTCCCGCTTCGGTGGTAGCATCCGCCAAGGCATCGGTACCTCGACCTCCCGTACTCCGGTGAGCCCGCGGATGATCCTCAGTGTTCGCTCGAGGGCAGCGGCGTCGGGTGTGACCACGCCGAACGTTATCCACTCCCCGAGGAACTCGACACCCGACACGGCCCCCTCTAGGGCCGCGAGGCGGGAGAACAGGTCGGCCTTCGCACGCGGATGGTGAACTCGAATGTTCACTCCAGCTCCCTGACAACCAAAGAGCGCGGGGTTGACCCGAACGTCGTACCGCCGGAGGAGTCCGCTGTCGCGCCATGCCTTCAATCGGCCCGAGACCCGGGCTCGCCTCACGCCGAGTTGCCGGGCAATACGGGTCGCGTTCAGGCGGGGGTCAACCCCTGCCATGTCGATTGCCCCCTCGCGGTACATCTCGCGGAGAATGTCGATGTCGATTGTCTCGGGTTGTAACGGAGGCCGGGTCACGTCCCTCCGCGAGTGCCGCCGTCTCCTTTGAGGGTTCCGACCTTGATCGCCGAGCTGCAAGAACCCGACAATCCATGGCTTGCGTTGTCTCGTCCGGACCAGAAACCCGTCGGCGGATCTGACCCCCGGAACGGTCTACTGGTATCTATGAACGCGATAGACGAGACAGCCGCGGTAGATCTCTCGCAGGACACGACAAACGACACGACGAACGAGGAACCCACCACGAAGTGGATCCTGACCGATACTGTGGTCCCGCCCTCGGGGGGGTCGACCCGGGTCGTAGTCGAGGGAAGAGCCGTCGCGATCTTCAATGTAGGCGGTCGGCTCTACGGACTCGCATCGGAATGCGGGCACAGGGGCGCCCCCTTGGAAGATGGTTCCGTCAGGGACGGGGTGGTCTCATGCAGCAAACATGGCGCACAATTCCGCTTGGACACCGGAATCGTGGTCGGCGGGAACATATTCGTTCGTCGCTCGACCCATCCAGTTCGAACGTACACCGTTCAGAACCGCGGAGGCAACCTAGCCGTGGGCGTTCGCCCACTCGAAGGGGGTCAGTAGCCGCGCCTCCCCGCCCTCTTCGCGACTCGCTCATCGCGATCGGTCATCGACCGCGCGCGTCGTTCGACCCGGTGGCTGGCAAAATGGACTGGTCGGGATTTGAACCCGAGCCCTCCGGTTTGCAAAACCGGCGATCTTCCGAACTGATCTACCAGCCCGCCGGGCGGCCGACCCTGTGCCGGCGACTTAGCGGTTTCCCTCGGGCCGGGCGGTCGCCCACCCTTATGGTCCCCGACGATTCCCCGCGGCGTGCAGCTCAGTGTCTTCTCCATCCTCGATGGGTTTCCGCCCGAGGTGGATTTCGCGGGACGTAATCGGTACTCGGAACTGCTCTCTCTCGCCGACGCCGCCGACCGATCCGGCTTGACGAGCGTCTGGGTTGCGGAGCACCATTTCCTCCCCAGTGGCCTCTGTCCGGCTCCTCCGGTGCTCCTGGCAGCCATCGGCGCCCGGACCCGCCGGGTCCGGCTCGGCTCGCTCGTAAGCGTGCTGCCGTTCCATTCGCCCATCGAGGTCGCCGAGCAGTACGCCCTGCTCGACCAGTTGGTCGGAGGACGGCTCAATTTCGGCGTCGGGAGCGGGTACATCCCCACTGAGTTCGAGGGCTTCGGGGTGGACCCCGGACAGAAGCGCGAGCGATTCGACCGCGCGCTGGAGACCATTCTGGCGGCGTTTCGCGGGGAGGAAGTTCGGGTTGATTCGCCCACGGCCCGCCCAGTCCGCCTCAACGTGCTCCCCCGTCAGCAACCTTCTCCGCCGATCTGGATCGCTGCGCAGCGCCGGGAGGCGCTCCCCTACGTCGCGCGGAAGGGATTCTCCCTTGCTCTCGTTCCGTACGCCACCGTCCGAGATGTATCGGAGTTGACCCACGAGATCCGCGAGTTCCGGGCCGCGCTTCCGGAAGGAAAGACCGCAACAGTCTCCGCAGCGGTTCACATCTACACCGGCCCCGCCCCCGACCGCGCCCGAGCCGCGTTACAGCGCTACCTCGACACCCGACTCGCGACGCAGAGCACGTTCTACCAACAGAAGGTCCTCTCGGACCCTCGCCACGCCTCGGCGGCGGCCATCGAGGAAAGTGGGCTCGCCATGATCGGAGGCTTGAACGATGTGGAGGAGCGGGCCGACGCGTTGGCCGACGCCGGAGTCGATGAGCTGCTCGGGATCTTCGATTTCGGCGGCCTTTCCCTATCGGACGCGATCGGATCGATCCGGCGTCTTTCGGTCCGGATCCACTGAGCCGCCTCGGCCTTGTTCCGGGGGATCGGCGGGCCTGTTTTGCCCCTTCAAGGTATAAGCGCTCTATCCGCCTCGTCGGGCGTGGCAGGCGACGGGCCATCGCCTCCCAATGGCTCCCGGACGCGGATCTATTCCGTCGTACTCGTGATTGTCACGATCTCGGTCGTCACGCTGGCGGTGCTACTACCGGTGATACTGAATCGATACCCCATCGCTCCGGCGCCACCTTCGGGGGGGACCAACGTCCAGGTCGATGACTATGCCTCCGGGTCGACGTGGACGGGTCAGTTCGGCGACGACCCGACCGTCGCTGTGGCGCCGAACGGCACGATCGCCATCGCCTGGGAGGGTCTCGACGAAGTTGCACCGCCTTCTACACCGGGCGGGCCACCCGTCTTCACGACCTCGATATTTGTGAGCTTCTCGGGCGACGGGGGCCAGCATTACTCGGCGCCGAACCCTGTCGGCTCCTCGAGCACGGTCTCGGCGTTCCTCCCTTCCTTGGCCTTCGGTCCCAACGGGACGCTCTTCGTGGCGTACGCCAACGCGACGAACGGCTACGACCAGGAGATCGTGGTGGCCTCGGCCGCGCCCGGACAAAACTTCACTCCGGGCATCGTAGCCGAGGCCGGTCAGGACATGGGGCGTCCTTGGCTGTTCGTCTTGGCGAGTGGCGTGGTGGTGCTCGTGTTCGAGTACAACGACTTGGTCGAGTGGGCGATGTCGGTCGACGGAGGCCGGTCGTTCGAGCCGCCCACCATCCTACTGGAGGGGCTCCTGACCGGGGCAACCGAGTGGGGGGCCGATGAGGTGACCTTGGTTGGTCTTTCCGTTGGTGCCCTCACCTTCACGACCGTCGGGATCTGGTCGGCGACGTTCAACGCCACCGGGGCGGGAGTTTCGCAGATGGGCACCGCGGCGACGATCGCGATTCCGTACCCGTACTCGGTTGACGCGCCAGAGTTGGCGCGCCCGGGTCCTACCGTGACGTTCGCGGGGGGACTTCTCTACCTACTCTACGCCTCGGCCAACGAGTCCAAGTTGGCACTGCAGACCTCCAACACGAACGGAACCACCTGGGCGGGCCCCTGGACCCTCTGGAGCGGACGGAATACGTCGATCGAGACGCCAGAGGCCCAGGCCGCGCCGGGCGGGACGATGCTCGCGCTCAGCTGGGCGAGCACCCAGGGAGGATTCTGGAACACCTACGCCGCGCTCTACAACGTCCGTACCGGGCTCCTCTCCGCCCCCGACACGGTCAGCAGCCTGGACGGCTTCCCCGCGTCGGTCCGCAACTGGCATGGAACCACGATGGGCCTTGCCATCGCGGGGTCAACACAATTCGTCGTGGTGTGGGGCGACGGGCGCGGGCTCGGTGGGATCTACGGCCTGACCCACGTCTACGCTTGCACATTGACCGCGTCGCTCTAGATCGATCGGCCGGGCGGGACCCGCTGTTCGGACCTAAGGAAAAAAAAGGGAGTCAAGAAAGGGTTCCGCCATCCCGCCCCCCCGGGGGGGAGCTTCCGTCTACTGCGTGCCGGGTGGGGAGGCGGGGGTATCGCTGGTCCCGCTCGTCGAGCCACCGGACGGAGGCTCCTTCCACTCAGGCGCCGAGGAGGAGGCCGCGGGCGCCGGACTCATGACCATCGTGGACGACTTACCACGTCGGCGCATCACCACGATGATGAGCGCGACCACGATGATCAGGATCAGCAGGATCAGCCAGCCCACCGTCAGGCCGCTTCCCGCGCCGAGCTCGTAGTTGAGCGCCGAGGGGGCAGAATTGACGTTGATGGTGACCTGGTTAGCGCCCTCTCCGTTCGGGAAGTCCGCGAGGACGGTAAACGTCTGCAACCCATTGGGCGTGCCCGAGGGGATCGTGAACGGTACGGAACCGGAGGCCCCGTTAACGAACCAAATCTTGATGGCCGGGGTGTCCGTGCCGCAGATGACGCTGCAGGGCCCGGGAAGGAGCTCGAGTTCGACCACGGTCGGCAACTGGCTCGTCCCATAGGCCGTTACCTTGTAGCTGATCTGGACCGATTGCCCGGGCGCGAAGCTGCCATCCGAGTAGGACGAAACGGTGTTGATTCCCGCCCAGAGGTTGTAGCCCGAGGCCTCGTAGACGTGCTCGGTGTCCGTCGCAACGGTCCCGTTCGTTGGAGAGGCAGCCCAAGCCGCGATCACATATTCGTCGGCGGGAGCGACGGCGGGAATCGTGAACTGGAACGATCCACCGGTCACGCTCGAGTTGTAGAGGGTCTGGCCCGAGCCAACGGCCTGGACGAAAGCCGAAACCGTGGTGCCCGCCAGGGCGGGACCCTGGGCCGTGATGGACACGGTGACCACGTCACCGGGGTTATAGTAGAACTCGCTCGGGATGGCGGCGAAGATCGCCAGCTCAGCTTCGGCCCCCGACTCGAGGGTCCAAGAGTCGGTTCCGTTGTGGACAAACGCCACGACCTCAAAGTCGCCGGCGTAGCTCGCCGGCAGGGTGAAGGAGAACGTTCCCGTGGGGCTCGTCGACCCGATCAACCCGCTGTCGAGGATGTTGTCGGTCTCCTCGTCAACGACGTAGAAGTTGGTGACGTTGAGGGTCCCGACCGTGCTGTTCGTTCCCGCCCACTGCCATGTCGCGGTTCCAGTCTCGCCGCTGTAGTACAACGCCGAATTCAGGTAGAACGCGAAATTCGCCGTGCCCACCGGGTTGAGGAGGTCGAAGGTCAGGTTCCGGAACACCGTGAGCGAGGCGTTCACTGAGTCCGTGACCTCAATCTCCACGTGATTGGGGCCGGGCACGTTGAAGATCGAGCTGAGGGGAGTAAACGTGACCACGGCGTCGCCCAGGCCGTTCGTGGTGAGGCTGGCCGGCACGCCGGGAACCGTCACGGGGGAGCTGCCGGTCGAATAGAACGAGAACTTCACGAGCTCACCGGCGGCGGGAGACGTATCGCCGAAGCCGTCGAGGACCTGAGTGTTCACCGCGACCGTCGCGGGGTTCCCAGTGGTCAGGGTCCCGCAGGGACCGACGACGTCGCAGACCCCCGCGTCGGCGATCTCCAAGACGCCGACCTCAAGATCGTCGGAACTGGACTGGTTCATGTGGAGCGATGTGGAGTTCGCATAGAGGGTGAAGGCCGGTTCGAAGGCGTCATCGGTCGACGTGTTGGCCGGGACGACGAAACTGAAAGAGCCGATCGGTGCCGTCGAGACGTTGATCGGCGTGCCAGGGAGGGGCAGGAGCTTGTCGAGCGTATTGTAGTACGTAGCCTGGATCGTGATCGTGGAGAGGGTCGAGATCGGAGCCCCGCTGGTGTCATTCAGGACCTCGTACAGGAGGGTGTCGTGGTAGCCGGGGAGGACAGGTTGGGTGGCGAAGCCCACTTCCACGAAGTACGACGGGGTGACGTCAACGTCGGTTCGAAGTCCGGTCGACGAGAGGGCCGGACTCGACAAGGTCCGGTCCTGAGCCGGGAGGACAATCAGGAAGGCGGCGGTCAGCAAGACTAGAGCCACGACGACGGCGGTCAACATGGGTCGCATGGCCCAATCCTCGCGGGTTCACCTATTTGAACATTCCCGGATATTCGTAGAGGGGTGCGCCGGACTAGCTCGGGAGAGGGATTCCCTTCCGCATGGACGGACCTCCGGAGGGAAGCGTACTAGAAGCCGGAACACTATGTAGACTCCATGTCCGACCCGAGCCGGCCGGGCCCGAAGCCGAAACGACTCTATGTTCGGACGGTCCGAGTCGGCGACATCGACCGCACCGAACTGCCTGCCGCGGCCACGATCCGACGCTTCGACGGGGAGCTTGAGCGAGTGGGCCGCTTGGTAGCCCGCGGACAACTGACGGACCCCGTCGGCGATCTACTCGTATTCCGAGCGACCTCACTCGACGAGGCCCAGCGCGTTCTGCGGTCCGACCCTTTTCGAGGTCTGCCGGCGACGGTCTACGAGCTGGTCGAATGGAACCCCATGACCCTCGGAAGCGGTGTCAACTTGGAGCCCGCCCCCGCTCGAGGGTCAGGCCGACTCACCGCGCTCTTGCGGGTCGGGGTCGCGGTACGGGACCTCGTGAGCTCGCTTCAATGGTATCAGGAAGTGCTGGGCTTCCCGATCCGCGAGCAGGACGAAACGACCGGCTACGTCGAGCTCTCTTTGGGCCGAGGAGCCTCCGCTCTCTCTCTCGTGGCGCCGCGGCGGGAGTGGGGGGAGCCCCTGTACTCCGAGACCGTTGCGCGGATTGGGACCAGTACCGGGATCGTCTTCCAGACGGACAGCGCGGCCGCCCTCGAACTTCGACTCCAGTCGGCCGGAGCCCGAATCACCGAAGCGCCCCGGCGCCAGCCTTGGGGGGGCGTGACCGTGCGCTTTCTCGACCCGGACGGGAACGAGTTCTTGGCGTTCCAAGCCTCTCCCGGAGCGGAGAAGGGGCCCTTCCCGGCGACGGCGCCGGTCGCTCCGCCGCCCGCTCCCAAGGGGGGACGGCGCGCCCGTCGGCAAGACTCTTAATCCGGACACCGCTCGCCCTCGGCGGTAATGGCATGACCGAGATACTTCCCGGAATCCATCAGGTCGATGGCGTAGACCCTTCGCCGGATTTCTCAACCCACGTCTATCTGGTCAAGGACAAGGGGGACAGCTGGGCCCTCATCGATACGGGGATTCCCGGCACGGCACCCAAGATCGAGGCCTACCTCACGAAGCACGGCATCTCTCCGAGCGGGATCCGGTCCATCTTCATCACGCATCTTCACCGGGACCACACCGGAAGTCTGAAGGAGATGATCTCCAAGACGCATGCTAAGACCTACGCCCATTGGATTGAAGCGGCGTACATTGCAAATGATCCGCCCTACGATGGACCGGGAAATCCCCCCGCGGAGGCCATCGACGTCAACGAGAAATTCAAGGACGGGGACCGCTTCGAAGTGGCCGGGGGTCTGGTCGCCTACCACACTCCGGGCCATACCCCCGGTCACACCTCGTTCTACCTTCCGGACCGGAAGATCCTCTTTGCGGGAGACCTCTTCTTTGCGGGAGGCCCCAACGAGCTCTCTCTTACACCCAAGGAGTACACCCTCCACGTCCAAACCGCACAGGTCTCCGCCCAGCGGGTGGCGGGCCTGTCGATCACCGCTCTGCTCCCCTACCACGCCGGTCCATACTTGACCGAAGGGAGCGCCAAAGTGAAGGCGCTCGTGAAGAAGCTCCACGAGCAGTCCCTAAACCGAGATTAGCGCCGTTCGACCGAGGTTCCGTTCGATGGATCCGGACGAAGCGCGTCGGATCGTCCGGGAAACGAACTACGTCACGTGGCGCCGGCAGTCGGGATGGGACCCGCTCTTAGTCACGCGGGCCGAGGGGTCTCGGTTTTGGGACAGCTCCGGGAAGGAGTATCTGGACCTCTCATCGCAGCTGATGGCCACGAACTTGGGCCATGGTAACGAGCGGGTCATCGAGGCCATCGCCGACCAGGCTCGTCGCCTCGCGTACGCAGCCCCCGGATTCGCCACGGAGGCGCGGGCTCAACTGAGTCAGTCATTGGGCGAGATCTTGCCGGAGGGACTCCGTCGATATTTCTTCAGCACGTCGGGAACCGAAGCGAACGAGGCGGCCCTCAAAATCGCCCGTGCGGCCACGGGCCGCCAAAAGGTTCTGGCCCGGTACCGATCCTACCACGGCGCCACGGCCGCGTCGATCTCCGTCACGGGTGACCCGCGCCGGAAGGCCATCGAGCCGCTCCAGAAAGTGCCCGGAACGGTCTTCGCTCCGGACTGCTACTGCTACCGCTGCCCCTTCGGGCTGACCTACCCGAGCTGTAACGTCGCGTGCGCAGACTACGTCGACTACCAGCTGGAGCACGAGGGAGACGTCGCGGCGATGATCCTGGAACCGGTCGTGGGCACCAACGGCGTCCTCGTCCCGGTTCCGGAATACCTTCCGCGCATCCGCGAGATCACCCGCCGCCACGGTGTGCTGCTCATCGCGGACGAAGTGATGTCGGGGTGGGGCCGGGTTGGGGAGTGGTTCGCCGTGGACCACTGGAAGGTCGTGCCCGATATTCTTACCACGGCGAAGGGGATCACCGGCGCCTACCTTCCGCTCGGACTCACCACGACCACCGCGGCGGTGCACGATGCCTTCCGGGACCGGTACTTCCCCCACGGGCACACCTACGAGGCCCACCCGTTGACCCTCGGACCCGCGGTGGCGGCCATCGAGGAGTACCGGCGGCTAGGACTCCTCGAAAAATCGCGCCGCGACGGCGAGTACCTTCTCCGCCGGCTTCGGGAGATCCAGGAGAAGCATCCGTCCGTGGGGGAGGTCCGAGGTTTGGGCCTCTTCGCGGCCGTGGAGCTCGTACGGGACCGGAAATCCCGCACTCCCTTCAACACCGAGGAGGACAAGCTCGCCGGGAAGCCCCTGGTCGCGGACCAGGTCGCCGCGGCGATGCTCAAGGACGGGGTCTTCTGCGTCAGTTGGGTGTCGCACCTCGTCGTTGCGCCACCCTTGATCGTCACACGAGAGGAGCTCGACCACGGACTCGATGTTTTAGACCGGGCCCTCGTCGTGGCCGACGCGAAGGTCGGCGCGACGGGCTAGAACCACCGCGTTGTGACGACCTTCTTGCGCGTGTAGAACTCAACCGCATCGCGACCCGTGGCGTGAAGGTCGCCGAAGAACGAACCCTTCCAACCCGCGAAGGGGAAGTACGCCGCGGGCGCCGGGACGCCGATGTTCACTCCCAGCATCCCCGCCTCGATCCGGTACCGGAACTCCCGCGCCGCCTTCCCGTCCCGCGTGAAGATCGCCGCCGCGTTCCCGAAGCGCGACCGGTTC
>JBARJD010000066.1:0-1888 GCA_049800095.1 Thermoplasmata archaeon | reverse complement strand
ACCGGAGGGCCCGACCGGTGTCCGTGACCCCGCGGGGAGCCTGATAGGCCACCTTGGGGTCCTCGGCGATCCGGTCCCAGTCCCACCCCTTGGTCCGGAGCTCCTCGACGCGGTCCCAATCGACCATACTTGGGAATTATCACCCCGGGGTACTACAAGTGGGTTTCAGGGGCGGAGAAACCGGGAAACGCCGGGCCCTCCCCCGGGGGCCTAATATCGCCCACCCGTTCCCCTCGCCGTGCGCATCGTATTCTTGGGTACCGCCGGGTCCTGGCCCACCAAGGAGCGTTCCGCGAGCGCAATCGCCGTCGACACGGAAAAAGAGCTCGTTCTGCTGGATTGCGGGGAAGGCACCCAGCGACAATTCTTCCAATCGTCGGTCTCCTTTATGCGCGTACGCCGGATATTCATCACCCACTTCCACGGGGACCACTTTCTCGGTCTTCCGGGCCTCATCCAGAGCATGTGCCTCAACAACCGGACCGAGCCGCTCGACCTCTACGGCCCGCCCGATGCGAAGGAGATGTTCGAGCGCGTCCTCGCAATGGGATACTTCACGCTCCGCTTTCCGGTCCACCTCCACCCCCTCCGGCCCGACGAGTCCGTGGAGCTGCCCGGATACTCCGTTCGCACGGCGCAGGCAGACCACACCGTTCCGGCCCTCGCCTATCGGGTGGAGGAGGGGCCCAAGCGGGGTCGCTTCGACGCCGCGAAGTCCCGGGACCTCGGCATCCGAGGACGGGACTTCGCCCGATTGGAGGCCGGCGAAACGGTCGAGATCGAGGGACGCGTCATCCGCCCCGAGGAGGTCATCGGTCCCCAACGGACCGGCCTCTCCGTGGTCTACTCCGGTGACGGACGCCCCTCCGAAGCGGTCCAGAAACTGGCCCGTCGCGCGTCGGCGCTGATCCACGAAGCGACGATGGGGGAGGAACACGAGGCCGAGGCGAACACCTGGGGCCATTCCTCGGCCCGACAAGCGGCGGAGATTGCGCTCCAAGCGGAGGTCGGGCATCTCTTCTTGACCCACTTCTCGTCCCGGTACAAGGACACGGAGCCACTGGCCGTGGAAGCGCGCGCCCGGTTCGCCGGAGCGGTGGCGGCGAGGGACTTCCTCGAGGAACTCCTCCGACAGCCGTGACGCGCGCCGACCTCGTGATTACGGACATCGGCGAGCTCGCCACGCTCGCACACGGACCCGTCCCCCGCGTCGGGTCGACGATGCGGGAACTCGGACGCGTCGCGGACGCCGCCCTCGCGATCGAGGGAGGCCGCTTTGTATTCGTCGGCACGGAGGCTCAGTGCCGACGCGAGGTGCGCCTCCGCAAAGGAGGCGCCCGCTGGAGCGCGGGCGGAGGAACGGTCGTACCAGGCTTCGTCGATCCCCACACGCACCTTCTCTTCGCAGGCGACCGGGCCGCCGAGATCGACCTCAAGATCGGAGGTGCGTCGTATGTGGATATCGCTCAGCAGGGAGGCGGTCTGTTCCAGACGGTCCGGGCGACCCGCCGCGCGTCGACGGCTGTTCTGCTCCAGTCGGCGGAAGCGCGGCTGCGACGCATGGCGGCCCTCGGGACGACGTGCTGCGAAGTGAAGAGCGGGTACGCCCTCACGCCCGCCGGCGAGCAGCGCCTGCTCTCGCTCGTACCGATTCTCGCGCGTCGTACGGGCCTTCGTCTGGTACCCACTTTCCTCGGGGCGCATGCGATCCCCCCGGAGTTCAGCGAACGGGCCGACGACTACGTCTCGGCCCTCATCGCGGAGGCGCTGCCCGCCATCGCCCGCCAGCATCTCGCCGACTTCTGCGATGCCTTCTGCGAACCCGGGTTCTTCAGCATCGAACAGACGGAGCGGCTGCTCCTCGCGGCGCGGGCCGCGGGCCTGGGGC
>JBARJD010000065.1:0-30856 GCA_049800095.1 Thermoplasmata archaeon | reverse complement strand
ACCGGAGGGCCCGACCGGTGTCCGTGACCCCGCGGGGAGCCTGATAGGCCACCTTGGGGTCCTCGGCGATCCGGTCCCAGTCCCACCCCTTGGTCCGGAGCTCCTCGACGCGGTCCCAATCGACCATCCGCAAGCAGACCCACGGGGGAGGGTAGTATAAGCGGATTTCATGAGAGCCGGGCCGCTTTCGCCCGCCCATAGGCAGAGGCTCCCACAATCGGTTCTGCTCCCGCGAAATCCCCGAGCCGAGGTGCCAGAGGACTACGATCGCCGATAAGGCGGGTGCCGCCAGGATACGCCAGGTTACGACGGAACGCGGAGAGACGGAGGGCCACGGCAAGAGATTACAAACCCAACCGACCGAGATGGACCGGGGTGGCGCGGGGCGTTCCGCCATATGATCGAGGCCCGGTCGGTACTCGCCCTCCTCAGAATGTGAGGACCTCCGTTCGTCTGAGGTGGGTCAAAACTATCGAGACCGGGCGGCGCCGGGCGGTAGGAGAATCCGGAATTCGATGGAATTCGGGCCCCTCGGTTCCGCTCCGTGGGCGACGCTCAAATGCTTTCTAGTCCTCCTATAGAACATGAAACAAATTCATGTCTGGCCGAACCACATCCGAGTCCCCCACCTCGACCTCGTCCTCATCCGCCCCAAGGGAGAGACGCTGGCCCACAGTCTGGGCGCACTCGCTCGGTTCGGCTTCGACACGCGACCCGAGAATGTCGAAGTCCACGATGGGGTCCGGGCCAACTGACCTCACGCTACGGATCCGGCCCGGGAAGGGTCGGTTTTTTCCAAAAGACTGCCACCCCCGGGTTGCACCTGCCTAGCGCTCTTCTGGCGGTCGATAATCGTCCCGACAGCCGCGATTGCCGAGTCCGATCACGGAACGGGGGCCGCGGGTGCAGCGCCTCCAGAAAGGAGGACCTTACACGAACGGCCGTCGCAGGGGCTTTGTGAAAGTACCCGCTCCTGTGAAGGTATTGGCCCTCCTGTGAAAGAATCGAGTTCGACACCCTGGTAGGCCCGAACCAGCCCCTTAGGACGCCCTCGGCGTACAAATCCGTTGACTCGCTCGACGAAGAATGCCCCACCCTCGCATTGCACCCATAGGCTATCGACCATCCCCGTGGATCGAGCTCGTTCCGAACCCCACCGTTCCAGGGGCACGGTCGCCCTCCCGGGCCTGGGTGAGCTAAAGGTCGCGGCCGAATCTCACAGCGGCGAATGATTCCCGAGACTAGGTATGCCCGAAGCGGCGGGGTCCATATCGCCTACCAGGTCTTTGGTCGGGGCCCCCGGAATCTGATTTTCGTGCCGGGCTGGGTCTCCCACATCGAGTACGCCTGGGAGGAACCAATGTTCGCCCGATTCCTGGAGCGGCTCGGATCGTTCTCGCGTGTTGTTTGGTTCGATAAGAGGGGGACGGGCCTCTCGGATCGGGTCTCGGGGCTCCCGATATTGGAGGAGCGGATGGACGATCTCCGCGCCGTCATGAAGGCCGCCGGAATGAAGCGGGCGGCCATCTTCGGAACGAGTGAAGGGGGGTCGATGAGCACCCTCTTCGCCGCGACCTATCCCGAGCGGGTTCACGCCCTCATCCTATACGGGGCGTTTGCAAAACGCCTGAGGGCTTCGGACTATCCATGGGCGCCGACACGGTCCGAGCGCGAAAAGTGGATCCGACAACTGGAGGCGGGCTGGGGTGGCGCCGTTGAGCTCGACACTCTCGCGCCCTCCGCCGCTAATGACGAGGCCTTTCGGCGCTGGTTCGCCGCCTATGGTCGGCTCAGCGTCAGCCCATCGGCGGCGGTCACTCTTGCCCGGATGAATTCAGATATCGACATACGTGCGGTGCTCCCATCCATCCACGTACCCACACTGGTGATCCATCGGAGTGGCGACCGCGACGTGCCCGTTGGAAACGGTCGGTTCCTCGCGCAACACATTCCCGGGGCGAAGTGGGTGGAGCTCCCGGGGGACGACCACGTCTGGTGGGTGGGAGATGCAGACTCTATACTGGACGAAGTCCAGGAATTCTTCACGGGAACTCGGTCCCCCCGAGTGGCGGAACGTGTCCTGACGACGGTCATGTTCACCGATATCGTGGGGTCGACGAGACAGGCCAAAGCCCTTGGGGATCGAAAGTGGGCTCAGCTCCTCGCCCGCCATAACCAGCTGATTCGGCGAGAGCTGACTCGATTCGGAGGGCGTGAGGTGAAATCTACGGGCGACGGCTTCCTAGCCACCTTCGATGGGCCGGCGCGGGGGATACGGTGTGGCGGCGCCATCCAACGGGCCGCTCGCGAGCTGGGTCTATCGATCCGAATAGGACTTCACACCGGGGAGTGCGAGGTGTTGGGCGAAGATCTCGGCGGCATCAGTGTTCACATCGCCTCGCGGGTGGCTGGGAAATCCGACGGCACGAACGTTCTGGTAACGAGCACTCTCAAAGACCTGGTCGCTGGATCCGGGATTGACTTCCGTGACCGCGGAATGCACATCTTGAAAGGTGTCGACGAACCCAGGAGAATATTCGAAGTAAGCTAGTCAGGCCGAGGCGCAGAGATTGCATGTGAAAATATCGAGGCCGCTGTGAAAGATTCGACTCTGCCTGAGTGATACGTTCACAAAGCCCGTCGCGGGCTTACGCTTATATAGAAGCGGTAACTTGTCGCCGCTGGTGCGACAATGATGCAAGGAACGCCAGTTCTGATTCTGAGGGAAGGCACGGAACGCGAGCAAGGTAAGGGCGCGGCGGCGAACAACATTCAGGCTGCCCGCGCAATCGCGGATGCCGTCCGGTCTACCCTGGGCCCCCGCGGAATGGACAAGATGCTCGTCGATTCGATGGGCGATGTCACGATCACCAACGACGGCGTCACGATTCTCAAGGAAGTCGACGTCGAGCACCCGGCTGCGAAGATGCTGGTCGAAGTCGCGAAGACCCAGGACCAGCAATGCGGCGATGGCACCACCACCGCTGTCGTGCTCGCTGGCGAGCTACTCAAGCGGGCGGAGAGTCTGCTCGAGCAACAGGTCCATCCCACCGTCATCGCGCGCGGCTATCACCAAGCCCTCGAAGAGGCCCGGCGTCTCATCGAGAAGGAGATTGGTATCCCGGTCAAGTTCGACGACGTGCCCATGCTGAAGCAGGTGGCCCTCACCGCCATCGGTTCCAAGGGTTCCTTCGGGGGCCGGGAGAAGCTCGGAGATATCGCCGTCGAAGCCGTCCGGCGGGTCGCCGAGGAACGGGGTGGGAAGCACATCGCGGATGTCGACCTCATCAAGCTCGAGAAGCGCCACGGCGGCACCATCGAGGACAGCGAGCTCATCCAAGGCATCGTCCTCGACAAGGAGCGCGGTCATCCGCGCATGCCCCTCGAGATCAAGGACGCGAAGATCGCGCTCCTGAACTCCTCCCTCGAGATCAAGAAGACCGAGATCGAAGGGAAGATCAACATCAAGTCCCCGAGCCAGATGCAGAGCTTCCTCGACCAGGAAGACCAGAGCTTCCGAGCGATGGTCGACGCCGTCAAGGCGTCCGGCGCCAACGTCATCGTCTCCCAGAAGGGGATTGACGACGTCGTGCTCCACTACCTGGCCAAAGCGGGCATCTACGCATTGAAGCAGGTCAAGGAATCCGACCTTCAGAAGCTCGCCCGTGCGACGGGCGCCAAGATCGTCACCGGAGTCCGCGAACTGACCGCGGCGGACCTGGGCTTCGCCGCCCAGGTCGAACAGCGGAAGGTCGGCGACGAACACATGACGTTCGTCACCGGCTGCAAGAACCCGCGCTCGGTCACGATCCTGATCCGGGGCGGCACGGAGCACGTCACCCAGGAAGTCGAACGGGCGATCCAGGACGCGCTCAAGGTCGTTGCGAGCACCCTCGAGGATGGAGTGGTCTGTCCCGGTGGCGGTGCGACGGAAGTCGACCTCGCCGTCAAGCTCAGGAAGTTCGCTCCGACCGTGGGGGGCCGGGAGCAGCTCGCCGTCGAGGCCTTCGCGCAGGCCATGGAGGTCATTCCCTGGGCCCTTGCCGAGAACGGCGGCTACGACGCCATCAATTCGCTCATCGAGCTTCGCGGTGCCCACGAGGGACCCCAGGCCAACAAGAACATCGGTATCAACATGGCCGATGGAAAGGCCACGGACATGACCGTGCTCAAGGTCGTGGAGCCGGCCCGCGTGAAGCGCCAAGCCCTCAGCTCGGCCGTCGAGGTCGCCACAATGATCCTGCGCATCGACGACATCATCGCCTCCAAGAAGGGCGGCGGTGGCGGGGGTCCACCCGGCGGCATGGGCGGTATGGGTGGTATGGGCGGCATGGGTGGCATGGGCCACGGCCACTGAGCTCAACACGTTCGAGTAGGGGCGGGAGCGATCCCGCCCCCTTCCCAGCTATCGAGAAGACGCTTCGTCCCGAAGACCTCTTAACGGGAACCGGGTCTCGGCGCGGGCCATGCGTACCAAGCAGGTCGAGGGCGTCCTCCGCGCCGGGGTTGTCACGCTCGAGCCCCGACCCGCATTGTACGTTACCTACGACGGACTCGGCGGTCTCTCTCAGCGGCCGATCTTACGCGACCTCATCGAAGAGCTCGCGCGAAAAGGACCCGAGACCTTTCAGCCGTTCCTCAAGTCCCTCCGCCAGCACCGCTCCGGCCATGTGCATGTCTACTTCTCCGACTACGTCAGCTACGGGATCGGTGGCGGGGACGCGACCTCCGAATTCTTCTTCGGCACCTTCCTCCTGCTTCACGACCCGGCGAAAACCGGAGGCGGCGCGGCCGCCACCCCGGAGCAACTAGTCCTCGTCCGCAGTTCTGGGAACGAGTTCCTTCCGCTGGAAGCCGCCTCCTCCTAACGCGAAGCTTTTTCCTCCCGCAGCCACCGTCCCCGGCGAGCCGCCCGTTCGATGAGCGCCCCGGAGGAATCCCACCTGGTCCAGGAACGCCGGCAGAAGGTCGAACGGCTCCGGACCCGCAGCATCGAACCGTATCCGTGGAGCTTCCCCGACCGAGTGCCCACGAGCGCGGTCGTGGACCGTTGTCGGCCGCTTACCCCCGGCGCCACGGCCTCTGGCCCGGACGCCCGGATCGCGGGCCGGTTGAGGACCATCCGTCAGCACGGACGCTCCGCGTTCCTCGACGTGGAGGATCAGGCCGGCGCGCTGCAGCTCTTCCTCCGCGTCGATGAACTCGGGGAGCCGGCGTATTCCGAGTGGCTCGCCGACCTCGACCCGGGCGACCTCGTCGGCGCCGAGGGTTCTCCCATGGTGACCCGACGCGGCGAGCCGTCCCTCCTCGTACGGCAGCTCACGCTGCTCGCCAAGGCGATCGCCCCGCCACCGGAGAAGTTTCACGGCCTCAAGGACGCCGAGCAACGGCTGCGCCGGCGGTATCTGGAGCTGCTCTCTTCTCCGGAGACGCGGACCCGTTTCCGGGCGCGCTCCCTGTTCGTCCGGGAGATCCGGCACTTCTTCGATGAGCACGATTTCCTCGAGGTCGAGACGCCGATTCTCGGCGCCGTCGCGGGGGGGGCCGCCGCGGACCCGTTCGTGACGCACTCGAGCTACCTCGACGAGGACCTCCAGCTCCGGATCTCCCTCGAGCTCCCGCTCAAGCGCCTCCTCGTCGGGGGTCTGGAACGCGTGTACGAGCTCGGCCGGAACTTTCGGAACGAGGACCTCGATGGGACGCATCTGCCGGAGTTTTCGATGCTCGAGGCCTACTGGGCCTACACCGATTACACGGACATGCAGCGACTGATGGAGGCGATGTACCTCCGTCTCGCGCGACGGATCGCCGAACTGTTGCCCGAGGTCCCGACCGCCGTCGAGGCACCGGCGGTGTTCCAGCCGCCGTTCGCCGTCGTCGATTTCGTGGACGCGCTGGAGGAACGCTCCGGCCTTCCCGGGATCCTGGACCGGAGCCCGGAGGAACTCCGGGACCTCGCCCGCGCGGCCGGCGCCACGGTCCCGGACGCCTCTCCCCCGGGGAAGTTCTTGGACAAACTGTTCGAGCACTACGTAGAACCTCACCTTACGCGCCCGACGTTCGTCGTCGACCACCCGATCGTGAGCACCCCGCTGGCCAAGCGACACCGCTCGAAGCCCGGCCGCGTCGAGCGATTCGAGCTCTACTGCCGCGGGGTCGAGCTCGCCAACGCGTACTCGGAACTGAACGACCCCGACGACCAGGCCCGGCGGTTCGGAGAGCAACTCGCGGCGAAGGGGACGGAGCACTACGCGATGGACCGCGACTTCGTCGAGGCGCTCCAGTACGGTATGCCCCCGGCCTCGGGCGTCGGGTTCGGAGTCGATCGGGCCTTCATGGCCCTCAGCGGGATCGCTACGATCAAGGAGACGATCCTCTTCCCACCGGTCCGGTCGCGGCCGTAACCGCGCGAACTATTCCGCGAGTTCGCGGGCGATCGAGCGGTCCCGCCGCCGGGAGAGAAATACTCCGATCCCCGCGGCCGCGGCGAAGATCGCCACCGCGCCACCGTACACCGGCAGGTCGCCGACGAGCGGCGCGATGAGGCTACTCACCGTTCCGCGGGAGAGAAGGAAGAGGGTGGAACCCGTCACCGACGAGGCGCCTTCGGCAGCGGCGGCAATTACCAAGGCTCCGGTTCCGGGGTGCTCGAAGTACGCGCCCGCGCTGACGGACGCGTGCTCGGCATCGGAGCCGCCGACCTGCGAGCTCCAACTGATCCACGCCACCGACCCGGCCGGGCCGTTCCCCTTGAGTGCCGTCAAGGAGGAGCTCCACACCGCTTCTCCGGGCGCGAGATGCTCCGTGGAGCACGTCGCGTCCGGCGCATCGGTGCTCGGAGCGCCGGAACAGGTCTCGAACCCCGAATCCGACGCGACCTGCACGACGTACTCCAACGCGAGCTCATCGCTCGAAGGATTGACCCACGGCCAGCCCGAGACGGTCCAGGAGATCAGGACCCCCGGGCTCCCGTCGGAGCCGCTCGCCACCGAGTAGTTGACCTCCAAGATCGCCGGCTTGGAGACGTCCGTGGTCGGGAGCACGGTCGTCCCGTTCGTCCAAAGCGGCGAGTTCGCCGGATAGACGGGGAGCGCAGCGACGAGGTCGAGGTAGCTCGGCTTCCCGAGGAAGGGCGTGCCGTTGAAGCGAGAGAGGGTTTCCGGTGCGGCTTCGGCGACGACGGATGGGTGCTCCGGATCCGACGCATTGGGCGCAATCTCGAGCAAGTGATCGAGGCCGAGCGAAGCGCCGAGCGATACGTTGGAGGTCGGAAGGATCTCCGCGTCGGGCAACGCGGAGCCGAACACGATCTGACCGGTCGGCGGCGCGTTGAGGTTGGCGTAGTCCGAGTCGACGGTGAGGTGGGAAGACTTCGAAACGGCCGCTCCGGACAGCTGGCCGGCGGCGGCCGGGACCAGGGTCGAGGCGGCGACGAGCACCGCCGCGAGCAAGAGCCACCGCGTTCGAGGCTTCATGATAGAAATTCCCGCCCCCGCCGGCGGTACCGGCCGGGGTCCCCCACGGAGGCAACATGGCGGTGGGTCGGTCCATAAGGGTTTCCGAACAGCCGTTGAACCCCCGTCATGGGTGAAGCTCCGACCAGAACCGCACGAACCGATCGACGGGCGTCTCGGGAAGGGGAGGGTACCGGAGCAAGATCTCGTGGATCCGTTTGGCGTCCTTCAGGCGCACCTGCCGCTGCCCCGGCGCCCCTTCGCGTTCCACGACGCCCAGGCCCTCGAGCCGCTTCAGGAAGTAGGAAAGGTTCGGTCCGGAGGCGCCCACCGCCGCTCCGAGCGCCTGGGGGGCCGACGTGCCCTCTAGGTACAGGTGCAGAAGAACCGCCCGAGGTACCGGTTGCCGCAGGAGCGCGATGAGCACCTTGTCGGGTTCCGGGATCGGCGGCCCTTCCCCCACAAGGGTCTCGGGAAAGCAGACCTTGTAGCCCCCCTGCATCCGCACCGACACGAGGCCTCGTTTTCCGAGACGGTACAGGTGGTAGTCCAGCGTACCGATCGGGATGCCCAATCGGCGCCGGATCTCCCGGAGATGGACGCCCGGGTACCGCTGAATGAAGGTCAGCAGCGCCTCGGCCCAGGTACCGGACCGTTCGGTGGGGTCCCCCATCCGTCCCCTCAGCGGACGAGCGTCGCCAGGAACAGGACGATCAGCAGGATCGCCTCGAAGATGGCGGAGAGGAACAACAGGAAGTCCACCGACGCCCCGCCGAGGAACAACAACGCCCCGATCACCACGCCCTGCAGGGTGATCACCAGAAACCCTGCGGCGACCAGCCCCATCCTCGGGGAGGGAGCTCTACGCAGGGCCAGGAGGGATAGGACAAACAGGAAGGCACCGAAGACGGCGACGCCCGCGAAGGCGATGTTCGTCCAGGTGGAAAAGTCCATGAGTCGGGCCGGAACAGGCGATTCGGACTTTATAGGGTGCGCTCGCATTTACTACGGGGGGAAATCGTCTGCTGAGTGGAGCGCCCATGGAAGAGTTGCCGCTCGCGCTCCGCAGCCTCACGGTCCGGTATGGCCAACTCACCGCGGTCGATCACCTGTCGATCCGGGTCCAACCGCACGAGATCTACGGCCTGCTGGGATCCAATGGCGCCGGAAAGTCCAGCACGCTCAAGGCCGTGGTCGGGCTCCTGACGCCGGCCGATGGCTCCATCTCGGTATTGGGTCACGATCCGGTCAAGGAACCTGTCCTAACCAAGCAGATCGTGGGATACGTTCCCGAAACGGCTCTCCTGTACGATGCACTGACGCCGCGAGAGTTCCTCGAGTTCGTGGCGAGCGTCCGTGGTTTGGACTCGGCGCAAGTGTCCGAACGCGCCCGGAGCTACGTAACGGCCTTTCAGATCGAACGGGAGTTCGACCAGCCGTTGGCCACGCTCTCGAATGGGACGCGACAGAAGATCCTGCTGATCAGCGCATTCCTCCACCAGCCGTCGCTCCTCGTCCTGGACGAACCGCTCAATAGCCTCGACCCGCGGTCCGTCCGACTCGTGCGAGAGCTGCTCACGCAGTATGTTTCCCAAGCCCCCCGCGGCGTCCTCTTCTCCACCCATACCATGGAAGTCGCCGAACGTCTCTGCAACCGGGTAGGCATCCTGGACCGCGGGCGCCTCGTCGGAGAGGGCACCATGGACAACCTCCGCACCCAGACCGCCCAGGGCGACGCGACCCTCGAGGAGATCTTCCTGCGGCTTACGCGGGAAGAGGAGGGAGTGTACGCGGCCGTCCGGGCCCTTGGAGGCGCTTGACTCCCCTCCCGCGCGCGCCGCTCCACCGAGCTCGGTCCGACTGTCCGAGATCGCCTACCTCGAGTTGAGCTTCCAAGCCGTCTACGCGCTTCGCCAAGGGAACGTCCTCGCCGCCGAGGCGCCCCGGGAGCCCGGGGAACTGGCCGACACCGCCCGGCGCCGAGTCGCGCAGAGCAAGTTCCTCGTGAGCCTTCTGATCGTTCTACTGGTCGGCGGCTCGATGCTGACGCTGACGAACATCGTGGAGCGGTTCTTCCTCGTCGGGCCGGGGGCCGTGCCGCTGCCGCTCTACACCGGCACCGTCATCGCGGGACTCCTGCTCCTGGAGCTATCGTTCCTGTGGATGGTCGGGCTCCAGAGTCTCCCGACCTTCCTCGGTTCCCAGATTCTTCCGGTCATGGAAACCCTGCCGATACCCGACAAAAAGCTCGACCGCGTGGCCCTTCTCCTCATGCTCCGCCTCTTCGACGCTCCCGCCGTGACGGCGCTGGTGCTCACGCCCATCGCACTGGGCATCGCCCTGCATTCGGTCCTCGTCGGCCTGCTCGTCGTTCCGGGGGTGGTCGTCGTGATCATTCTGGCGATGGGTCTTTCGCTCCGCACCGGCCGGTTCTTCGTACAGCACGTCCAAGGCTCCCGGGGAGGCTTGCGCGCGTCGATCCTGCGGTGGTTCTACCTCCTCCTCTGGGCCGTGCCCGCCTTCGGAATCTACGGATTCGTCTCGTTCGGCTTCCAAATCATGTACGGACTTGCCTACCTCGGCCGGACGTCTCCGAGCGGCCTCGGGGGCCTTCTCTTGCTGTTCCCGTTCCCCTTCGGCCTGCTCCCCGTCTTCGGGCTCGGCGGGTCGAGCTCGATCACGTTGCTGCCCGGCGGAGACCCGTGGACAATCGGCCTCGCCGCGCTCGGCTACACGGCGCTCACCCTGGGCGTCGCGTGGTGGATGCGCACCGCGCCCCGGGCGTTGAGCCGGCTCAGCCCCGACGTGCAGCTCACCGACGAACGGAAGGGCGCCCAACTCCGGCCAGTCGGAGCTCCGGCGGCGATCCTCCTCAAGGACCTCCGGACCGCCTCCCGAACTCCCGGCTACGCGTTCGTCATCTTGCTGCCGCTCATTGACGCCGTGGTCATCGGACTCTCGTCGTACATCGGCGCGCCCGCGCCGAAGAGCGTCTTCGACCTCGCCGCGGCGGCGGTCTCGACGACGGCGATCCTCGCTACCTTCTTCGGCCCGGCCTTCTTCGCGACGGAGGTGATGGGCTACTCCTACACCCGGACGCTCCCGCTCACGAACCGGTCCATGCTGTTCGGAAAATCCTCGCTGATCGTGCTGATCTACGTTGTCGCCTCGGCCATCGTCGTCAGTTTGACGGTCCTGCGCCTCCTCGACCTCTGGCTGTTCTTCGCATTCGTCATCGCCGAGCTGCCGGGGCTCGTCGCCGCCGCCTTCCTCGAGATCACTCTCCTGTTCCGCCGCGCGCAGGCCGCCGGCGTCCCGGTCTCCCTCATGTCCTCGGGAGCGTGGTGGGCGACAAGCGTGGTCCTTCCCGGGATCGCGATTGCCGGCCTACCGATCACCCTCTTCGCCATTCTCCAGTTCGTGGGCGTCTCTCCAATCCAGTCGTTTCTCGCGATGGGGGGCGTCGCGCTGGCCGAACTGGCGATCTTCTCGCTGTTCGCCCTCGGTCTCCCCGGGAGGGGACGCGGCTGACCCCCGCTTCCCTTCCGCCCCGCTTCGAACCCGGGGCGATCGAGCACCGTTGGCAAGAGGCGTGGGACCGCGCCGAGTTGGGCCGCGCGCCGGACCGGCCTCACGGCACGCCGTTCACGGTGGTTCTGCCCCCGCCGAACGTGACCGGGGACCTGCACCTGGGCCACTTCCTCGGCAACACCGTCACGGACCTTCTCATCCGACGGTCACGGATGACCGGAGCCCCCACGCTCTGGCTCCCGGGGATCGATCACGCCGGCCTCGCGACCCAGACCGCCGTGCGGAGCCACCTCGCCAAGCAGGGCATCCGACTCGAGGAGATGACGCGCGACCAGGTCATCGCGCAGGTCGAGGACTGGAAGCGGGAACACGAACGACGCATCCTCGCCGCGCTGCGGGCCGGTGGCTTCTCCCTTGATTGGAGCCGGTACCGGTACACGATGGACCCGGCCTACGAGCGCGCCACCCGACGGGCATTCGTTACCCTCCATCAGGCAGGCCTGGTCTATCGGGGGGAGCGGTTCGTGAACTGGGACCCCGTCCTCCGGACGGCCGTCTCCGACCTCGAGGTCGAGCACGCCGAAGAGCCGACGACGCTGCTCTACCTGCGGTACCCGTGGGCCGATGGCTCACCGGGCGGCATCGTCGTCGCCACGGTGCGGCCGGAAACGATCTTCGGCGACGTGGCCGTCGCGGTGCACCCGGACGATGCGCGGCACGCCGCGGCGGTGGGCCGGAAGGTCCGGGTACCACTCGTGGACCGGGAGGCACCGATCCTCACGGACCCGGGCGTCGACCCGACCTTTGGGAACGGGGCGCTCAAGATCACCCCGCGACACGCCCTTCTGGATTACGAGATATTCCAACGGCATCCCGGCCTTCCGATGCCGCCGGATGTCATCGACGCCGACGGGCGACTCGCCTCCGACTGGGTACCGGAGCCGTTTCGTGGTCAGGACCGGGAGGCCGCGCGAAAGTGGGTCACGGAAGCGCTCCGGACTGGTGGGTTCGTCGACCGGGAGACGCCCTACGTCCATGCGGTGGGACGCTCCGAGCGCTCGAACGCGGTGATCGAGCCCCGGCTGTCCACGCAGTGGTTCGTTCGGATGGCACCCTTGGCCCCCGCCGCCGTTGAGGCGGTTCGCTCCGGCGAGATCCGGCTGTACCCGGCCCGTTGGGAACTCACATTCTACCGGTGGATGGAGAAGATCCAGGACTGGTGCATCTCGCGACAAGTCGCGTGGGGACACCCGATCCCCGTGTACTACTGCTCCGCCTGCCTCCACGAGACCGCGGCCGAAGAGCCGCCGGCGGCGTGTCCCGCGTGCGGGCACGCACCGCTGCGCGCGGACCCCGACGTGCTCGACACCTGGTTCTCGTCGTGGCTCTGGCCGTTCGCCACCTTGGGCTGGCCCGAGGACGCGCCGGATCTGGCCCATTACTTCCCAACGAACCTCCTCGAAACCGGTCGGGACATCATGTTCTTCTGGGTGGCCCGGATGATGATGGCGTCGTCCTACTTTCTCGGCCGCCCGCCGTTCGGCGCGGTCTTCTTCCACGGCATCCTGCGCGACGACCAGGGGCGGAAGCTCTCGAAGCATCTCGGCAACTCGCCCGACCCCCTCGACCTGATCCGCGAGCGGGGGGCGGATGCGCTCCGGTTCGCCGTGGTGTTCCCGAACCCGGTCGACCAGGACGGGGTCTTCGGCCCCGGCACGCTCGACAACGCCCGGAACTTCTTGACCAAGGTGTGGAACCTCGTGCGCTTCGCGCAGGCGCACCTTTCCGACGATACCGACGCGCCGGAACGGGCTCCCGTGCTAACGGCGGACTCTCCGCTCGAGAACCGGTGGATCCTCGCGCGCTGGCGGCGGACCGTCGACGAGTTCGACCAGGCGCTCGCGGGCTTCGAGATCACGCGGGCCGCCGGACTCCTGCACTCGTTCATCTGGTACGACCTCGCGGACCGGTACGTCGAGGTGAGCAAAGAGGCGCTCTCCGGCCGCCGCGGAGAACCCCTTCGCCACGAGACCCGGGCCGTCCTTCTCTTCACCCTCGAGCGCACCCTGCGCCTACTCCACCCGCTCGTGCCGCACGTCACAGAGGAGCTCTGGCACGCGATCCCGCACCGGGGCGACTTGTTGGCGCTCGCGCCCTGGCCCCACGCTGACGAAGCGCCGGACGACCCGGAGGCGCTCGTCGCGATGGAGGTAATCTACGACGCGATCCGCACGCTGCGCAGCCTCCGGGCGGCGAACCGCCTTCCTCCCGCGTCCCTCCCGCCGGCGTGGGTCCGCCCTTCGGGGGAGGAAACCGCCCAGGTCCTCCGCGACGAGCGGGCGCTCGTGCTGCTCCAAGCACGGGTCGGGGCCCTCGATTTCCTAGATATGGACGCGCCACCGCCCGCCGGCAGCGCACCCAGCGTCACGGCCCACGGAGAGTTCTTCCTCGCCCTGCCGTCGGAGCGCTCCCAAGCCGAACGCGTCGCGCTCGAACGCGAGCGAGACAAGTTGGCGGGTCTGCTCACCAAGACGGAGCAACGTCTCACCGACTCGGGCTTCCGCGACCGGGACCCCCCCGAAGTCCTCAAAGCGGCAGAAGAGAAGGCCCGTGACCTGACCGAACGGGTCCGACGGATCGAGGAGCATCTCGCCGCGGACACCCCGGCCGGAGCTGGATGACGAAAAAAAAGCCACCCCACCCCCGCGCGCGAAGCGCCGGGCCTGCCCATCGGGAGTCCGACGCTCCCGCGACCGTCGTCGGGCTGGGACCCGGGTTCCCCCTGGGCAAGACCGGTCGAACCCACCCCCCTCTGGGCCTGGGACTCTGGGCGCTCGGCCGCTGGAAACCCGAGGATGAGGCCCGAACCAAAGCGACGATCGGCCACGCGCTCGAGCGAGGAATCCGGTGGTTCGACACGGCCGAGGTGTACGGGGCCGGACGTTCGGAGCGCATCCTGGGCGACGTGTTCTATCGCGCCGGCCCGGCGGCCGCCGAGGCCCTGGTCGTCACGAAGCTCTCCTGGGAACACCTTCGACCCGCCCAGGTCCGTCCGGCGCTGATGGGCAGTCTCCAACGCCTGGGCCGCTCCAAGCTGGACCTGTACCTGGTCCACTCCCCGGATCCGCGGGTACCGATCGCCGATACGATGCGGGCGCTGGAAGAGCTCTGGGCAGAGGAAAAGATCGGCGCCATCGGGGTGAGCAACTTTTCCGTTCCGCAAATGGTGGAGGCCCGCGCCGCCCTCCGGAAGACCGACGTGGTCGTGAACCAGGTGCTGTACAACATGTTCGAACGCGCCGACGGCGACGAGGTGCTCCCGTACTGCCGGAAGGAGGGGATTATTGTCGAGGCGTACACCCCCCTCGCCCGGGGCCTGCTCGCCGGGCGGTACATGTCGGGGGCCATACCCGTCGGGCCGGCCCGGAGCACCGGGCTCCGCGAGCGACTCCCGGAGGTGCAGGCGATGGCGCGACAGCTCGGTGAACTCGCAAAAGAGGCCGGGGTGCCGATGGCGTCGCTGGCGCTCCATTGGCTGTCGGATCGGGGCGTCGCGCCGGTCGTTGGCGCGAGCCAACCGGAGCAGTTGGACGAGACGCTGATGGCGTGGGAGGCTCGGCCGACGGCGGCGGTGCTGGCGCGGGCCGACAAGATCGCGCAGAGCCATGTCGGTTAAGTTCGTCGCCTTCGACATGGACGGTACGCTGCTCGACGTGTCGAGCTCGTGGGCCGAGGTCCACCGCTTCTTCGGCGACGAGAACACCGCGGCGCTCCAGTTGTTTCTCGCCGACCGCATCGACGATCGGGAGTTCATGCGCCGGGACCTTGCGCTCTGGCGAGGCCATCGGCCGGAGATCACGGAGAATGACCTCGCCTCGATCCTGGCCCCCGTGCCGCTGATGCCGGGGGCGCACGAGCTGTTCGACGCGCTGCGCTCCCGTGGGATACGAACCGCGATCGTGAGCGGGGGCCTCGACGTGATCGCCCAGCGCATCGGTCGGGAGCTCGGCATCGACCGGGTGCTCGCCAACGGCTTTGTTCTTGACGGAAAGGGACGGCTGACCGACGAGGGCATCGTTCGGGTGCCGATCAAGCGCAAAGGCGACGTCGTGTTGGCCCTCCAGCGGGAGTTCGATCTCCGGGCCGATGAGTGCGCCGCCGTCGGAAACTCCGAGATCGACGTGGCCATGTTCGAGCGATCCCGGATCGGCGTGGCGTTCCTGCCGGAAGACGAGCACGTCCGACGCCGGGCCACGCACGTCGTGAATGAGAAGGACCTGCGCCGGGTGATCGCACCGCTCCTCGAGGAGAGCCCCGGCCCCTCGGGAGGCCCTCCGGGGACCGGATAGCCTTTTGAGCGGTCCTCGACCTGCATTCGTCGGAATGGAAGCCTACCAGAAACTCCTCGACCGGGCGCGCGCCCAGCTACCGGAGGTCCGGACGAGCGCGGACCGGTTTCAAGTGCCCGAGCCGGAGGTGACGACCGATGGAAAGAACACGGTCATTCGGAACCTCCAGGAGATCGCGAACGCACTGCGCCGCGAGCCGTCCCATCTGATCGGCTACCTGGCCCGCGAGTTCGGGTGTCCCGGCGTGCTCGACCTTCCGCGCGGCGTTCTCAAGTCCCGGGTCCCTAAGGACGGCATCGCGCAGCGTATCCGGGAGTACACCGACAAGTACGTGATCTGCTCCGAGTGCAAGCGACCCGACACCCACCTGAGCAAGGAGGGCAAATTCACGCTCCTCGTCTGCGAGGCCTGCGGCGCGCAGCGACCCGTGACGGTCCGGCGGGTCGTGGAAGTGGCCAAGCCGAAAGCGCCGGTCGTGGCCGGAGAGATCTACCGGCTCACGATTGAGGACATCGGTCGACGCGGCGACGGCGTCGCCCGAAAGGAGGGCTTCGTGGTCTTCGTCACGGGCGCGACGACCCGGGGCGCGACGGTCAACGCGAAGATCACCAAGGTGCTCGGAAACAACGCCTACGCGATCGTCCAGCCCTAGTCGACGGGCATGCGGAGCCTTCGCTCGCTGGGACTCCTGGCCCTCTACGTGGGCGCCCAGCTCGTGGCCCTGGCCCTCGCGTCACCCTTCAAGTCGGCCGGACTGGCTACCAACTCGAACCCAAACAGCCCCGCCGCTCCCCTCTTCATCATCATCGCCATCATCGTCGCGCCGCTCCTCATCCTCTGGTTCACGCGCCGGAAGGGGGGTATCGCGACCCTCCGGGTTGTGCTCCTGGTCGCCATCGCCGCGTCGCTCAACCTGACGCTCTACTACACGCTGGAACTGATCCTCCCGGCCACCCACTTCATTCCCCCGGCCGAGGCGGGGTTGCTCTTCGACCCCGCGGCCACGCTGGCCGCCGCGATCGCCGTGACGATCCTGCTCGCGCTCTGGATGGAACCCCAGTGGTACGTAGTCGACGCCGCCGGATTCCTGGCCGCTGGGGCGCTCATCGCCTTGCTCGGGATATCCTTCAGCATTCTCCCGGTGTTCATCCTCCTCATCGCGCTGGCGGTCTACGACTACATCGCCGTCTACCGGACGAAGCACATGGTCAGCCTCGCCGACGTCGTGACCGAAATGCGGCTACCGATCCTGATGGTCATGCCCAGCGCGGCGGGCTACGACTACACGCAGGCCCCCTCGCTCAACGTCCAGCGGGAACGCCCCGTAGAGGAGCGCGAGGCGATGTTCATGGGCCTCGGTGACATCGTGATCCCGGGAGCGCTCGTGGCCTCGGCCTTCATCTGGCTCCCGAGCCACCCGGTCGTACTCGGCCTTGGCGCGAACCTCTGGACGGCCCTCGCCGCGATCGCCGGCTCGCTGGTCGGCTACGCGTTTCTCATTCGACGGGCAGGGTCGGGGAACCCGCAGGCCGGCCTCCCCTTCCTCGACGGCGGCGCGATCGCCGGCTATATTGTGGCATACCTGGTGCTCTTTCACCAGCTCGGGCTAGGGTTCACCCTGACCTTCTAGTGGAGAGGAACGTTCGCATGCCCCGTCGACGCGTGGAGGACATCCGGATCAACGACCGGCCCTCGCTCGATACGCTGGCACGCCGGCTCGATTCGGCGGGCGGCTTCACGGCGAAGGGCTTCGCCCAGGGGGTCGACATCCTGGTCGAGATGCTCGGGGACCGGGAGATGACGACCTTCCTGTCGTTCCCGGCGGACATCGTGGCGACGGGCACCCGAGGGGTTCTTCACGAACTCGTCGCGGGGGGCCACGTCGATGCGGTCGTGACGACGTGCGGAACCCTCGACCACGATATCGCGCGCTCCTACGGACCGTACCTGCACGGCGACTGGCTGCTCGACGACGCGGTTCTCCGGAAGAAGGGCCTCTACCGACTCGGGAACCTCGTGATCGAGGAGAAGGTCTACGGAGGCATCGTGGAACGATTCATGCAACGTCTGCTGAACCGCCTGTGGAAGGACGGAATGCGCCGGCTCTCGACCGCCGAGCTCGTCTGGAAGATCGGCGAGGCGCTCGGGGCTCGGGCCGGACGTGGGAGCCTCGCGCGGGCCGCCTTCGAACGGAACGTACCGGTCCTCGTCCCGGGAATCACCGACGGCGCCGTCGGATCGCAGCTCTGGCTGTTCTGGCAGATGCACAAGGAGTTCCAGCTCGACCTGCTTCCCGACGAGCAACGCCTCGCGGACCTCGTCTTCGAGGCGAAGCGGAGCGGGGCGATCCTCCTTGGAGGAGGCATCTCGAAACACCACACGATCTGGTGGAACCAGTTCCGCGACGGACTCGACGCGGCGCTCTACATCACGTCGGCGGTCGAGTGGGATGGGAGCCTCTCCGGCGCGCGGACCCGCGAGGCAATCTCCTGGGGCAAGGTCAAGCCGACGGCCCACCACGTGACCGTGGAGGGGGACATCACGGTACTCTTGCCGTGGATGGTCGGGGCGGCCCTCGAACGACTCGGAGGACCATAGGCTCGCGGCCCGGGGACAGGAACCCCACCCTGACCCCGGTGGGGCGAGCCCCTGCGGGACTACCGAAGAGCGGCTTCGGGGGGGGCCCCGGACGAACTCGGCCGACATCCACACCGGTTCACCAAGAGCCGTTTGGGGACCGGCGATATGGAAATCTTCATGAAGGTTCCCGCAGGGAACGGGCGCCCGGCGGCAGTCTTTGGCGGGGTGCCCTAGCATCGTTAGCTTCTTACCCCGAGGCGAGCAGTATACTTCTGCAGGAGCCGCGCTCCGCGGCCCGCCAGGGGTTACAGTGAGTCTTGCTGGGCGACTGCCCGAGGAACTGCGAGAATTCCTCTCCCTACCGGGACCGCAGTCCCTCCTCGTTCGGGGTCCTCCCGGATCGGGGAAGACGACCCTGTGCCTGGCGCTCCTCGAGGCCTCGACCGGTCACCGGGTCCTCATCACAAGTCGGGTCTCTCAAGCGGAGCTCCATCGGGGATTTCCCTGGCTCGGGGAGAACGGTAGCTCGCGCATCCTGATCGTGGACACTAGCAACCTCGACGCCACCGTCGGGGAGGTAGGCCGGACCATCGCCGAGTCCCGACGCTGGGTCGAGGAGACCGGCGCCAAAAGCCGCGAGCTCACCGAGTTCCTCTGGCTTCCCTCCCCGATCCAGGAGGCGTGGAGCCAACTGCCCCCTGATTCGCCCTCGATCGTCATTATCGATTCCTGGGACGCCCTCGTGGAACAGTACAGGGGTGGCATCGGCGCCAACAAGCCCGAGCTCCCGGACCGCGGCGAGGTGGAGCGCATGCTGCTGCGGCACCTCGGGCGCGGCCGCGCGCACGTGGTCATCGTCCTCGAGCGCCGGGAGGAGAGCCAGCTCGACTATCTGGTCAACGGGGTGGTCGTGACGCAGCGCGAGATGGTCAACGACCGCCTCGAGCGCTGGCTGCACCTGCCGAAGCTTCGGGGCATCCGGATCGCCAATGCGTACTATCCGTACACCGTCGAGGCGGCCCGGTTCCAGTGCATCGAGCCCATCAAAGCCTACACGCAGATGCGCCGCGGGCCGTTCGAGCACGAACCCGACGGCATGCCGGCACACATCTGGCCCGGGTCCGGCGCGTTCGCAGAAAATTTCGGGCGCCTGCCGATCGGCAAGACGACCCTGATCGAGGCCGAGGGGGACATCCAGGAGCAGGTCCTTCAACTCCTCCTGTCGCCGATGATCGCTTCCCTCGTCAGCCTCGGCGGCCGTACCCTGCTCATCCCATCGCCATCGCTGTCCGCGAAGGAGATCTGGGACTCCATGCATCCGGGTGCCTCCCGCGCAAAGCTCGAACAGGGTTTCCGCGTGGCCGACGTGACCGGACAGCTGCAGACCGCCGCGAAGCAACTCTCCCCCGAATTTGGCAAGATGGTGGTCCCCCTGGGGGGTCTCGTGCCCCCGCCGAACACCGCCGCGAGCACCGGGATGACGCAGGAAACTTCGGTCGCACAGTTCCTGGGCGCGGCGAGCACCACGGGCGGGACGGTCCTGAGCGTCGCGTACGTCGCCGGATTCCTCTCGATGGCCGCGGCCCTCGGGAACCCCATGACCCCCGAGGTCATCGACAACTTTCCCGCGATGGTCCAGGCGGGTCTCAGCTCGGCGCCGATGCATCTCGTCGTTGTCGGGCGGGCGGGCGTGCCGCTGTTCGAATCTCTCCGGTCCCTTGCGGCGATCCAGATCCACCTCCGCGGGCGCCAGGGGCGGGTGTTCGTCTACGGTTCGAAGCCTTGGACGTCGGGCCTTGTGCTCACCGAGGGTACCGATACGATACCGTACGACCTGTTGCGCATCGTCTAGCGTGGACCCGGCGGTGACAGGGCTGTGCAACCGGTCAAACCGAACCGACGCGGGCCGCCCGGGGGGCTGATGCGGCGGCTGTTCGAGTACGGCCTCGCGAGCACCGTCCTCGCGATCCCATTCGTTCGACGACCCGCCGGCGACGATCCCGCGGTGTACCGCGATATGTTCGATCAGGCGAGGGACGGGCGTTTCGTGCTGGACACCCAGGGGTACATCGTGCATGCCAACCCCGCGGCCGCCCGCCTGTTCGGCGCGTCGGAGCTCATTCTCCGCGGGGTTCCGTTTTCCGAACTGATCGCCGTCGGCGCCCGCGCCGGCTTCCTTGCGACCCTCGCGTCGATCCGAAAGCCGCCCTCTCGGGCGGGTCCCATCGAGCTCGAGGGCCGGTTCCGGGACGGCTCCACCTTTCCCATCGAGATCGAGGTGGTCCACGGCACCGAGGACCGCTTCGGCGTGGTCGTGCGGGACGGACGGACGATCGGTCGGATCCCCTCTACCCCAGCGGGCCGGTTCAATCCCGGTCAAGTGCTGATCGCCAGCCGAATCCAAGAGCTCGTGTAGGGGACCACTACCATGAACAACGCGTCGCTCGTGGTGGCCTTCGCAGATTTCGTGGCCGTGGGGATCTACCTTTTCCTCGGTTGGCGATTCTCCCAACGGCCGGTCTCGCCGGAGAGCCGGCTCCCGGTCCTCCAGTTCAGCCTCTTTTGGCTCGGCCTCGCCCTCGTGACCTTCATCGGAGGCATCGAGAGCGCGGTGGCGGCGTTCGTGACGCCCTCGCTCCCGCTCGTCGTCACGTTGTATTACGTCGAGATACTCCTACTCTGCGCGGTCCTCTGGGGGCTCGTGGGCTACCTCGTGCACCTGTATACCGGCCGGTCCTTCCTGGCCCCTCTCACGGCGTTGTATGCGTTGCTCTACGTCCTGCTCGTGTACTTCATCACCGCGAGCGGGCCGGATGCCGTGACCGTGACGTTGGGCGCGGTGGGAGTCCGTTACGCGACGCCGGTGGGTGGCCCCATCCTCGGGCTCCTCGTGCTGATACTGATCGTGCCCGAGTTCCTCGGCGCGTTCCTCTACTTCACCCTGTTCTTCCGGACCCAGGACCGAACCGCGCGGTACCGCATCGCGCTGGTGAGTTGGGGTCTCGTCGCCTTCTTCGGAGTCGGATCGGTCGGCGTGGCCACGCGATTGGGCGGGGGACTCGGGGCGGTCACGCTGGGCGCCGTGCTCGGCATCGTCCCGGCGCTCGTCATCCTCGTGGCGTACTATCCGCCGCGGCTCGTACGGGAGCGTCTCCGCGTGACCGGCATCGAGGTTGTGACGCGGCCCCTCGGCCGCTAAAGCACCGCGCCGCGCGGAGGAGCGAGCCCTTAAGTGGGCTGCCCGAAATCGGGCGAGCCCGACGAGATGGGCCCATAGCTCAGCCCGGTAGAGCAGGCGGCTCTTAACCGCAAGATCAGGGGTTCGAATCCCCTTGGGCCCGTCGCACCTCCACATCGTTCGGCCGGCCCCGTTTCTTTATACGCTATATTGCATGTAACATGGACCATGAAACTAGTGCAAACCGCGGTCGGTGAAGAGGAGTACCAGTTGCTGCGGCAACGGGCGGCGGCGGAGGGAAAATCGATGAAAGAGGTGGCTCGCGAGGCCCTCCGCGCCCACCTTTTGCCGGATCGGGTCAATCCAAAGGATCCAGTGTTCCATGCCTTTCCGCTCATCCGAGCGAAAGGCAAGACCACGTGGGGATCCCGCGAGCATGACAAACTCCTGTATCGCCGGTCGCGATGATATTCATCGACGCCAGCGCGTGGATCGCGCTTCTGGACCAGCGAGACGGGTTCCATGCCCAGGCACGAGCCTTCCAGCAGGAACTCGTTCGTGGGACTCACGGACGTCTCGTGACCACGGACTATGTGCTGAACGAAGCGGTGTCCTATCTGCGGCAGCATGGCTCGGCCCGGCTCGTTGGCGAATTCCGCACCATCGTCACGGAGAGCGAGAGTTTGCAGGTGGTCTGGACCACCCCCGATCGGTTCTGGTCCGCGTGGGACACGCTGCTCGGTCACCCCGACAAGCGTTGGAGCCTGACAGACTGCCTCAGCTTTGTGACGATGCAAGCGCTCGGAATCCGCCTCGCCTTCGGGTTCGACTCCGATTTCCGGCAAGCTGGATTCGAAGTGCTCCCAGCCCCAGCATGAATTTACCAGGAGGGAAGCGCCCTTCGTGCGAAGTTTGATTCCGAGCGGGTCTGCCTTCGGGTATGTACCCGTGGGTGGCCAAAACCCCTTGGGCCCGATGTCGAATCCCGGCGGGCCCGTAGCCCACTTCCGCCGGGTCATGCACCCTTCCTCCCTCGGGAAAGGCCGCAGGGCATCGTGGGCCGGCTCCCCCTAAGCTCGAGGTCGCAGACCGGAGCGAGCCCCCCCCGGACGATAAGTCAATATACTTGACTGTCTATTATCTTGACTAATGAAGACGCCCCGAGGAGACCGCGACCCGTACGACGACGTGCCACTGCCCGCCCTTCTGTACGCCACGCGGGGAACCTACACGGATGCGGTCCGCCGGGCGCAAGCGAAGATCGAATGTGACGACGTCCCGACGTCCGGCGAGTTCATTCTCAACGCGATGGAGTGGAGCGGGGCCTCGCTCGATGCCGTCGTCCGGTTCATGGGCGTCACGAAGCAGGCGGTGAGTCAGTCCGTCGAGATGCTCGTCGAGCGCGGCTACCTAGAGCGGGGCCACGATCCGTCGGACCGGCGGCGAGTGGTCCTGTCGTTGACGGACCGGGGGCACGCCGCCGGGAAGGCCGGGCGGACCGCGATCGAGCAGGTGGACCGCGAGCTCCGGGCCCGGGTGGGGTCCGAGTGCATAGCCCACGCACGGGCTACCCTAGTCGCCCTCCTCGAGATCAAACGCAAGGCCCGAGAACGGGGCACCCCGGGGGCCTCATGAGGGCGACTCCGCTCGCGCGTCTCGCCGACCGGGACGCAGATTACGCTCGCCTCGGCCTCGAGCGCGGTCACGTCCAGCCCTGGGAAGACGGCATGCGCACGTCCGGCGAGTCTGGGAGCTACGAGTGGTGGTACTTCGACTCGCACCTGGAGGACGGCTCCTCGCTCGTGGTCACGTTTTACACCAAGTGGATGCTGCAACCGAAGGGCCCAGAGGCGCCCATGGTCCAGGTCGACTTGGACCGTCCCGGAAAGCCGACCCAGCACGTGATAATCCACGCTACCCCCGAGCAATTCAGTGCGACCCCGGAACGTTGCGACGTCCGGGTGAAGGAGTGTTACTTCCGGGGAGACCTGCACACCTACCAGATCAAGGTCGTGGACGACAACCTCACAATCGAGGCGGAGCTGGTCGGACAGGTGCCGTCCTGGCGACCGGCAACCGGCGTTACGTATTTCGGAGCCCGCGACGAGCACACATTCGCCTGGATGCCCGCGGTCCCTCAGGGGAAAGTGACCGTGACCCTCACGGAGAAGAACTCCGCGCCGGAGACGCTCACCGGAATCGGCTACCATGACCACAATTGGGGGGACGTGGTCATGTCGAAGCTCCTCAACCACTGGTACTGGGGTCGAGCCCAAGCCGGTCCGTACTCGGTCATCGCCGCCTACCTCTACGCCGAGAAGGAGTACGGCCGCACCGAATTGCCCCAGATCATGATTGCGAAGGACGGCCGGATCGTCGCCGACCAGGCGTCCCAGGTGCGACTCGTCCTCGAGGACGTTGCTACTGACTCGAAGAGCCAGAAGCCGGTGGCCAACCGCGTGATCTACGACTACACGCAGGACGAGCGGGTCCGGTACCGCGTGATCTTCCAGCGCAGCCAGACCATCCTCGACTACAAGCTCGCGGACACGGTCACGGGGTTCAAGCATGTTCTCGCCCGGATGGCGCGGGTGGACGGAGCATACCTCCGATTCAGCGGTTCCGTGACGGTCGAGAAGTACGAAGAGGGTACGCGGGTGGAACAGGTGAGCGATCCGGGAATCTGGGAGTTGATGTATCTGGGCCATGTCGAGTAACGCGTTCCGCCACCTCGAAGTCCACGACCGCGCCGCAGTAGTGTGTCTGCGTACGGAGCAGCTTCCGTGACCGAGCCCGTTCGAAGTTCGGGTTCCGCGCCATCGGGAGACGACCTTCCCGAGCAGCTCGCGCGCCTCCTTGCGGGGTCTGGGGTCAGTCCGTCCGACACCGGAGGGAAGATCACCTTCGCCGGTCAGGACCCGCTATTCCCCAGCGCGATCCGCCTCGGCTCGGTCTTCGCGCTCTCCGCGATGGCCGCCGCGGTCGGTGCCGCCGCGATTTGGAGGATGCGCACGGGCAAGGGCCAAGATCTATCGATCGACCTACGCCAGTCATCCCACGGCATCGACCCGGAACTGACCTTCGGGCCGACGGTCAACGGGTGGCCGTACCCGAATCCTCTCGGCAACACGGGCCCGTTCTCCATCTTTCCGTTCGAGACGAAGGACGGACGGTGGGTCTTCCCGTCGGCCGTTTACCCGGCCCAGCAGTTCGCGTGGACGAGCTTCTTCGATTGTGGGGCCGACCACCCCAGTATGGCCGCTGCCATCCGCAACTGGGACTCCCTGGACGTCGAGAACGCGGCCAATGAAGCCGGACACACTCTCTGCATCGCCCGGACGGCCGACGAGTGGGCCCGGCATCCGCAGGGTCAGTATCTGGCCAGCGAGCCGGTCATCGCCGTTCGGAAGATCGCCGAAGGCGACCCGCAGCCGTTCGGGCCCGCCGAACGCCCCCTCGGGGGCCTCCGGGTCCTGTCGGCCACTCACGCCGTGGCAGGGCCCGTGGTGGGCCGTACACTAGCGGAGCAGGGTGCTCAGGTCCTGCAGTTCAACCGGCCCAACGACTTCGAGCACCCGTGGGTCTACGACGACGCGAACGTTGGGTTCCGATCCACGTACCTCGACCTTCAACGGCCGGACTGCGTGGAGAAGGGCCTCGCTCTGGCCCGACAGGCCGACGTGTTCGTGGACAACTTCCGGGGGCGCAAGCTCGCGCACTTCGGTTTCGCTCCCGAGCAGCTCGCCACCGGCCACCGCGGCATCGTGGCCGTGCGCGTTCGGTGCTACGGGTGGGGGGGCCCCTGGTCGGATCGCGGCGGCTTTGACATGCTCGGGTCGGCCGCGTCGGGGGTCGCGATCGCCGAGGGAGTGGACGGGAAGCCCTCGATGCCACCGACCGCGCTGATCAACGACTACGTGACGGGCTACATGGGAGCGGCCGGTGCCACGGCGGCGCTGGTCCGCCGGGCGAAGGAAGGCGGGAGCTACCACGTCACCGTGAGCCTCACGCGCAACGCAATGTGGTACCTGTCGCTGGGCTTGATCCCGCCCGAGGAACGCTCCTTCGCCGAGAATCCGTTCCGTCGCCTCGACTCACTGAAGCCCGCCGAGCTCGTGCCGATGGTGACGAAGCTGCGGCAACGTCTGCTCCCGCCCGAGGTCATCGAGCGCGACACTCCGCTGGGCCGGGTCCGGCGTCTGGCGCCCGCGGTCCACTTCTCCAGTACGCCCGGCGGGTGGAACGACCCGATCCTGAACCCGATGGGGTCCGCCGCGCCAACCTGGCTCGACGCCCGCACCGCCTAGCGACAGGTGTCCCGACGCTCGGTACTCGACGGACTAGACGCACGGTCGTGCTCGTCAGCAGGGCAGGGTTGATGTAGCACGATCTCCGTGGATTTCGGCCATGGGACGATCGACGCCCCCGATGACTTGGACGCCGAACGTCAGTACAGCGAGCCGGACCGGTGCGACACCCGCTGCCCCGGAGGAGATCGCCGGGGCGTCCCGGATCAAGTGGGGTGCTCTCCTCGGCATTCTCGGACTCGCGCTTGCCATTGGCGGTGCCCTGGTCGTCCTCCTCGACGTCGGGCTCGGGGTCACAAGCGTCACGGCGTCAGGTTACGTGTCGCTGCTGCACACCATCCTGCTCGCCGTGGTTCTCATTGTTGCGGGCGTGTTCATCGCTCTCCTCTCGTTCGTCCTGTACACCGCAGGGTTCGCGAGTCTGCGGAAGGCGGACCGTCGATTTAACGCGCCCATGGTCCTCTGCATAATTGGGCTCTTGGGCCTAGCCCTCATCGGCGGGTTCGTCATTTTCTACGCCTCGGCGATTAATTCGGCTATCGCGTGCCCCTCCTCGAACTCGACGTGCCAGAACAACGCGACTTCCCTAGGGCACGGCGAGGTCGCCCTGGGCTACGGCGGTGGGGTGTTAGGGTTCATCGGGCTCATCGGGGCCATCCTTGGCCTCTACCGCTTCGGCTCGCGCTACTCGAGTACGCTCGCCAAGGTGGGTGCCATCCTCTACATCATCCCCGTCCTCAGCATCCTCGCGCCTATCCTCGTGTTCATTGGAGCGCACAGGGTTCAGAAGAGACTCGGCCAGCCTGCCCCGCACGTCCCAGGTATCCCGTCGTCCTCTCTGGCCCCGCCGCCACCCACGTAGCCTCGAAGTGGAGCGCGGGGTGGGCCCCTGGGACCCTCCTCCGATCCGCCCTTTCGATCGATGCCGAAGGGACGGAGGTCCGGATCGGCTTGATCGTAGCGATTCCCTGTGGTGGTCGAAAACCGCACCGTACCCTTAGGAAGAAAGCAAATCCCTGGCTCGTTCGTCCCGACCACCGAATCCCCTCGGGCCCGTGGACGAATCCGGCAAGATTCGAACTCCCCGGACGTGGCAGCGTGTCTTTATGTGCACCACCTATGGTACCCATAGCTGTAGACCATGGAGAGCACATCGGTGGCCTTGGACCGGGAGGCGTACGATCTCCTGCGGGGCCAAAAGCGGCCGGGAGAGTCGTTCAGTCAGGTCGTGAAGAGACTGGCTAAGAACCGCCGTCCGCTGGCGAGTTTCGCCGGAGCGTGGAAGGACCTACCGGAGAAGACGCTGCGAGAGATCCGGGCCAACCGCAAGCAGTCGCGCCAGCTCGATGAGGAACGCTTCGAGCGACTCATGGGGCGCGGACACTGAATGGCTCGTTCTCTCGACACCTCGTTCCTCATCGACGTCCTCCGGGGGCACCGTGGAGCGGTCGCCAAGGCGGAGCTCCTCGACTCCGAGTCCGAACCCGTCACCATACCCGCGCCGGCGCTGGCCGAATTCCTGGATGGGGCGTACTATGCCGGAGGTACGTACCTGGCGAAGGCGATGCAGCTGATCGCAGGACGCGATGTGATTCCCTTCGACAAGGAATGCAGTCTCATCGCGGGCCAGCTCCGTGCAGACCTTCGGAGCCGCGGGATTTCCTTGCCGATGCTCGACGCGATGATCGCCTCCACCGTTCTCAGGCATCACAGCATTCTGGTCACCGGCGACGCTGGGTTCAACCGCATTCCCGCGTTGGCCGTCGAGTCGTACTGAGCGGGCTTGGGGTCCCGCTTTCGACTGGGAAAGAGCCCGCCCCGTCGCTCGGTGTCGGAGGGCGCCGTCATCGTAGACCGGGCCGCCACCGGCCCCCTCTCCCTCGCGCCGCCGCGATCGGCAATGGGTCGATGTTGGCTCATCGGTCCGACGAGCCGGACGCATATGCGTACGGGCACCCTCGGGCCCGCGCACGAACCCTCCGGGATTCGAACTCCAAAGACGCGACCGCGCGATTCTATGTACTCCACCTATGACAACCATAGCGGTAGACCTTGGAAAGCACTTCGGTGGCCTCGGACCGGGAGGCGTACGATCACTTGCGGGGCCAAAATCGTCCGGGAGAGTCGTTCAGTCAGGTCGTATAGCGACGGGCCCAGAACCGCCGTCCTCTGGCGAGCTTCGCCGCGGCTTGAAGGATCTACCGGAGAAGACGTTTCGAGAGATTCAGGCCAGCCGCAAACGCTTGGGCGGACTCGATGAGGAGCGCTTCCAGCGGCTCATGAAACCCGGACGCTGATTGGTTCGATCTCTCAACACGTCGTTCTTGATCGACGTCCTCCGAGGACACCGCGGAGCGGTCGCCAAAGCGCAACTCCTCGACTCCGAGTCGGAAGCCGTCGCCATCCCCGCGCCGACGCCGGCCGAATTCCTGGATGGGGCGTACTTTACCGGACGCACGTATTTGGCGAAAGCGATGCAGCTGATCCCGGGGCGCGACGTGGTTCCCCTCGATAAGGAGTGCAGCCCCATCGCGGGCCCGCTCCGCGCCGACCGCAACTGGACGAAACGCGGGCCAATGTCCGAGCCGGTCCGGGACCGTCCGACTCGAGCGCAACGGTAAACCCGGCGTCCCGCGGGACGGTCCTCGACACGAAGTCTATCCTTCCACCAGTCCCTGCGATCAGCAGCGTGACTCCCTCCGTTCGACTATCCTCGCTGCAAACTGCATCCAATAGGGTGGATTGAGGGGGCCCGGAAACCCTTTGAAATTGAAAGGGAAGACCCGTCGAGTTCGGAGCAGCACATGAGCGAAGAGAGTGAACAGAACATGAGCAAGGGTCCGGTCGTGCACGGGACGACAAACCTCGGAATGCGATCGAACAGCGACTGGTGGCCGAAGCAGCTGAACCTCCGGATCCTCCGCCAGAACTCCGCCCTCTCCAACCCGATGGGCGAGGACTTCAACTATGCCGAGGAGTTCGCGATGCTCGACTTCGCGGCACTCAAAAAGGACCTCCACGCCTGGCTGACGGACAGCCAAGACTGGTGGCCGGCAGATTTTGGCCAGTACGGGGGACTCTTCATCCGTATGGCGTGGCACTCCGCCGGGACCTACCGCATCGGCGATGGCCGCGGCGGCGCGGGCGCCGGTCAACAACGCTTCGCGCCGCTCAACTCCTGGCCGGACAATGTGGGCCTCGACAAAGCCCGCCGGCTCCTGTGGCCGGTCAAGCAGAAGTACGGTCGTCAGATCTCCTGGGCGGACCTCATCATTCTCGCCGGGAACGTCGCGCTCGAGTCGATGGGCTTCAAGACGTTCGGCTTCGGTGGGGGGCGTCCGGACGTCTGGGAGCCCGACGAATCGGTCTACTGGGGCAAGGAGGACACCTGGCTGGGCGACCGGCGCTACGCGGGCGATCGGGAACTCGAGAATCCTCTGGCCGCCGTGCAGATGGGCCTCATCTACGTGAATCCGGAAGGGCCGAACCGCACCCCGGATCCGCTCGCCGCGGCCCGGGACATTCGGGAGACCTTCAAGCGCATGGCCATGAACGACGAGGAGACCGTCGCGCTCATCGCCGGGGGACATAGCTTCGGCAAGACCCACGGCGCGGGGGATCCAAATCTGGTCGGGCCGGCACCGGAGGCCGCGCCCATCCAGGAGATGGGCCTGGGCTGGATGAGCCGATTCGGCACGGGCACGGGCAAGGACGCGATCGGCGGCGGCCCCGAGGTCACCTGGACGACGACGCCGACGAAGTGGAACAACAACTTCTTCGAGAACCTTTTCGGCTACGAATGGGAGCTGACGAAGAGCCCGGCCGGCGCGTACCAGTTCAAGGCGAAAGGGGACCCGTCGACGATCCCGGATGCCTTCGACCCGTCCAAGTGGCACGTTCCGACGATGCTCGTGACGGACCTCGCTCTCCGGGTCGATCCGGCCTACGAAAGGATCTCGCGACACTACTACGAGCATCCGGAGGAGTTCGCGACCGCCTTCGCCCGGGCCTGGTTCAAGCTCACGCACCGCGATATGGGCCCGCGCGCCCGCTATCTGGGACCCGAGGTACCGGCGGAGGAGTTGATCTGGCAAGACCCGGTTCCCCCCGTCACTCACCCGCTGATCTACGCCCCGGAGATCAACGACCTGAAAGCCAAGATCCTGGCCTCGAGTCTGTCCGTCTCTCAACTGGTCTCGACCGCATGGGCCTCCGCCGCCGCCTACCGGGGCTCCGACAAGCGCGGCGGAGCGAACGGGGCGCGCCTCCGCTTGGCGCCGCAAAAGGACTGGGAGGTCAACCAGCCCGCCCGCCTGGCCAAGGTACTCGCCAGCCTCGAGGGCATTCAGAGGGCATTCAACAGCGCACGGTCCGACGGAACGAAGGTCTCGCTGGCCGACCTGATCGTCCTCGGTGGGTGCGCGGGCGTCGAGCGGGCCGCGAAGATCGCGGGGCACGAAGTGACCGTCCCCTTCGCGCCCGGACGGACCGACGGGTCGCAGCAGCAGACCGACGTCGAGTCCTTCGGATATCTCGAACCGGTCGCGGATGGATTCCGCAATTATCTCAAGGCCGCGTTCACCGTGTCGGCCGAGGAGCTTCTCATCGACAAGGCCCAACTGCTGACACTTACGGCGTGCGAGATGACGGTGCTGATCGGCGGCCTGCGGGTGCTCAACACGAACTTCGGACAGTCCCCCCATGGGGTCTTCACGAAGCGGCCGGAGGCGCTAACCAACGACTTCTTCGTGAACCTTCTGGACATGCGCACGGAGTGGAAGCCGACCCCGGATGAAAACATGTTCGAGGGACACGACCGCAAGACCCGCGCGTTGAAGTGGACCGGCACCCGGGTCGACCTCGTCTTCGGATCGAACTCCGAACTGCGGGCCTTGGCCGAGGTCTACGGATCCGCCGACGCGCAAGCGAAGTTCGTGGCCGACTTTGTAGCCGCGTGGACCAAGGTGATGAACGCCGACCGCTTCGATCTGACCCGACATGGGGCGGCCACGGTCCAAGCCGGAGCGGCCGCCTAGCGCGCCCGTGCCCCGGCCCAGCGTCGGCGCCCATCTCGGGTCGTGCGCTGGGGCCGCTCTCGCGAAGCCTCCCGCTCGGTGGGTCATTTTGGGCCATGAACCGAGGCGCCCCCAGTTCGGGCACGCTGGGGTTGGGGGTGGTTGACTTCTGCTCGCAGTTTTTACACGGACGGCCGGGGATGGGCCGGTTCGTGCGTCCCAAGTTCAAGGGCGATTACGTGCGGGACGAAGGGGAACGCGCCTGGCCCCTGAGCGCCGTTCTGGGCCGACTCGGCGCCGAGGGCGTCGATGGGGGGTTCTTGGATACTTTCGCGGACCCGATTTCGCCCAATACTGAGGGTCCGAGGCACGGCCTCGATATGGCGTCGCGTGCGCTTGTCCCGGGCTATGAGGGCCGAAAGGGTTCCGTCAACCCGGACAT
>JBARJD010000064.1:0-29465 GCA_049800095.1 Thermoplasmata archaeon | reverse complement strand
GGTTCAGCCCGGGGGAGCCCGCGCACTACAACGACTCCATCTGGTCGGGTCGTTCTCTGCCGAAGTCGAGTGGGCCTACGGAGAGGCGCTCGGGATCCCCGGGCTTGAGGTCCGTCGTCATCCGGCGAACGCACCAGGTCTTTGGGGTGCGTTGGCGGCGGCGGCCCACGACGCGGGATCGACGGGCCGGGAGGCCGTACTGACCGCCGATACCGCATCGATAGCGACCGATGCAACGGGTGGTCCGCGGCTTCTGCACGGGGCGGGCGCAGTGGCTTTCCTCCTCGGGTCGGAAACCGGTCTGGCCGTACTCCGGCACGGATTCCGCGGCCATGCTCCGGGGCGGGCGCCCTCGATGAAGGGGTCCGTCACCGAGTGGCTGGACGCGCTAGGGGTGCCGCCCGGGGGAGGGACGGGCGAGGTGGTCCTCGCCGTGGAAGAGGAGCCGGCGAGGTGGCAGTCGATGTGGGAGGAGGTCGCCCCCGGAGTCACGGTGACCTTGGTCGAGGCACCCTTCTCGGAGGTCGGGACAGCCCCTACGCTCCGGACGGCCCTTCTCCTGTGGGAGCTGGGGCAGCGTCTTCGAACAGGAGATACCGGTCTAGTCGGAGAGTCCAGGCGGGGACGCAGCGGGTTCGCCGGTTTCCGGCTCGATGGCCCGATCCGGTGGCTAGGAGACTGGGGAATCCACGACGCCGGACTCGAACCGCCTGGTGGAAAGTTCCTCGAGAGAGCCGTGGCGTTGAACGCCGTCTCACAGGGAGCGTACGTGCCGCATTCCCGCTACCTCGAGAACCTGGCCAGCCGGTGGAGACTGGTCGGAGAGCGGTGTACCAGCTGCCGGGCCATCACGTTCCCGGCCACCGGACGATGCCGCTCGTGCGGCCGGTCCGATGGCCTGCGAGCCGAAGCGCTCCCCCGCAGCGGCTTGGAGATCCAAGCGATCACCACAATCAGCCCCGGAGCGCAGCCCACCGAATTCGACTCGATGGTCGAGGCGACGGGCGCCTACGATGTGGCCATAGTGGCGCTGGGCCCGGGCACCCGGGCGACGGTTCAACTCACCGACTCCGTGCCGGGTCGGGTCCACGTCGGGGACCTTGTGGGATTGGTCCTGCGACGTTTGTACCCGATGGAGGGAGAGTGGCGCTACGGTCTCAAGGCCGTTCCGCAGAACCCTGGGGCGCGTGGCGTGGACGACTCCGGGGCGCTCAGCTCGTCGGCGTCGCGCTCGCGCCGACCGTCTTCTTCCGAGGTTCCCACGGCAGGCCGAGCCAACCCTCGTGGACGCGGCGGGCGAGCGGCGGCGCGTCCTCGACGGGGACGATGAGCAGCTTCTCCGCCGGCACCTTGCCGGTCTCCACGGACACGCTCGTGAGCAGACCACGGCGGAAGACGGTCACCTCGACCGAGCTCCCGGGCGGGGCGCGCTGGAGCGCCTTGGGTAGGTCGGCGTAGGTGACCCGCTGACCATCGAGCGCGAGCACCTCGTCGTCCGGTGAGAGGCCGGCGCGCCGACCGGGCCCATCGTCCAATACGGTCGTGATCCGGGCGCGGCCGGCGTCGTCCTTCAGCGTCACGCCGAGCCAGCCGGCCAGAGGTTCGTCTTCCTTCCCGGGCGGCCGTTCCTGGGGCTCCAACTTGAGCCCGGCGTATCCGAGGAAGACGTCGAAATCGATCTCGGCGACGCCCGATATGTATCGCTGGAAGAAGTCCGATAGGTCGAGCCCGGTGATGCGGTTCGCCACCGCCAGGATCTCATTCTCCTCCAACCCGCGGTCCTTCGCCCCGTACTCGTCCCAGAGGGCACGGAAGACGGACTCCACCGAGTACTTTCCCTCGGTCCGATGCCGGATCTCGAGGTCGAGGCAGAGCGTGGCGAGGTCGCCCTTGAGATAGTACGACACCGACTGGTTCGGGGTCTCCTCGTACCGATGGTAGAGATCGATCCAGGTGTTGTACGAGAGCTCCTCGAGGCTCGCCACCTTCCGGCCGGGGGTGTTCACGTACTTCTGGATGTTCTTGGCGACTTCCTCGAGGTATTTCGGAGGGGTCAGTAGGGACCCGCGAAGGAGGATGAGGGTTCCAAAGTAGTCCGTCGAACCCTCCATCGCCCAGAGGAGGTGGGTGTAGTTCTCCTTCGTGTAGTCGAACGGTCCTAGCACCTGGGGCCGGATCCGCTTCACGTTGTAGAGGTGAAAGTATTCGTGCGAGGTCACGCTCAGGACGGAACGGTAGTCCTCCTCTGGCCGGAACGCGGTCCTCCCGACGATGATCGCGGTCGAGTTCTTGTGCTCGAGTCCGCCTTGGACCGGCCATCGTCCGTCGGCGAGGTGGTAGAAGAACGTGTAGTGCTGGAGCGGCGAGCCGCCCATCAAGTGGATCGCCGCCTCGACGATCTTCGCGACATCGGTCTCGACCTGGTGGGCCTCGAAGTTGCCGCCCCGCCCGCACAGCAGGATCCGGTGCGGGATCCCCGCCGGCCGCACCGTGAGCTCGACCGGGGTCCCGCAATCGATCGGCTCGTCCACAAGCTCGTCGTAGTCATGGGCTCGGAACCGTGCCGGGCTCCGTCCGATCTCGGCGAGCTCCGTGTAGACGCGCCAGGGGCTCGGGACGTGCACGACGACCTCCAGGGGTTCCCGATCTCGGCCCTCGACGTACGGAAGACACATTCCCGCGTTCAGGAAGAGATGCTCGGACGTCACGTCGAGGCCGTCGTCGCTCAGGTTGTGGCCGTAGACTTCGTACCGGACCTCGAGATGGGAGACACCCTCGGTGGAGATGCGCCAGCGGGCCTTGTCTTGCCGTAACACTGGGAGCGCGGTCCCGGAACCCGCCTGTACCGCCCGGAGTCCTCGGAGGTTTCGGGCCTGGTCCTGGATATGGTACGAACCCGGAATCCATGAGGGAAGGACGAGGTCGACGCTCGGGCCCGTCACCTCGGGAATATCGACGGCGACCTGGAGCCGGTGCGTCTTCGGATCCTCTACACTCACATCGTATCGAATCGGCATCGCTCGTACTCTTTCGCGAGGGAGAGCGCGGCGAGGGGGGTGCGAACCTTAACCTTTGGCGCGCCCGGCGGGCGAAACGGAGTCGGGCCGTGACCCTACAGTCCGAGGGAGGTTAGGCGAAGCCGGGGATGTCGGGGTTCTTTTCCCGGTCGCCTGGGGAGCCGCCTTTCCGGTACGGCTCCGCAGCGATCCCGAGATGCATCGCCAACGACCGGAACGTCTTCACGAGCTCTTCGATGGCCTGCTTCATCTCCTGTTGCTCGGCCCTCAGTTCGGTCAACTGCTGGCGGATCGACGCGAGCTCGAGTTCAACCGGGTCGGTTGCGGAACTTCCAGGCATGGTTGCGCCGGCCCACCGGTATCGCCCGACGCGGATATCGGAATCGGACGGGGGAACCGTCGCCGGTCGGCCACATTTACCGAGTGCCCGTCGGACCAAACGGACTGTCGGCTCGCCCGCGATCCTGGAACGGGGCCCAGTCGCGCACCTGGGCGGAGAAGTCCACCCGCTGGAGCTCGACAATGAATGTCTTGAGCAACTCCTCCGGGCCCGGACGGACCCGAATGGTGTACACGTAGATGCCGAAACCCATGAAATCGCACGCCCGCTGAAGCACCTCGGTCAGACTCTCCCGGGGAACCGTCACCTGGATCTGCGTCTGACCCAGGAGTTGTGAGAAGTCGTCCACATCGAAGGGCTTCTCGAGGCTGATGAGTACCTTCGGTGGACCGGCTGGTCCACTCGAGGCCGGAGAGACCGCCACCGACGAGGGAGCGGGGGCAACGGCGGGTGCCGGACCGGGCAGTGCGGCGACGGGGGTCGGCTTCGGAGGAGGGGGCAGAGCAGCGACGATCTCACCGACCGCTGCGTCCATCGTCTTAGTGGTGTACCGGTCGAGCACGGGGGAGCCGGCCCGGCCTACAAAGTGCGGCGTCGCGTCCCGCTTGGGTCGGCTCGGCCGATGACGGCGAGCTCGCGGGGTCGACAAGTTCCTGGTCGCGGCTTTGCGAGTGGTCTTCCGGCGCGCCATCTTCGATCCCGGCCAATCGGGTGTATGTTATTAGGGCACCCGCAGTGTTAGGCTGTCTAGAAGGTGGACTGTAGCGATTCGGACCGTGCGAGTCTCCGTCATGGTAGCCGAGAAGTGTAGCAGGCTACACGACAGATTGATTATGTAGCCCCCGGGGGGTTGCCCCCTAAGCCGAGCGCCCAGCGGCGCTAGGCCAAACAAGGGAATCCAATGCCAGCGAGAGTAATGCGTGAGTTCCAGGCACCCCGCGGACTGCCCCGAAAGACCGCGTCGGTCTGCCCCGAATGCATAAAGGTCATCCCAGCGGTCGTTCGAGAGAAGGACAACCGTGTGATCATGGAGAAGACCTGTCGTACCCACGGGTACTTCTGGGACATCATCTCCAACGACGTCGATTTCTATCTCCGGATGGAAGTCTACGCGCACGATGGGGTCGGCTACGAGAACCCCTACTATGACAAGTTCCGCGGCTGCCCGACCACGTGCGGCATGTGCAGCCACCACAAGTCCCACACGGGACTCGCGCTGATCGACTTGACCAACCGATGCAACCTGAAGTGCCCGGTCTGCTTCGCCAACGCCAACGCCGCCGGCTACGTCTACGAGCCCACCCGCGAACAGATCTACTTCATGCTGAAGACCCTGCGGGAGCAGAAACCCGTCGGGACGGTCGCGGTTCAGTTCTCGGGCGGCGAACCCACGCTCTCTCCGCTGTTCCTCGATGCGTGCGGAATGGCCCGAGAGCTCGGCTTCAAGCAGGTACAGGTCGCTACGAACGGCATCCGGTTCGCCAATGAGGCCGGCTTCGCCCAGCAGGCCCGAAACTCGGGACTGCACACTCTCTACCTCCAATTCGATGGACTGGACGACGAAATCTACCGGAAGGTGCGGGGTGTCCCGCTCCTGAAGGTCAAGGAGAAGGCGATCCAAGCGGCCCGGTCGACGCACTCCTCGCCCGAGGAGCTCGCCGCCGGCAAGCCGGACAAGCCGCTTTCAGTGGTCCTCGTTCCGACCCTGGTCGGCGGGTTCAACGAGAAGGAGATCTGGCCCACGGTCAAGTTCGCGATCGACAACATCGACGTCGTCCGCGGCGTCAACTTCCAGCCGGTCGCGCTCACGGCGCGGATTCCCGACAAGGACCGTTTCCAGATGCGATTCACTCAGTCGGACCTGGTTCGCATCCTGTGCACCGAGGGACCGTTCGAGAAGTCGGACTTCTTCCCCGTCCCGTCCGTGGCGCCGATCTCGGAGCTCGTCTCGATCATCCACGGCGAAGAGAAGATGACCCTGACCACGCACCCTGGTTGCGGATGCGCCACCTTCGCCTTCGTCTCCAAGGACGGCCAGAAGCTCACCCCGCTGCCCCGGTTCATGGACGTCGACGGCTTCTTCGAGAACGTTGAGGCGCTCATCGAGAAGTACCGGGATGCCCGGTTTGCCCGCGTTCGGGGCGCCGTGGCCGGTGCGAAGCTGCTCCACGAGGTGTCGAAGTACTTCGACTTCTCGAAGGCCCCGGAGGGCCTGAGCGAGAAGAACTGCGTCCGCGTCATCGCGGCGATCTTCACGGAAGGGAACAAGGAAGCCCTGGCGAAGTTCACCTGGCGGACGCTCTACTTGGGCAACATGCACTTCCAGGACGCGTACGACTACGATATTCAGCGCCTGATGCGCTGCGATATCCACTACGCCGTCCCGGACGGGCGCGTCATCCCGTTCTGCTCGTACAACTCGGGCCCCATCTACCGGACAGAGGTCGAGAAGAAGTTCTCGATCCCCATCCCCGACTGGCAGAAGGCGAAGTCCTCGTCCGGCATGACCCTCAAGACCATCGAGACGATGGGCGTGAACGGCGAAGTCATCGTCGACCCCGAGTACTACAAAATCAAGGCGCTCAAGGGAGCGCCCGGGATGTCGAGCTAAACCACCGGCCCTCCGGCCGGCTCGTCCGAACCTTTTCTCCCTTCCCTCTTTTTATCGGAATTCGGACGCGGGATTCCTCCTTTCTCGAACAACACCCGACCGGGTTGCCTCCAGCGGACGGGTTCCGGGCGACCGGACGCCTCCGATGCCTTTCGGGCCGCATCGATCGCGCGCCACACGCTCGAGACCCCGGGACGGGATTCGGCCGGTCGGGAAACCTCGGGGTGGGACTCGAGCCACGCCGTCGCCGCTTCCACGTGCTTACAGGTCCCGATCCCCTTCCGAGCGAAGTCGACGCAACTGCAGAAGCGGGCCTCGCCCGAGGGATACTCGGGCAGGACGACCCGGTAGTGAGTGTGATGGACCGGGTTGCGGACCGCCAGCACCCAGAACGGCTGGCCCGGGACCGGGCGAACACGCAGCCGCTCTGTAACCGCGCGGGCTATCCGGTCATACCGGAGCCAAGGAAGACGCTCGGGCGACTCGCGGGTCGTAGACCGCCGCCTCTTGCCGGTTCCGCTCGGCTCGGACATGCAGTCGGGCCGAGTGCGCACCGGCTTGTCAACTCTGCGTGGTACCAGCTCAATCCGGAGCCTATCGCGTTCTCTTGGGTTCCGTGCGGTCGAGAGCCACCGCGCGCTGCACCAGCCGAGCAAGCTTGGGCGAAGAGGCCTCCTCTAGAGTTCGGAGTTTCACGTGGCGGAGGTTCTTACCGGTACCCTCGAGAAGATGGTCCGGGTCCGGAAGCGTGCTACCACGCCAGAACTCGACGCCGACATGGTGGGTGAACGCTCCCACCCGACAGACCATGTCGGTCCCGACATACCATGGTTTTCCCCAACGCTTTTCGACCTTCAACTGGGGAGCCTGGCGCCGAATCAGTTCGTTCGCACGCTCCGCTACTTGGGTCATTGAAACCCGGGAGGACTTGACGGAGGCATTGCCGTAGGGTGAAGGTGCGGGCATCGCGGCGAGGGCCACAAAACAGGCAGCTATCTAGCCTCCGTTGCCGCCGGGGGCGGACAGCGAGCCGCTGCCGTGTGGCACTTTTGTTGCGACGTGCTTGAAGCTCGGTAACCTCCGCGTGACCCGACGGTTAACCCCCCGAGATCCTTCGGCCTCGGCGGGTAGAAAGGCATGGGCGAGAAGGTCCGCTCTGTGAGTCGAAAGTTTTCTGAGCCCCGCGCTGCGGCCCCAACGGCCATTCGGCCGGTGGCCCGAAGATTCGAGGGTACGGAGACCATGGAAGGCGCCGGGGTTCGCCTCCGCAGGATGTTCTCCGGCAACGAAGTCCCCCTTCTCGACCCGTTCCTCCTCCTGGACAACTTTGGTTCTTCGAACCCCGCCGACTACCTGGCTGGCTTCCCGTGGCACCCTCATCGGGGGATCGAAACCGTGACGTACATGCTGAACGGCCAGGTCGCTCACGAGGACTCCCTCGGCAACGGTGGTCGGATCGAATCGGGCGACGTCCAATGGATGAGCGCCGGAAGCGGTATTCTGCATCAGGAGATGCCCCAACGGACCGAGGGCCGGCTCTCCGGCTTTCAGCTCTGGGTCAACCTGCCCCGCCGTCTCAAAATGGAGGTGCCCGCGTATCGGGGGCTCCGGGCGAACGGAATTCCCGTCGTGCGGACCTCGGATGGAGGCGTGGTGAAGGTCGTTGCCGGTAATTTTCAGGGAGTGGAAGGACCCGTGCGGGAAATCCCCGTCGATCCGACGTACCTCGACGTGACACTTCCAAGAGCGTCTGAATTCGCCCTACCGGTCCGGGCCGGACACACCGTGTTCGCCCAGGCGGTCGAGGGGGCCGGCACGTTCGATCCCCTCGGAACCGCGACGTCCGACAGTGTCGGACCCTCGGGGGGACATCGCCGCGACGCAGGTCCATCCCTTTCCACCGCCCGAGCGGGGGAGACCGTCCTTTTCGGGGAGGGAGACCGCGTCCAGATTCGCGCCGGCGGCGAGGGATTGCGATTCCTCTTGGTCGCCGGCCAGCCGCTCCATGAACCGGTGGCCTGGTACGGTCCCATCGTCATGAACACCCAAAGCGAGATCCTCGAAGCCGCCCGGGACCTCGAGCGGGGAACGTTCATCCGGTCGAAGCAGGTCGTGAACGAAGCGTAACGCGAGTCGACAACCGGGCCACGCCGACAGGCCGGCTTACTTCTCGGCGGCGGCGACCGACCCGAGCAGGGACGCCAAGTACCCGTTCGTTTCCCGGGCGCACAGCTTGGCTCGCTCCGCCAGGAAGTCGCGGTACCGTTCCGGCTCCCAAAGCGCCCGGTCGAGCGCGACCATCTGCAATTCCAGCGCGTGGTTGTAGACCGAGGCGTCCTGGATGTACTTGGACGGCGGCGTCGTGACCCACCCCCGGTCCGGCGGCTTCTGGTTCAGGAAGACGACGTTCGCCAGCGAACCGATCTCATCGTCGGAATAGTCGAAGCGCACAGCCCGCAACACGCTGCGGCCGGTGGGGAAAAAGTGGTGCCAGTACGGCACAAACCCGTACTCGAGCGCGCCTTCCGCACGCGGGAAACCCAGACGGCGCCGCGTGACCCAGTCCGTCGCCTTCCGGTGGAAGATGGTCAGATAGAGCAGCAAGGCCATGGGCCGACTCCACGATTCCCGTTCGAGGAACTCGTCCGCCGAAACCCGCACGTCGATCTCGAGGCGCTGGCGGAGCGCCTCGAGCGCCTCCGGGAACGCGTCGGCGGCCCCGATCGCCCGAACGTCCTCGTCGAGCGCGCTCGTCGACCCGCCGCTATACCGGCCGTCGCGGGTGGCCGATAGAAGCCAGTGGAGCGCGCGGTGAAAGTGGAACTCCTCCGCTCCGTACTTCGCGTGGAGAGCCGTGACCGGAATCAGGACCGTATGCGACGGGAGCAATGTGGAGGACAGCAGTCCTGCCCCGGCCAGCCCGCTCACCACGGCCGAGAGCGATTCCTTCGTCTGCGCCCAGTGCTTCTCGAACCCGCCGCTCGCCCAGAAATCCGGGGAAACGCTGTGCAGACGGACGCGGCCGTCGCCGATGGCAGTGAGGGACCGCAGGACGACCCCCGGCTCCAGGTCATATCCCGACTCCGAGAGGTTCTTGAGGAATGGAAGAAACTCCTCCCGAATCCAGCCCGGACGCATCCCGGCGGCGACTGCGAGGCTGACATCCGATTCCACCACAGCGGTGCCCTGCTGGTTGAGCCGGGTGAAGATCTCCGTCACGTCCTCGATCTCGTGGTGCACCTCGGAGAGCGCGACCGGTCGCTCGCGGATCGCCCAGATCGCCCCCAGGCGTTCCGCCACGGTCTCCTCGGACGCCGAGGCGGCAAGTGCCGCCGGCAGTTTCTCGACAAAGGCGTGCGCCATGGCCTTCAGATAGCCGTCGACGGGTTCGTTGTTCGCGTCGTGCGAGACCACGTCGCGCACGGAAACCCATCGGGGGTCCGCGCCACGAACGGGGTTGGTCAGCCGAAACTCAGGGTCAGGACCTGGGGCCAGAAGGTCGGCGACCACGTTGGTCCACGCGAGCCGACGCTCCCAGTCCCGACCGTCGGGCCACCAATAGGGCTTCTTCCCGAATACCAGACAGAGGGCAGTGGTCCGCTGCTGCCCGTCGACGAGCCATACTCGAGCGGACGGGGTGCCAGAAGGACCCCGAGGCGCCGCGTACGACGGGTTCGTCCAGGTCAGTATCTGGCCGATGGGATAGTCTCGATAGAGCGAGTCCACGAGGGCGCGGACCTGGTCCGGACGCCAAACGAAATCGCGCTGGAACTCGGGTATGTCCAGGCGGCCTAGGACCGCCTGGTCAACGAGGTCCCGGATGGGAATCGTGGTGAAGCTCATCCGTCATCTCTCGGCTATTCTCCGCGCTCATCCCCATTAAACGTTCCGCGAGCCGCCGGACCGGGGCGCGTCACACGCCAAGGTGCGCCGCGGCGAGGGGGACTTACTTCCGGTCCGAGCGAAGTCGGGTCGTTACTTCACGCGAGGGGGGTCGTCGGCCACAAACTCGTCCCCCTGCTCGATGTCGAAGAGGTGACCCATTCGCTTCCGCTTCGTCTCGAGGTACGGCAAGTTGTACCGGTTGGGCGGCACGATGACCGGAACGCGCCGGACGATCTTGACCCCGTGGCGCCGCAGGTCCGCGACCTTCGAGGGGTTGTTTGTGAGGATCTGGATCGACTTCACGTGCAGCGAGTCCAGCATGTGGGCGGCGACGCCATAGTCCCTCTCGTCGGGCCGGAAGCCGAGGAGCTCGTTGGCCTGGACCGTGTCGAAGCCGGCGTCCTGGAGCTGGTACGCCTTGATCTTGTTTGAGAAGCCGATGCCCCGCCCCTCTTGTCGAAGGTAGAGGACGACCCCGTTCTCCATCGCGCCGATCCGCTCGAGCGATTCGATGAGCTGGTCTCGACAGTCGCAGCGGAGGGAGCCGATCGCGTCCCCCGTGAGGCACTCGGAGTGTAACCGGACGGACACCGCCTCCTTTTCGAAGATGTCACCGTGAATGAAGGCGGCGTGCTCCTTCCCATCCGGCTTGCTCCGAAACGCGACCACCTGGTAGTCCCCGAATCGTGTGGGCAATTCAGCGATTGCGACCACGCGAACGCAGGTGTCCGCACCGTCCGGGCACTCATGATTCTCGTTCTCCTTGAGAATCTGGTCTACGACGGGCTTCGGTAACCCCATTGTGGTCGGCCAGCCATCGGAGGGCATAAGACGATTCGGAGGCACCGGAGCTACCTCGCTAGGCGGAGCGTCGACGGGAGGTGGCCGGGAGACTCCGCGCGGGCGGCCTTCAATGGTTATGTATCAACAAGCCCTCGTCGGCCCGGCGTGAGTTCTGCCGGGGGGGTAGGAACCGATGCCGTGCACTAGCGTGACCGCTCGACCCCGGCGTGCGCGCTCGACGGCCGGCGTGGGGACGCTCTCGGCTTCGTGCGCCGGGCGAGGATGAGATGGCCGGGAAGGCGAAGCTTGTTCGGAAAGCCCCGCGGGGCGCGGGTCCGCCAGAGGGAGGTCCTTCCCCCGACCCGGGCACCTACTCGCTGTACCGGATCGTTGCGCAGCTGGGGAAGGACTCCTGGGGGTACCACTTCAGCCGGGCGCACCCTGGAGTCCGGCTGGAATTGCTCGACCGGCTCGAGGTAGGGCCGAACCTGATCCTCGTGGAGGTTCGCATGATGGGGCCCGGCGCCTTCGAGTGGGCCCAAGAGTCGCAGAAGGAGGACGGGGTCGTGCAAGTCGAGTCGCACGTCGAAGATGCGAGAACGGTCCTCTATCGCGTAACGTTCCGGGCGCCGAACATCCACGTCGTCACGCGGCAGCACCAGGTGCTGATCCATTATCCCATCATCATCCAGAACGGCGTGAGCCAGTTCGAGACCTTCGGCACCGGCCCCCAGATGCGCGCCTACCTTCAGGAGCTACGCGAGCGGATTGGTCCGAGCCGGGTGACTGCGGTCCGGCGGGCGAGTCTGCCCGCCCAGACTCTCGGCATGACCCCCGTCCAGGACACCATATTCCGAGATGCGGTCGCGCTGGGGTACTTCCAATCGCCGCGCGGCATCACGGTTACCGGCTTGGCGGCGCGCCTCGGCCGAAGCAAGTCTACCGTTTCGACGGCCCTTGTGAAGATCCAACGACGACTCGCAGAATCGGCGTTGCAGCTCGACCTGTCGACCTTCAAGACGACACCGTGAGGGACCCGGCGCTGACCTTGACCCTACGAACCGGTTCGTCTGTGCGAACCCGTTCGATTTAGCGTCATCTAGGCCCCGGCGGATACACCGGGCAGGCCCCACCGGGGCCGATGAAGTAGAGCATGCCGGAATTGCCTGATGCCCATCGAGTACCGCAGCCCAGCCCCCGGGTTGTCGCAAACGTGCGACAGGAGCACGCGTCGGGGCCGCAGCGCGCCCGTGCGCGGAGCCGGGACCCACCGATCCGCCCGATTCGGGGGGGAAACCCTTCGACGGTCTTCGTTGGGGGGTCTTCGCGCCCCGTGGTCAACGGGGTGGCGTTCGCCCTGGCCGAGATGATCGACCTGACTCCGTTCTGGCTGGACGTACGGGACCCGGCCAGGCCCTCCGAAGGCCCCGACCCCGGCAACACGGGATGGATCCCCCCTGATCGGTTGTTCGTGTCGGAGGGGGGACGAGGCCTCGAGCCGACGCGCCCGGGTGCCGACTCGGAACTTTGGAGCATTGTTCGGTCGGACGAACCGGCGTCGGTGCTGTCCCACCTTACTGATTTCTTGCGCTTGCCGGAGGTTATCCAGGAGATCCTGAGCGCGACCCCACCGAACGGCGGCCCCAAGGCCTTGATCGCCGCGAACTCGGACCGAATCGCCCATCTGTTCCCGAGGACCGCCGAGGGCCTCCACCGTTTCCTCGGAACGATGGCCGTCACTTCGCTCAACATCTTCGCGGCCCACACGGGACCGACCGGCCCCGCCCGCTTCGGCTTCGCAACGGTCTTCACCCTGCATCTCGATTCCCCGACGAATTGGATGGAGGCGACAATCGTTTGTGAACAAGGGATCGCCCAGGGCCCGTTCGCAATTGGGCGGACGAACCGGCTGTCCGACGTCCCCGGAATCTCACGGGTGCTCAGCGGCCTCTTCCCGGCCAAGTCCTAGATTGTAGAGGCGGAACCGGGGCGGACTCCGCAAACCTTTCGGCGGGGGCCCGGGCACTTATCTGACCCGGAGTTGCCCACTATGCATACTCCATGTCTTCGGCAGAGTCATACAGCTCGGGAGGTGGCGGAGCTGCTCCGGACCCACGGCCCGCACGGGAGGCGTCGGATTCCCGCCGGCGGCGTTCGCAGCTGACCGTGATGGTGGGCCTCTTTGTGACTTTCGGAGGACTCTTCGGATACGCTCTCCAGGTCCCGACCCAGCCGGCCGCCCTAACGAACCTCGTACCGTGGCTCGCGGTAGGGTTCATCGTTGCCTGGGCGGGCGGTATCCTCGCGGGAAACACGCTCGTGGCGCCCCCTCCGGGGGTCGCCCCCGCCCTCCGCGGTCAGCCCGGTGTCGCCTTCATTGCGACGCTCGCCGGCGCGCTCTCAGCCGTCGTCGTCGTTCTTCGGGTGGGACCGTGGGCTTCGCCCTCTCCCGGAGCGCCCGTCGAGCTCGTGATCGCGGTGACGGGTTCAGTGTTGGTATGGATGGGCGGATTCCTGATGGGGAGTAGTATGCGACGATTCGTTCGACGACGTCGCCGGACCAGATCCTCCGGCGGCTAGTAGGCCCCAGAGGACGGCCCGGATCTGAACGGTGACACGGTTCATCTAAGATTTCTTATACGAACCCCTTCCTCCTTCATCTGTCGATGGAGTACGTCGTCCTGAAGGCCTTGAGGCCCACTTGGCTCAACCTCCAACTTCCAACCGAGGTGGCAGCCCTCATTCGGTACTCCCCCAACGAGACGCGGGCGCTCCGGGCCCCCGGCCGTGGGATTGCCTTCTTGGCCCGGGGGCCGGGAATCGTTCGGGTGGTGGCCGCGCATCGGGCCGGCGACGTGCTCGGTATCGAGACTCTCCACAACCGGTTCATCGCTCCGGCCCATCTCACGGAGAAGCTGGTGTTCAACCTGCCCGAAGCCGTCGAAGAGCATCTGCGACTGAAGATCCAGCGTCGGGGGACCAACTCGCTCAAGTCGACCGACGACGGGCTCATCTGGTTCGTGCCAGCGCCCGAGTATTACGAGTTTCGAGCCCTCGAGTGGACCGAGCGCGAGTGGACGGGTCCCTCCGGCGGGTCGCTGGCCCACGTTTATCTCGCCAAGTCCCTGGTACCCATTGCCGAGGAACTCGCCGAGCTAGAGGGCCGGATCGAGTCGGCCGAGTGGCGGCCTCGGCTCGACGCCCTCCAAAGGGTCCAACGGGCCCGGCGATGAGCGGCTTGACGGGTCCTGGAAGAGGGTTCTCTGACGAGGAATAACCCGCGACGCGGGGATGATATAGCCATCGCTTCACGATGACTTCAAATAAGGCACCCTAGGTTATTCGGGTGTATGCAGCGTCCTGGCGGCACCGAGCGGCGTACGGGCAAGAAGAGCTACACGCTCCGCAACCCGCTCCCGCTCCGCTACTCGGAGGATCTTCGGACGACCCGAACGGGACTTCCGGAGGACCCGATCCTTGCCTCCACGGGCCCCGTAGATGTCGATTCGCTCGCGAAGGCGATCCGTCGGTCGGTCGGCCACGAGGGGATGCGTCCGGAAGATGCCCGCACCATCGCGGCCCACGTGCTCAACTTCTTCGGGTTCAACGAGCGGATCATCGACAACGTTCTCGAGCCCGACGACCGCGACACGTTCTACATGCTCGAGGACACGGGGCTCCTGCAGACGGAGCGCGACGAGACTACGCTCTACGACGGCCGCGAGTGGCGCATCCACTACTGGATGTTCCGCAAGGACCGCATCTTCGACCTGGCCCGTCAGGAAGCTCAGGCCATGGCCGAGGCCGGCGAGCAGGACATCGTCTATTCCTCGCGAAACGCCCGGTCGGGCGCCTTCCGGATGCCCCATGGCGAGGTCGCCAGCAGCCCGGAGGCCCGCGCCGTTTACCACGAGCTCGGCGACGAGATCTGGCTCGAGCGGACCGGCCCACCCAAGCCCGCCAAGCCGGCTCCGCCGGGCTCTCGGCACCCCGCGCTCTGAGAACCGGCGAGTCGACGGCCTAATGGGCCGGATAGTCTCCCGCCGACGGTGAAGCGCCGGTTCTTGCTGCTGGCCCACCGGGTTCCCGTTTCAGGGAATTTCTCCCTCAATGACTTGGCCGGCGCCGGAGGGCGCATGGACGAGGTCGCTCGGGCGGCTTCCACCGCCTTCACGGTCTCGAACGGGCTCCGACGGGACACGGAGCTCACCATTCTCTTCGTTTCGGAGCCGCCCCCGCGAGCGCGGCGCATCCGCCTCGTGGGCACGGGGCTCCGCTACCTGAACCCCGACGAACGGTCCACGGCGGCGTTGCTCAAGAACGCCCTCGTACGATCGAGCACGCTCGAACGGGAAGTCGAGGCGTCTCCTGGACTGACCGTGGGACCGATCGACCCCTTGCCCGCCCTCGCGGAATTCTCCCAGGAACCGGGCACCATCTGGCTGACCGAAGCCGGCCTTCCGTACGCTGCCGGGACGACCGCCCCTTCGGGGTTGGGTGCCGTCCTGAGCGACCCGGAGGAGCCAACGGCCGGCGAATTAGAGGTCCTCAAGCGGCTCGGCGTGCCGCCGATCTCCCTTGGTCCGGTCTCGCTTCGAACCTCTCAGTGCATCGACGTACTTCACAACCGCTGGGACGCCCTGTCCGAGCCGCCGCGATAAGGGCGTCACGCGCCCCGGATATCGCTCCGCGAATTAGTGGACCATCGGGAGCGGGAGGGTCGGCGGCGGGGCCGTCGAGAGGGCCTGCCGAGCGGCCCGACGGCGTAGCCCGCCGATGACAGCCGTCATCCGAACCACTTCCCGGGGCTCCGAGTGCGTCCGGGTACCGAACATCAATCGCTGGGGGCGGCCCAGACGTTGCTGGACAGCATTGAGAACCCGGTCCAGGGTCCGGAGCGTCATGTTCGAGCCGCCGTCAATATGGATCAACGCCGAAGGGGACTGCGCCTCGTCGAGGTCGAAGTCGAGGAGCGTCTCCGTGAGCGCCTGATGAATCAGCCGCTCGGGCTCCGACACATGCTGCTCCGCGTACAACAACGTGGAGAGGCCGGCGTCCCGGAGGTGGCGCTTCAGGCTCGCCAGGTCCACGTTGAGCTGGGAAGGGTTCTCGACCATGTCCACGAGGCTGGTCACGAGCCGGTGGAGGTACGTGTTACGGACATGGAAGACCCGCTGCAACGGCAGACTCTCAAACCGCCGGAGCTTCTCGTTCGAAAGGGCAAGGAGCAACCCGTCGAGGCGTTCGAGCTCCTCCAGGGCCTGCAGGGAGTTCGAGCGGCGGACCGGGTTGCTATCGAGCTCGATGTGGAAAGGTAGGAAGGCGACCGGGATCGCGAGCGCGCGACTCTTGCGGAGTAGTCCGGCGAGGTAGGGAAGCAGGGCGCTGCCCGTCCCGCCACCGAGGCCGGCAACGAGGAACACTATCTCGAACTCTTCGAGTCGGGCCTGGAGGTCGGCCTTCCCCTCCTCGATCGCCGCCAAAACCGCCTCCCGGTCCCCTCCGCTCCCTCCCCCCCGCAGGTGGCGCTGGCCGATCAGTACTTTCCGGTCCGCACGAACGCGTTCGAGGCTCTTTGCATCGGTGTTGATGACACAGGTCTCGACGCCGGTGATCCCGAGATCGACAAGGTCTTGAGCCGCCTCGCTGCCTGCGCCGCCGAGGCCGATCACCGCGAAGGCGCTTTTCAGATTCGCCGAGGCCCATGCCTCAAGGGAGTCAGGCTCCATGGATCGCCGCCTCTCCCGACGGCTACGGAGATGGGCTCTCCCCCGAAGCGGCGACCGTCTCTCCTTCCCGTCGAGGTCGGGACGGAGCTTGACTCAACTGCTCAACCCGTGTGCGAATGTACTCCCGAACAGCGGAGCGCACGGCATCGTCGACCGAAACCGACCCCCCTTCCCGAACGAACTCCTCGAGTCGCCGATTGTCCTGGCGCGAGAGGTCGACGACGACCTTGGTGATGTTGGGGGGTGGAAGATTGACTTCGACATACCGCTCCAATGCTTCTCGGATGGTATCCGAGATCGTCGCGGTACTCTTCGACTCCTGGATCTGTCGAAGCTTTTCGATGAGATCCTGGGGGATCCGTACGGTGACGCGCTCGGAAGTTTCGGCCATGGCTTGTCAGACGCATCCTGTGGTTTTGTCTGACATTTGACTGATATGTCAAGTTCTGCTATTAAACCTTACGAGCTCTCGGGGGCTGTGGGATTTTATTCCCGCTTGAGTCCGTACTGTGATTTTATTCGGTGGCTTGTGAATTTATTCCGCGTCGGTGTCAGCTCCGTTACCCGCGGCGACCGGCCGCGATGAACGCGCGCATTGCGGCGTGAGGGCCCAAATCCAGAGGGGAACTGGGGAGCTGGGCTTGTCTATCGTTTTTCGGAGCCCCCTTCGCCCGGGATACTTTAATCAGCACGAAACCGGTCCACGATTCGTGTCTCTCTTTTCGAGTTCGGCTAAGTTGAGCCCCGACGAAGCTGCTGGAGGGAGGCCTCGCACACTGCATGGGCCCGGGTCAAACGGCGAAATTGCTCAACCATTGCCCGGTCGGAGCGATTGGTATCCCACCCGCGCAAGCACGTTCAATGTGCCCGATTCACCGCAGATGGGTATATACAATTCAGACACGTTAGTATCTCTCTGACCACGGAAATCGTCGCCTCGGTCGTGCTCCTGGTCGCCATCGCAACGGCACTACCTGCTGCTACGAACTTTTCTCACTCTTCCGGACAGACAGTCCTAGGATTCCAGACGGCAAACAACACTACGGGAGAACCCCCGTCTAGTCCCGGCCTCAAAGGAGGACGAATGTTGACGGGCCCGGTGGCTCGTGGAAACATTACGCCAGGTCCTGCTGTAGTCACAGGGGGTGGCGGTTGGCTGGCTGGGACGCTAGTCAGTCCGAGCCTGTCGGAGAGAGCTTACTCCATGTACTACAACATTACGGTCCCGCAGAGCGGGAGTACCGGCGACAGCTTGTTTGTCGGGGCTTCGGCATTCGACAGCAACTTAGCTTATGATCAAATGGGAATACTATCGGGTCCTTGGGACACAACCTTCACCGCTTCGATGCCATACGTCTACGCCCAGACCTCTGCGCCTTGCAATGGCGATAATGATTGGTGCGCAGCGTTTTCGATCCAGACACAAAACTACGAAGGCGAATGTTTTTACGCGCCGTTCTACGAGTGGGAGTATGGCCCCCTATTGAATGGGACTTCCTACGAGTTCGAGATGACCTTTTCCGGCCAATCGAGTGGCACCATCGCCGGATACGTGTACTATATGGGCCCCAGCAACGCACACACCCTCGTAAACTCGTTCACATTCGATACCGGCGGGACTTACCTTTCTGTAGCGAACGCGGGAGGATGCAGCAATGCGTTTATCGGCTTCACCGACTACCAGGAGATTTTCTCTACCAACTCGGTGGAAGAATGGCCGGCGTTCAATTTCCATTCAGGCATAGCGGTCCTGCCCGTCTCTGGTACAACTCAACTCCCTTGGACGAACATTACCATCGGCTGCTTTGGGGACTGCCCGCCGAGCGGGTACCCTGGCGGGCTCACGACTAGCTACAGTTCGCCACAGAACTTCGTGGCTATCCAGAATCAACCGTTCCTTGTGGAGATCGGAACGAACTGGGGTCACGGGGAGGCAAAGTACACGCTCGCCCCAGACAACCTGCCCACTAGCTTCATGGTCCCAATTGCTCCCATGGAGGACCCGAAAGGTGGCTACGATGTGAACTACGACTACAATTATTGCTCCATCCCTTGTGGCGACGTCACATTTAGTGTTCCAGATTCGCCCGTCGAAGTATGGAGCAGCAGTTTCCATACAAACGCCTACATGATTATTACGCTCCCCAAAGGTTTCGCCGCCGGAACCTACCCAATGAATCTCTACTCCTGGTGGCCCGACGCCGGCAGCGCCGGGATTTCCTCGGTCACACTCGTCATTACGTGATAATTCCAGTCCTCTCGTCCAGTCCTGCCTCTGGAGGGACCCCCAGGCCCAGCGTGAGGCTGACCGGGAAGTCCTTAGGGAGGATCTCAAGGTCGGTGGCCACCCGGATACGCCGGCTGTGGCCCTGAGAAGAGGTCTAGGTCACAAACCACCCGTTCTACTCTCTCAAGGCATAAGCAAGTTACGTCGCAAAGACCAGGGTGACGTTTAGACTCAGACCCAGCCAGGCGACCAATACCGTCCCGTCAGGCGAGGTGTAATTGTTCCACTCTCGCACCAGGGGCGGAATCACTTCGAAGTGAAAGTAAAGGGGGCTCCCTCCGAACTCCACGATCGTTCCGTTCATTGCGTATTCAATCGGCCCCGGAGACGCGCCGCAACCGTTGTAGCGCTGGAAGGTGTAGGTGACTGCATGGAACGTCCCTGAAACGTTAGTTCCCACGTCGCACGGAGGCTGTCCTGAGCTAGGCGACGGAACGTTCACATTCTCACAAAAGGTCTCGTCGGCCCCTCCCAGAAGCACAGGGCAGCCGGAACCCTCAGTAGCACGGATCGGAGCCAGAGAGCCCGGTTCGGCAACTAGGGTGGTCGCCGAGGCAACTAAAAGGCCCATAATGACAAATGACCAAACGACCATGTGTTGGATTGCCGGCATGCTCGCTAGTTCAGACTATTGGGACCACCTTTGATACAGATGTCGCAGTCCGAAGAGGAGTAGTTAAATCGGGCAACCGCGCTTCTTCTGCCGATTTTCACCATTTGCTGCTCTCGACCAGCCCCGATAGCACGGGATGCCGGAAGGGTTACTTGAAAGATTGTGACCTCGTTCACTCGGAGCAAACGCGAAATCAGCGGCCCTGAAGGGATCTCAACGTCCCGCCGTAGTAGAGCAGCATTGGATGTCGAGGACCGTTCTTGAGTGTCAGCTCGGACCGGGCCGCGTTCCAGGCTTAGGCGTTCCATACGGAGCCTCGTAAACCGGCGCCCGATTGGCCCGGGGAGTCCGACTTCGTTCAAAGCCGTGAGCACATGTGATTCTTTTGAGCGCGCTATGACGGAATCGACCGCCCCCTTCGTGGGGCAATAGATAAAATCCCAAAGCCAGCTCTCGAGCTTTGGGATTTTACTCGAGTCTTTGCACAGGCTACTTACTCACGCGCCGCGGATTGAAGAACCTCGAACCCGAAGAAAATCGGAAGCGCTGAGAGCCAACACGCCCCTCCCGGGCCGTTGCAGACCACGACTCCACTCAAACGACCCTCGACTGCGTGGAAGGGCTTTCCGCGGCCGCAAGGAGGTCGACGGTGGGCGGGGGACCCCTCTCCTTAGCCACGTCCGTGGGCTGGGGGACCCTACCAACGAGGAAAAGGGAGAAGACGAACGCGATCAGAATCGAGACAGCAAGGACGAGGAAAACCTCGCTGTAGGACGTCACCAACGCGGATAGAAAGGCAGTGGGCGTGGTGGCGCCGGCGGACAGGACGCCGTTGCGCCAGGTTAAGAAGACCGTCAACAGCGAAATGCCGAGCGCACCGCCCAAGCTCTGAAGGAACCGGGTGATTCCGATTGCGCCGCCCACTTCTGCGGGAGGAGCCTCGTTTTGAACCGCGATGGTCGTGCCGGCCAAGGAGAGACCGAGCCCAAACCCCATCGGAATGAGCGGAAGGGCAATTCCTCCAACGGGCAAGAAGCCGTACGCGAGGACCCATATCGGCGTGCTCGGCGTCAGGTGGGTGAGGAGCAACCCGGCCGCCCCCGCGGCGGCCAGACCCGGTGCAATGAGATTCCGGTAGGAGACTCGATTCAGGATCTGTCCTGAGAGAGCGGCCCCGAGGATGAGCGGGACGGCGAGGAAGTAGATGATGTCCCGAACGTCCGCGGTCGCGTTCGGTCCGTCGTGCAGGAGAACCAAACCAACTAGGAGAGAAAGGAAGGTGAGGAGCGAGCTGAACACGACTCCGGTGAAGAACATCGCTCCTCCACTCGCCGCAATGACCCGTTGTCGCAGCAGGTGGAGCGGGACGAGTGGGTGAGCCGATCGAAGCTCCTCCCGAATGAAGATCGCGAAGAGTACGACCGCCACGGTCAGGAGGGCGATAATCCTGGGGTCGGTCCACGCCCAGCCCGAGTCCGAGACCTGGACGAGGGCGAGCATCAGGGCGGCTACCCAGCCGGAAAGCAGTCCCGTGCCGACGTAATCGAACGGACCCCGAGTCGCGGGGCGGAGCGGGCCGACTGCGACCAACATCGCGATCACCGCAAGGGCGCCGAACGGGAGGTTGATGTAGAACACCCAGCGCCAACTGGTGACGCTTACGATGGCGTTCCCGACGAGGGGACCCAAGATGATCGCCAGGCCGGCCGCCCCGCTCAGGAGACCTGTCACCCGCGCGCGGGTCGCCGGCGGGAACAGCACAGCGACCATGGCGATGGCAACAGGGAACACGCCTCCGCCACCGAAACCTTGGATTCCGCGGAAGAGGATGAGTTCCGGGAGGTTCTGGCTGAGGCCCGCGAGAGCTGAACCGGCAATGAATACAAAGATACCCGCGAGGAACACGTTCCGCCGGCTCGCGATGTCGGAAAGCCGGGCGAAGATGGGAATCGAGATAGTGGAGGAGATGAGGTATGCGCTCACGACGAAGGTAACGCCGTCCGCCTGGTGCAGGTCACTTGCGATCCGGGGAAGCACCGTCGAAACGACCAAGCCGTCCATCGCCCCCATCAAGACCGCGAAGAAGACTCCGGCGAAAACGAGGGCCCCGGAAAGGGACTCGAGGCGAAGCAGAGTGGTTTCGCCATCGACCGTTCCAGGTCCGGTCGCCGCGGGAGGCTCCCTTTCTGCCATCTCTACCGTCCGATTGGTGAGGAATGTCCCACCCGGCGAGGGCCCATGACCTACAGTCAATATAAAATCTTGTAGTCAGTATTCCGGGTGAGAGACTAGAAATACGCTGGACGCCCTCCCGCCTCTGCCGAATCTGTTGTCGGTTCTGGTTCGAAGATGCCCAAGGTCGTAGCCGGATACAAGCTCCAAGCTCGGGCCCGCATCGTGGAAGCCGCCCGCGCGGTGTTCCACCGGAAGGGCCTGGCACGGGCGACGATGGAAGACATCGCCAAGGAGATCGGGGTCAGCAAGGGGGCCCTTTACCTCTACTTCCGGACGAAGAGCGAGCTGCTCGCAGCCATCCAAGCTCAGTTCCGACAGGAGGTTCTCGGCAGCTGGGAAGCACTGCTCGACGAAGGGGATGTGGCGGAAGGAATCGCCCACTCCCTTGACACGGTCTTCTCGGGCGAGGTCGACCCGGCGGTCTGGCACGAACTCCTGACCGAGGCCGCCAGCGACCCCGAGGTCCGGGCCACTCTCGAACTCGACCAGCGAGAAGATTCGAAGATGATGCGTCGGTTCCTCAAACGGCTCCAGATCCGCGGACGAATCCGCCCGATGGAAGACCTGGAGGCCGTCACGGACGTTGTCCTCATGCTACTGCAAGGAACCGCCGCCCGAATCATGATGAAGGGTCTTACTGGCGACGCGCACGAGCGACTCGTCCGGTCGCTTCGACTCGTCCTCGGAACCTCACGACCGTCGGGCCGGGCCGCGTCCCCGCGCTAGACTCGATGCTGAGTTTCCGCTCGTAGGGGGAGCCGTGGGGAGTGGCGGGCCGCTCCCCAAAGGGCCGGTGCCATATTCAGGACGACCCATTCGGATAGCCAAAATGACGTCCCGAACAGGGCTGGCCCGGCGATCGCACAGGAGGACAGTCGCCCCGAGGCGGCGACGCACCCCGCGCTCTCCCGAGGACACAGTTCGCGAAGGTTGGAACCAGCTCTCGCTCGTCTATCGGCCTAGCGGATCCGGTATCGACGGCACCGGGCATCGGAATCGGGACTACGACTCGTGGTTGTCCCCCCTTTTGAGAGGTCTACCCACCGGCTCACAGGTACTCGATCTCGGGTGTGGCAACGGCGATCCCACCGCTCGGAGACTTTCGCGTCGTTTTCGAGTCACCGGGGTCGACAACTCGGACGTTCAGATCCGCCGGGCACGAGAATTGGTTCCGGACGCCCGATTCCGCCGAGCGGATATGACCGTGGTCCGGTTCCCAGCGGGGGCCTTCCAGGCGGTCATGATGCTCTATTCCCTCATCCACGTACCGCTGAAAAAGCACCGCCCACTGATCCGACGCATCCACCAATGGCTGGCCCCGGGAGGGCTCTTGCTGACGACTGTCGGGAAGAGCGCCTGGACCGCGAGAGAACGGGGCTGGCTCGGCGTGAACGCCGAGATGTATTGGAGCCACGCCGACGCGGATACCTACGAACTGTGGCTCCGATCGGTCGGGTTCGAGATCCTTCGCCGGCAGTTTATCCCGGAAGGGGACTCCGGGCACGAACTGTTCCTGGTATGGAAATCGGTGCTCAAGCCCCCTCGACGGGAACGTCTCGTCAGAACACCGCGGTAGGCCGTCGTCGGATTCAATGGTCCATGGCTGTTTGTCGAGTGGACTGCTGGATTCATACCCCGTGCGGGTCCACCGTGGGTCGATGGCTGCTGTTGTTCAACTCCAACCCCTCGAACATGTGACCCCACATGACCTCGTGACCTACTCTCGGTGCCCCTACGAAATGGAGCTCCTCCACACTCGCCACGCGTCTGTCGTCACCGGGCAAACCAGGATACCACGGACTCCGCTCGATGTGGTTCCGCTGCGCCACTCTCCGCTCTTCACCCCGCCCAATTTGGGCGTTGTGGTGAACGATGGACGATTGGACGTAGCGCCGGATGACCACCTTGTCTACGAGGACGATGGCGAAGATGGGCTTCCGATCCTGTTCGCCGACGAGCAGATCCGCTACGACGCGCGGTACCGATTACCCAACGCCACCCTGACCGATACGACGATGGGACTCGCCGGGCGGCCAGACTTCGTGATCCAGCACCGCAACGGCGAATTTGTTCCCGTCGAGTACAAGTCCACCCACCTGTTCGTCGGCTACCACGAGAGTCATGGCCGGAGCTTCGACGTGATCCAGGCGATCGCCGAGTGCAGGCTGGTCCACGTCGCCTTCGGCCGACGCCCGAGTCATGGCATCATCCTGTATGGCGACGTCGCCGGAGACGGCCAGCACGAAGGCTGGGTGCAAATCCCTTATGGTGATGCGGAGGAGCGCTGGCTCCGGGCAGCGATCACCCAAGTACGTACTGACGGAACCCGGGCTCCGGTCCCGGCGGAACGGAACTGCGTGAACTGCGCGCCGAACAAAGAGGGATCATGCCGGTACGCCGCGGCCCGCTATGGGGGCGACCAGCGCCCATCGCCCACTTGGGGACACCCGAGAACCTAGTCGACGTGGACGGAATCCGACCTCGGACGGCGCATCGACGTCAGCCCGACCTCGCGTCGGTCCAACTGGGAGAAACACCCGAGACCCCGTCCGTCCCGGTTCGCGCGGATAGTCATGCGGACGACGAGGTCCAGCGCCTGCGGCGGCAGGGTCGTCGCCCCGCTGCGGGACATCTGTCCTTCGATTTCCTCTGGCGTGGCCAAGCCTCCCAGTCGCTGCAACGCGTCGACGATGTGGCCCACTACTCGGTCCTCCGGGAACGCGGTCATCGCCCCAGACCAACGGATTTCTGCTACTTACCAAACGGTCCAAATCGCAGCCGCGTCGCTTGGACACGACAGGGCACCGAGGACGAATCACGAGAGAGGGAGCCCCGCCGGTCTCGTGCGGCGAGCCGCCGCGAGCGTCTCCATCGCTTGCGCGCGCTCCGCTCCGTCGAGCTCGAGGCGAGGGGGGCGCACTCGGGCATTCCCGCGCCCCATCTCGGACTGCATGAGTTTGATCAACTGGACGAACTTGGGAGACGTGTCCATCCGCAGAAGGGGAAGGAACCACCGGTAGATCTCGAAGGCGTCGGCCCGTCGGCCGGTGGTCGCACGGGAAAACAGCTCCACGGACTCGCTCGGGAACGCATTCGCCAAACCAGCTACCCAGCTCGTCGCGCCGGCGTCGACGCCTTCCAAAATCTCGTCGTCGACCCCGACCGAGATGGCGAGGCGATCGCCGAGCAATGCCCGAATCGCAGTGATCCGACGGACATCGGTGCTCGATTCCTTGACGGCGACAAGCGTGGGATGCTCGGTCGCCAACTCTAGCAGTTGCTCCGGGCGAACGTCCGTGCCGTACGCCACCGGGTTGTTGTAGAGCATGCACGGTAAGCCCGTCGCCCGTATTACCGCCCCGAAATGTTCGCGCGTTTCGCGCCAGTCACCTCGGTACACGTAGGGCGGGAGCACCATCAGGCCGGCTGCACCGGCGTCGGCGGCCGCTCGTGCCAGCTCCACGGCTTCAGCGGTACGGAGCGAAGCCACGGCCGAGACCACCGGGCCGCGGCCGTTGAGCGCCCGCACCGCCGCCTCGATGACGGCTCTCTTCTCCACCCTGTCGAGGGTCCCGCCCTCGCCGAGCGAACCGAGGACCACGACCGCCGCGCACCCCTGGCCCATGAGCCAGCCGCAGTGGCGCTCGAGCGCCGGCAAATCCACAGTTAGGTCACTGCCGAATGGCGTCGTCACCGCCGGCATCACGCCTTTCCAGTCCATCGACAACCTCCCCGACGGTCCGGGGCCCCGTGAGTGCATCGCATTTCCAAACCCGCTTTCAATTCTCCCGTCCACGACCGACTACGGTGAACCCGTCAGTTTCGCCGTGGGGGAGGATTCGTCCCGGGAGGTACGGCTCGATCGGGATTTCCGACCGGTGCCCGACGAGCTGATCGGCGACGAGCCGGCCGGTAGCGAGTGACATCGTGATGCCCAGGCCCTCGTGCCCCGTGGCCAGGAAGACTCCTTCCTGTCGCGGCCAGGGCCCAATCAAGGGCAGACCGTCACTGGAGGCCGGGCGAAGTCCGGTCGCGGTGCGGAGGATCGGGAATCCCGCCAGCCTCGGCATATACTCGGCCGCCCGCCCGGTCATCGACCGGATCACGTTGGGATCCGGGGCCAGCTCGGTCAGCCCCAACTGGCGAGAGGATCCCACTCGGATCTCCCCGCCGGGCCGCGGTTGGACATTGAAGGAAATCGAGTCGGTCCCGATATCCTGGGCGCGACGGACGTACCCCATTTCGATGAGTTGATGATGAAGGAAGCCGGGCCGGGCGTCGGTGTAGGCCAAGTGACCCTTCCGCGGTCGCACGGGCACGCCGGGGGAAAGGCTGGGAGCCGCGACCCCCGCGGCGTTGATCGCGTGGAGCGCCGTTACTACCTCACCCCCGGAGAGGCGAACCCCGGACGTTTCCAGCGCCTCGACACGGCGGCCGGAGCGCACCTGACCACCCGCTGTTCGTACCCGGTCGAGTAGCATCCGAGTCACCGCGGTCGCTGTGACCACCGAGTCATCCGGCATCCAGAGGCCCCCGGCTAACCCGGGTCGCAGATTGGGCTCTTCCCGGCGCAGAGCCTCCGCGCTCAGTACCTCCGCAGGAACGCCGTGAGCCGAGTAGAACCGCTTCCGGCGCTCAACGGCCCGCATCTCTTCCTCGTCCGTCGCCACCCAGATCGTCCCGAGACGTTGAAACTCTGCGTCGGGAGGCAATTCAGGGGCGAGTTCCCGCCAGAGCCGGGTGGCGAATCGTGTCAGGAGAAATTCGGCTTCGGACCCGTCTTCGACAATGATCTGACCCATGTTCGTTGAGGTGGTGCCGCCTCCGGGCTCCCCGGACTCAATCACTACGACGCGGAGCCCCGCCCGGGTGCATTCCGAGGCACAACTCGCTCCGATGATGCCGGCTCCGACGATGGCAACATCAAACTCTGAGGTCGTCACGGGGGGAACCCGTGCCGGTATGGATCCCGGTCGTCGAGGACCAGCTCAGACTCCGCCGTGACAAACGCGTGACCAGTGATGGTGGGGACCACCGCCGAGCCGCGTGGCTCAACACTCCCCTCGAATACGCCCCCCAGGATGCCCTCCTGCCTCCACACCTGGCCGGGTCGCAGCTTGCCACGGGCGAACAGCGTGGCCAGCTTCGCGCTCGTCCCGGTCCCGCAGGGAGATCGATCGTACATGCCGCCGGGACAGAGCACGAAATTCCGGCTGTCGGAGCCCCCATCGGACGGCCCGGATACTTCGATATGGTCGATGATCCCCCCGTCGTCCCCGGCAAGGCCAGTCCGGTCAATCGCGATTTGCACTGACTTGGTAAACTCCGTCAGCGGGAGGATGTTCGCCCGGCTCACCGCGCAGGGAGCTTGATCCAACAGGAAGAACCAGTTTCCTCCCCACGCCACGTCTCCGGTCACTTGCCCGTAGCCGGGCACGGAGAGCGCCACATTCCGTTGAGCACACCGGCTTTCCACGTTCTGGAATGAAACGGCCCCGTCGGGCCGAAGCTCGGTCCGGACCGTTCCGACCGGAGTTTCGAGGATGTGCGTGCCCCGCGAGATCTTCCCCATGTGTGCGAGCGAGGCGACGACCCCGATTGTCCCGTGGCCGCACATACCGAGATAGCCGACGTTGTTGAAGAAAATCAGCCCGGTCGCAGACGAGGACGAAAGAGGGGGGACCAACAAGGCTCCCACCGCCACCTCCGAGCCCCGAGGTTCATTGATGACAGCTCGGCGGAACCCATCGAACTGCAAACGGAATCGCTCGCGTCGTTCGTCCAACGGCCCACTGCCGAGGTCCGGTCCACCGGCGACGACCATCCGAGTGGGTTCCCCTTCCGTGTGGGAATCGATGATCCGGACCCGCTCCATGGGAATCCGCGTCGAGCGGGCTCCGGAAGCTCTTGAGCTCAACGATGGAAGACCCTCGGGAGTGCGAACGGGTGCCAGCCTTCATTTAGTCATGACGCGACGCGCGACGGCCCCGAGGTCGGTTCGTCGACCATGTCGTTACGTGATGTTGGGTTCGGACTGGCCACGGCTTTCGGGTACGGAACCGCGGATTTCGTCGCCAAACGGACGGCGGACCGGGTCGGCTTCGTCGAGACGCTCTGGTATCTCGAGGCGCTCGGGGCTCCCATCCTCGTGGTCCTTGCCCTCCTTCTGGAGCACGTCACGTCGCTGCCGCTGGACCCGCTCCTGCTGCTGGTCGGACTGTCGGCGGTCAACGTGGTTGCCTCCTTTTTCCTCTACCGGGCGTTCGAATTCGGAACCCTCTCGGTCGTGTCTCCGATCGCCAGCGCGTACCCCACCCTGATCGTGATCCTGGCCGTGGTTGTGTTGCACGAGCAACTCACACTCGCGGACGCGATCGGGATCGCCCTTACACTTCTCGGCGTGGTCCTCATCACCCGCGTGACCATTGGTGAGGTATCCCGTGCGAAGGATCACCGGCTGGGGATCATATCGGCCGTGGTGGCCTTCGCGGGATACGGGGTGTTCTACTTCGGCCTCAAGCTAGTAGTGGGACCTATCCCCCCCATCACCAGCGCTGCGATCGTCCGGCTGGTCAGCCTAGCGCCCGTGGCTCTCGTGGCGGGAGTGAGCGGGGTCCTCCGGGTCCCCCGGAAAGGCCTTGCGATGGCCGCGGTCACGATCGCCACTCTCGATAGCCTCGCGCTCGTGGCGTACAACCTCGGGCTCACCACCGGACACTCGCTCGCCGTGCTCGGGACGGTCAGCGGTCTGTTCAGTGCCGTGACCGTGGCCTGGGCCGTGGCTCTGCTGAAGGAGCGCCTCAGCCTCTTGCAATGGATCGGAGCCGCGGCGATCTTCGCCGGCATCGTGACTCTCGCCGTGGGGGCCTGATGGGCGAGTCGGCGGGAGCGACCACCACGGAGTGGGCGTCAATCTGGGAACGGGCCGCGACCGCCACGGCCGGCCACCCGCCTTACGACAAAGTGTACACTGGGCCCATCTGGGAAAGTGGCCACCCCTCCGGGGCTTTCGAGGCGAGGGTTTGGAAGATCGCGGTGCTCGAACGGAGACCCACGGCGGGGGCGGAGCATTGGGGCCACCTCTTCGTGCTACTCCGCGAGAAAGCGTCGGAGGTCGCCATCCGTCCGGAAGGCGGTGTCCAGGGGTACCCGGATCGGCCGGCGTTGGAGATCCTCCCCGAACCCTCGGGCGCCCCGTTGCAGATCTGGATCTGGCCCCGTTCCGCGGAGACCGCAGTGCGTTTGCGGGCGTTTGCCCTCGAGTTCCAGCGCCACGCCGTGGCGCTCGTGGCCCCCTAGCTCATCCCCATGTGGCTCGGGACGCGATCCTTGCCCTCGGCAAACCGTCGCAGCTTGCCCAGGCTCGCCATGATCCCTCCGAGAATCGCGATACCGTCGCCGGTCACCCAGTAGGTGAAAGCGATCCCCCGGATCGCCGTGATCGCGCCTCCGACGGCTTGTCCCACCGGGATCAGCGCAAAGCTCCCGACCTCGTCCGCCGCAAACACACGGCCGAGCAGCTCGTTCGGAACGGATCGTTGGATCACGACCAGGTAGATCGTCGTGAACATTCCGATGAAGAGCCCGAAGAATCCGATCGCGGCCAACGCGACATACGGGGAGTGGGTGAACGGTAGGATGACGAGGCTCAACCCGGTCAACGCCACAAAGAGGGCCAGATAGAGGCCCGGCGCCCGGTCGTACCGGACCGCGTTGACCGCAGACGATCCGATCGCGGTCCCCAGGCTTGAGACGAAGGTCAACGCGCCGAGCAGCATCGCTCCCTCGAGCAACCAGTCGTGGACGTAGAGCGGGATCTCGACCGCCGCGACTGCGGTGAAAAAATTCATCCCGAGGGATGCAAGCGTGATCTCGAGCAACCCTGTACGCCGGCCGATGTAGCGGAGGCCCGCCGACATATCGCTCACAAACGACCGACGCGGGCCCCTCCGCACCCCGGTGACG
>JBARJD010000063.1:0-5710 GCA_049800095.1 Thermoplasmata archaeon | reverse complement strand
GAGGTATACAGTCCGGTTCGTGGTGCTATTCAGGTTCGCGCTCGCGTCCCCGAAGAGCGGGTTCCAGACACCCGGCGAGTAGTACTGCTCCGTGAAAGCGGCAATCTGGGTGTGGAAGGCAACGTCGATCTGTGGGATCGTGCCGGTGACAGCGATTGTCATGCGGGCAGGGTCCGGCTGTACGGAGAGCCCGAACCCGGTGAAATAGGAGACGTCCGAGGAATACTGGGCGGAGGAGGCCCCGAAGAGATTGCCCAAGCTCTCCATGCTCTGGAACGCATGGTAGAGCGGGCTCGCGGGGTTCTGGATCTGGTTCACGTAGTTGTTGAGGGCACCGGAAGAACCCACCGATACTTCCACCTTCATCGACTGACTGGACAATGAGGCGCCAACGGCCGGGGTCAACGTGTACCCGTACTGGCCTGCCTCTTGAGAGGTCTGAGCGGAGTACGTGGCGGCACTCACCTGCGTAAGCGGTCCACCGACGGGGGTCGACGCGACGCTCGCATGGGAAGTGGTTGGCTCGCTCGCTCCGGCGGCGGATAATGTAGACACGGTGCCCGCGATGGCGAGTCCCGGTACCGCAATCGCAATGACCAAAAGGACCGCCCAACTATTTTTTCGTACTTTTTCGCTCATGATACGCGGTTCACCCAGTGAGCTCCTTTCATCCTCCCGCGACGGCAGGCCCCGCCCTTGGCCCAAGAAGTCTCGGCGGTGCCCTGCCGGTCGGGTTGCTTGAGAGGTTACCGGGAGCGTGGGGATAGAGGTCCTGAATTCTCGTTGGAAACTGGAAACGTATCGAAACGGAAGTGTTGCCAATCGGAGCCCGCTACGCACTGGGGACGGGAATGGGGCGACTATACGCCCACTGGACGAATTCCGTGGGCTCCTGTTGGCTGATAGCAAACCGCAGCGAGGCCTGCATTGTACTGGGAAGGCTTCGGCGATATTGGCGTCCCGTGGCAGGAATGCGGACGAAATGCATCGATTTGTTTTCCACTTTATCCTCCGAATGAGTTGACTGCGCACTAAGGCACCGTCGGACTGGCTCGCGTTCATTGCGAACCGATCCTGGACTGGGAGTGGATCTTGTGTCGATTCCCGTGGGGTTAGAAGTCGAGAAGGGTGTCGACCGCGTCAGACGCAGTCCCGGGGTCACTAGGCATCGGGCGCCCTCACAATCGCAGTCAGATTCCAGGCAGGACTAGGGGGGAGCGAAAAGGCCTGACGCGCCCAAGCCGAGTCCCGTACCTACCTTTCGCGGACTCAATTCAGTTCGTGATGCGCGAGCCTGGAACTCCTCAGAGTCGGACAGACCCCGTCAGTCATCCACGCACTCGGTGCATCCCTCGAGCCATTTCCACCCCTCAATTCTCTCAGCAACCTGGCATAACATACAAAATTGACAGAGATGCTCCAGACCGAGTTGCCGAGCTGCTCGCAGAGAATTGCGAGTGAGCTAGCCGGAGAGTTTTCCTCAGGTGCTCGTTCCCGAAATTGGGTACGAGTCAGTGGCTGGCAAAGCTCGGACTGCATCGTCGCTTCCTTTGTTCCCGCGAGGGTTTTCCCGGCATTGCGTGCCTCTACCAGTATAACGCGGGGGCCCCATTGCTGACGTTTCGCGCTGTCGGGACCGCTTCCAATCTGAGCAACTTGCCCCTGCATAAGGGAAAACAAGGCAACTGCCTGAACCGCCTCCGAGCCGCAGGCGGGCGTCCTTATGATTCATCTTTTACCGCACGGTTCAGCCTGCCGCGACGCAGAGAGGGCAAGAACTGTTTCAATCGGTCCATCGATGTCAGCGAGTAGTAGTACATCCATTCCCGAGGCACAGGCGGCAAGGCATTCATGATCCGGTAAGCGAACGCGTTTGAAGAATCGATCCGGAGTTTGAGTTGGACCCTTCGCCTCTTCGGGTCCCAGAACGGATAGAGACCGTTCTGGGATTGGAGATATGAGCGTTTAGCGTAAAGGAGGGTGTTCTGAGCGTACCACGTTGCGACCTCGGGTAACGGAAGAAGCGCATCGCGCAGCGCGTCCAATGGTACGTAGTCGTGAGCGCGGAATCTCTGGGCCCAGTAGTCGGGCCATTGGCAGTTGACATGATGCACCCCAGCCTGCTTGGGAATCGCAGCCGAGAAGAGGACGACGGGGGCCAAATCGACGAGCGATTGGATGAGTGAATCAGCGTGGATTTCAGCTAGATGCTCAGCCACTTCAAGGCACACCGCCAAATCGAAGTGGCGCTCAATTTTTATTGCTCCCTCGGCGTTAGAGACTCGAAATCGATCCGAGGGAATCAACAGTGAATCGAGGGGGACCCAACTCCCATCTATGCCCAGAATATCCTCCGCGCCTAATCGAGAGAATTCTGCCAGGAAGGCTCCGACTCCGCATCCTACGTCGATGACGCTTCGGGGTGGAGGGCGGAGTAGCCGGTTCACTAAGGGTACAATGACACGAGCAGCTGCTTCCGACCCCCCCCGATTCCCTTCGAAAAAGGATTCGTCGTAAACATTGGACGAGGTAGAGTGACTACCATTAGGCCCATACATCGCCCCGTCACTCACTGGTCCCATTTACGCATGAAGGGCCGCCCGCGAGACGCTGCCAGTGGCCAAATGGAGCGCCTGATAAAAGCGGACTCGGGCCCAGAGGTTCAAGTTGCAAGAGAACTTAGGAATGGCTGGCATGCCTAAAGAACAGTCGGGGAGCAGTGCTGAGCAAAATTCCGCCCCCCGAATAGTATCGGTTCCCAGGTTCCACAAGAGGCCGAAGCTGAACGTGCGGGTCTGACGTGTTCTTTTGAGTGACGAACCCGCGCCTATGAATGACTTGAACCGACTCTTCACTAGCAACAATTCCCAGGAAGTGTTCAACTTCTATTCCCACTTTGGTACACGGAAGTCTCTGATTGACTGGATGAAACAGAGATCCACGAGCGAACCGAGACTGCGAGAGGTTGACGGCGAGAAGGACCTGGTGGTTGTGATCCCAACCGCGGACTATGACGGAGAGATGGCAACGCGATGCAGGGAGGAAGTCTTCAAGGGCCAACACATCATCTTTGTGGAGAGCAGGGAATTCCCCGATCCATTCTTCAACTTCGCAAAGTTCGTCAACGCGGGATTTACGCGAGCCTTGGATTACAATCCGGACTGGGTGGCTTATTCCGGAGACGATGTTTACAAAATAGACGACTTATCGACGCTCAAGCAAGGTCTCTCCAGACTCGCTAGTCGGAATCTGAAGACTGTGTTCTTCGACCCTCCCGGAACCTACTACTCCGTCCCTTCGACTGTGGTGCGGTTCAATTCGCTATTTCTCGTTGCTATGTTTCTTCTGGGAGGCAAACGAAAGAGATTCTCCACCTTGCTGCGGAAGTATCGACTGAGGTATGCGCCCGCCTCGCCAACGGCGTTGAGGAAAACGCCGAGGTTCATGTACGAAATCCTTTGCAGGTACATCGATACAAATTCCTTGGGAGTCTATAGCAGTGCATTTGTAAAGTCCTGTTCAGGCAGGCCCTTCGATCAGGTTTACATCAATAGTCATGAGGAAACAGACCTGGCGATTCAGCTCGCCGCGAGTCCAAGCGATTACGCCTTCGTAAAATACCGGGTCGGGACCTCGGTCGGGGCCACCTTGGGTCAACATGAGGCTAGGGCGCTGAGGGCGATTGCTGGACTGAGCTACCTCAATCAAAAGTTGGAGGATGGCGCATTGAGGTTAGACGGACTGGGATAGCGCAAAACGGGTCCGACTAGAACATCCAGTTCGTGGAATTCCCGAGGGGATTCATATCATCTATCATCTCAACTCAGTAACGCATGAGTCCCAACAGACCCACAACTTAGAAAGACATCTCTCGTCAGGCGTCCGGCCCATTTCGACGGCTGCTTAGCCGAACCGGCTTCTCCACCGCCAAGGTGCTAACCCCTTACCGCCCCAGAGCAACCGGGGTTCTCGTTACCCATGCCTTTGAAGGCCAACGACCCCATTATAAAGAATACTTGACCAAACCTTCCGCACCGTTTACTGACGAGACGTTACGTCGCCACGTCTCCGAGATCAAGTGGTATCACACCATCCGGCGGGGGAGTATTGAGACACCTGGGCATTCAAAGGCAAATCAGGAGTGGATAGCAATCAATCTGCCCACCACGTTTAGTGGCACGTCCGTCTTGGACGTTGGTGCATGGGATGGCTAATTCAGTTTTCTCGTCGAACAGCGAGCAGCCTCGAGAGTCCTAGCGATCGATGAGTTACAGAATCCGCGTGCGCACCCGAGTGGTACCGCGGGCTTCGAGCTGACGAAGGCGGTGTTGAGGTCGCGCGTAGAATACAACTTGAAGAGCGTGTCCCAGCTCGACGCGTTATCTGAGAACGTTTGGTGTGAGTCTCTTTTTAGGTGTCTGTTTCCACATGCTTGATCCGATTGAAGCACTGAAGATGCTACGCCGACGACTACGTCCGGGGGGGTGCTATACCTGGAGGGACCTATCATACCTGGGTTAAAGCCACTCTTACGATTCTTCGAGCCGGACGAAGTGGAACCAACGACGTTCTGCGGAGCGACGATTCGCGGAGTCGTAGCGGTGGGTAAAATTGCGGGATTCGAGTTCACTCGCCTATTGAGCACAGGACGAGGGGGTGGCCCGACTCTTTGGATACCGTACGTCGTGGCTTCGTGCAATTTTCGAGCTTCGGATAAGGGACCCAAAACAGAGCTAAAAGGCTGCGTTCGCGTGCCTGGTCGAGATAGGTTGCGGGCGGGTCCAAGGCGACTTGGGGAGAGGCCGAACTCATCGCAGGAAAGGGGCCCTACTGTTGGGACTGGGGTAGGTGTCGTCCAAATTGAACAAGGACATGTAAAATCGCATTGTTCTGATTTCTGTCGATTAACAAGCTCAAGTGGCTGGAAGAGGTCGCCGAGGACTGAGCGCGATGCTGATGTCGTAGACAAAGCGCAACAACCCGGCTTGTCACCGGTAAGTGAGCTCCCACTCGGGCGGTAGGGGGTAGTTGAGGGAGGCGACAGGTAACGATCTGTTCCGCTCAACGGTCGACCCTCACGATTTCAGGGGGAGCACACCTCTCGAGAGCGGTCGCCTAAGCGAAAGGAGCGCAGGCAGAACCCAGGCTCTGTTCGGCCTATAGGGAGTGCGTCCGACGGGGGGACGGATTCTATTCCCTTCACATGCCTCAGATGCCGGGTCATTCCCCCGGAAGAGGACTCGTTCGCGGGCCGGCATTGGAGATGAGAATCGAAGCCGTTACCTGTCTGGCGGTGAGTCCCCTAAGGTTACACTCTAGATTATTCACCGATAGATCCCGATCCGAACCAAGGATGGTCGGCGGTGCGTGGGCTCACCCTGCCCCGATTCGCCTCTCGTGCATACTGCGAGCCGATGTTGGAGCAAGCAAGTAGAGCAATGAACTGCCGAACTCCCCAACGGCCCTCCAAATCGGGGCGGTGTTGAAGTAGTGCGCGACTTCGAGGTAAAGACGCAAAATGTCCCTTCGATTCGAGAAAGGATCTCGCAAGAGCATTGTTAGTCGATTCGCCACAATGTTCGCGTCAATTTGGCGGAGTGCACGCCTTCGGCCTGTAGAAGTCACAAAGTCTTTCACGACCTGGAAATCTCGGTCGTGCAAACGGGATGACTCGAGCATGTTAGCCACTCGGTCTCTCCGGGAATTTCCC
>JBARJD010000062.1:0-6134 GCA_049800095.1 Thermoplasmata archaeon | reverse complement strand
GGGCCGAGTTGACGTTGAGCCCCATTCACCCGGCGGGCCAGGGTCTCATCCGCCCCGACGTCGGACTTGCGCTGCGGTTTCCCCGATTCACGGGGCGCTGGCGAGACGACAAGGACGCCGAGAACGCCACTACGACGCAGGAGCTACTCTCGCTCTACCAGTCCCAGATCCGGCAGATTTCGGCGAAGACAACCGGCGACGAGGCTCCGTAGCGCCGGTCTCTTCCCGTCAACGCGAGCACTTTTATAGGACAACTCCGCGTCCAGCGTTTCGGAGCCGGCGATGCTAGTCGAGATGACGGAACTCATTGGACGGCAGGTGTACACTCAAGAAGGGCGCCTGCTGGGCGAAGTGGCAAACGTGGTCGTGGACATCGAGGGATCGAAGATCGACGGCCTGTTCGTCGCCGATCCGAATCCGGTGTTAGTAGAGGACTCTCGACCCGTCAACGTGCCGTACCGGTGGGTTTCCGCGGTCAACGACGTCGTGATCCTGAAGTACTTCCCGAAGCGCGTCTCGGTCAAGCGCAGCGCGCACGCGACCGCCGCTGCCCGCGAAGCGGAAGCCCCCGCGGCCCGCTGAACGCGGTGCGGGGATAGCCAAGCCCGGAAACGGCGCAGGACTTAAACCGGGCCGCCTTGGCGGCTCCGGAAGAGATCCTGTCGCGTAGGCGTTCGCCGGTTCAAATCCGGCTCCCCGCATCTCCCGCGCGGGAGGCGGGTCGTGCGTCCGGCCCGTTGCTCCGGCGCCCTCAACTCGTGCAGGCGCTCGAGCGTGTGACGGGGTTCGCGCGCCCGGAGGCGGCCTCGGAGCAGGTCGTCACGCCCCCGGCGGCTGCGGCGGAGCTGCTCTACGAAGCGCTCGCGCGCGGAGACCTCGAAGGACGGTCGGTACTCGACCTCGGAAGCGGCACCGGTCGGCTCACCATCGGCGCCGCCCTGCTGGGCGCCCGAGAGGTCATTGGCGTAGAACAGGATACCGTGGCGTCGCAGTTGGCCCACGACAATGCTGCACGAGCCGGCGTCGGCTGCGTTTGGGTCGAGGGCCCCGTGGCGGACTACGACCGACCCGCGGAGACGGTGATCATGAACCCGCCGTTCGGGGCGCAGCGAAAACACGCCGACGCGCCGTTCTGGAACCGTGCCTTCGCGCTCGCGGAGCGGGCGATCTACGCGTTTTCTCTCGTCGAGTCCCGAACCTTTATAGCACGCCAGGCGCTCGCGCGCGCCGCACGGATCGAAGCGACTCGACCGGTTCGCTGGGAGCTCCCCGCCACGTTTCCCCACCATCGGAAACCCCGGGTCCCTCTGTCGGTCGACCTGTGGGTCCTGCGGATGGAGAAAACCAACCGATGAGCGAGACCACCCCTGCCCGACTCGTAGTCCCCGGCGACCTGCTCGGAACGGCCGAGGAGTTCGTGCCGGGCCGTGGCACCTACGAGCACGACGGCCGAATCTATGCCGCGCTCCTCGGCCACTCTCGCGTTGACCCGTCGAGCCGTTCGGTGTCGGTCCATGCCCTTCACAGCATCCCCGAGCTCGACTCGGGCGACCTGGTGCTCGGGCGTGTGGACGAGCTCAAGAGCGCCATGGCGATCATCGAGATCCTCGCGGCGCACCCGTCGTCCCGGACGGTCCCCGGTGAGCCCGAGGGAACGATCCACGTCTCGAAGGTGAAGGATGGCTACACGGAGAATCTCAACGATGAGCTCGCGCCCGGGGACCTCGTCCTCGCTCGGATCCTCGAGAACCATCCGTCGATCAAGCTCACGACGGCTCCTCCTCCTCTCGGGGTCGTGTCCGCTCGATGCCAGCGGTGCCACGCCACGCTCGAACTGACGGGGCGTTCCGAGCTCGTCTGCCCGCGCTGCGGAAACCGCGAGCATCGGAAGATTTCGACCGACTACGGATTACGGAAGGGCTCTGAGTCCGGATGAACGGTCCGGCGGGCGACGAGGAACGTCGCCTCGCGCGCCTAGTCCGTTCCCACAACCGGTGGCGCGGCCGCGAGGTCTTCAATCTCCTCGCGAGCGAGAATGCCCTCTCCCCGACGGCGCTCCGCTACCTCGCCTCGGACCTCGCCGGCCGGTATACCCTGCCGATCAAGACCACGTGGCACGGCGAAGAGATCGATAACAGCTACACGGGCACTCGGTACACCGACCAGATCGAGACCCTGGCCAATGCCGCGGCGGCGCGACTCTTCCACGGACGGTTCGCCACGACCCGGCCCCTCTCGGGCCACATCGCCGCGATCTCGGCGTTGGCGCCGCTCCTTCCCCGACACTCGAAGGTCCTCGCCATCCCGCCCTCGGGAGGCGGCTACGACGGCTACGCTCCCGGCTACTTGCCGGCCGTGCTCGATTACGTCGTGCGGCCGATCCCGACCGTGCCGGGGACCGGCGAGGTCCTCGCGACGGACGCGGTCGAAGAGATCCGGCGCGAGCGTCCGAACGCGGTGGTCCTGGGACAGAGCTTCTTCCTGTTCCCCTACCCGCTCCGGGAGATCGCGGAGGCCGCGCACGCCCAAGAGGCGCTCGTCTTCTATGACGCGTCGCACGTGCTCGGGCTCGTCGCCGGGGGGGTCTTCCAGGACCCGCTCCGCGAGGGGGCGGACGTGCTCTTCGGCAGCACGCACAAGTCCTTCCCGGGCCCGCAGGGAGGGCTCCTGGTGACCGACCGGGAGGACCTGTTCGCCCAGTTGGACCCGGCGCTCGTCTGGCGGGTCTTCGACAACGCCCACTGGAACCGGATCGCCGCGCTCGGCCAGACACTGCTCGAGCTCGAACGGTTCGGGCCCGAGTATGCGCGGACCGTCGTCGAGAACGCCCAGGCCCTCGGGACCGCGCTGGCCGCTCGCGACCTGCCGCTCGTTGCCGCCGACCAGGGCTTTACCCGGTCGCACCAGGTGCACATGCAGCCGGAAGAGCTCGCCCGTCGTTGGGGAGTGGGTGCCGCCGCGGTGGCGCGTCGCTGGGAACGGCAGGGCCTCCTCGCCGACCTCGTCGGTCGGATCGGCACCGCCGAGGTCACGCGCCTAGGGCTCCGGCCGACCGACATGGACCGGCTGGCGGACCTGCTCGTTCGGTCGGGCCGGGACCACGCGACGGTCCGGAGCGAAGTGCGAGCCTGGCGCCGGGAGTTCCCCCGACAACGATTCCTGTAGCGGCGTCTTCACTCCGGGATCCGGAACAATCGGCGTGCGGATTTCACCATAGAGAACGATAGAAAAAAAGGGTAGAGGAAAAGGTTGGAGCTGACGGCCGCCGAGGGCGGCCCAAGTTCAACTCGGTGGGTTTTGGCTCCCCGTACTGCCGCTCGTGTCGGACATGCCGCCCGAGCTGCCGCCGGATCCGCCGGACGTTCCGCCGCTGGTCCCACCGGAGGTGCCCGTCGTCGAGCCGGGCGTGGTCGTCGTGGGACTCCAGGGCTGAGCGGCGGGGCTTGGCTTCGTGCCGCCCCACAGGCCGCGCCCTACGATCGCCATCACGATCATGCCGATGATGAGGCCGAGCGTGACCAAGAGGGCCGCCGAACCGCCCGGACCGAGACCCAAGATGTCCGCCCCACTCGTGTTCAGATACACTACCCCGAGAGCTGCGCTCACCGTGACGGTTTCATTGATCGTCGTCGACAGGTGCCACGCCGCGACCAAGGTCAGGACGATGTTGAACTTGCCCGGAACGTTCGCGTGCCACGTGACGGTGAACGGATTGGTCGTGACAAGCGGCGCGTAGACCGAGGCCGTCAATGTGGTGCTTCCCGTCGAGGAGTAGACCGTCACGTTCGCGGAGACCACGAAGTAGCCACTGTAGTTCCCCGCGATGGTCACGATGCCCTCGGCGACGCTCGTGCCATTGCCGGGTGCCGTGAACACGCCGTTCGGCGCGACGACCGACATGAAGCCGGCCTGCACCGTCGAACCCGTTCCCGAGCCGATGAGCCCGGCAATGGGTCCGCCGGGGCCCACGGGTGTGTTCGTTAGGTTGATGACGCTAGTGGTCACGACCATCTGCCACTGACCTTCGGGCAGGACGAAGCCCAGGAACGTCGACGATGTCAGATTCGCCGCGATGACGGGGTAGTAGAATCCGGCCGCCGTGCCGGTGGCGCCCGGCTGCTCCCAGCCAAACGGAACGGAGGTGGTCCAGATGACAGGGCACGGGAACGTGAACGGCCCGCATCCCGATTGCAGCCAAATGAACTCGAGCGTTTGCGAGACGGTCCCCGCGCTCAACACGGCTCCCGAGACGGTGACGTTCCAGGTCACGTTGTATGGGAGGCTGAAGTAGGGTAGGTGGTTCGTCGAGAACGCTCCGACTGGATACGTCACGGAGACGGTAATCACGGGGAAGAACGTCACGTTCTGGAACGTATTCCCATCCGCATCCGTGCAGCCGGTCAGGTTACCCGCGTTGGGCCCGGTACACGGGTACCCCGGCGTGGTGACCGTACCCGACGATGGGGACGCGCTGTTGATCCCCTGCGGAATCCCGCCCCCGCCAATCGAGAACGCGTAGGTTCCGTTCGCCGCGGAGAAATTAATGTCCGCCGGGGCGATTGCATTGATCGTTCCGCCGTTAAAGGTGACCGACCACTCGGTGCCAGCAGAAAGACCCGTCGAGTTGAACTGGACCGTGTACTGGGGGCTCGTGTGGAAGACGACCGCCACGTCCGCGCTCGCGTTCGTGACGTTGCACCAGCCCGTGCCGCATCCACCCGTGACGGGTGAATAGGGAGTTCCGATGATGCTCACGATGTCGTAGCCCGGAACCGGGTTGACAGAGAACGTGTAATTGCCGCAGTCGTTGCATGGCCCCGAGCTGTTGTCCGTGGCGTTGACGGCCCAGACAATGTCGGCAGGCGAGTTGTTTCCGAGGGCGAAGCCTTCCTCGAGGAGGAAGACCGACCAGAATAGTCCCGGAGCGGCTGAGGGCAACCCGGCTTCGGTGAACGTAATCGTGTTCCACGTATAGGTCGCCGCCGGCTTCAGCGCCGTCGGTGCGGCCACCGGGGACGCGGTCGCACTGTGTGTCAGCGGGACTGCTCCCACGATCACAGCCATCAACAAAATGGCGATTGCGGCAAGTAGCCCGGCCTTCGTACCAATGACGCGGCGCATAGGCGGGGTGACGACTTTCAATACTTAAATCTGTCCGGGTTAAGACTTGAAGAGGCCATCGTTCGGAATTGTCCGACAGGGACGGCGGGAGAGGCGCCGGACGGACCGCGACCCGGCGAACCGGAAAGCGGGTTGCCCGGCTGGCGGCTCGTACGCTTCGACGGCGCCACGGTTGGGTGGCGCTGACGGGTACGCCCGGCACGGGCAAGTCGAGCACGGCCCGGCGACTTCCGGCTCCGCTGCACGCGGTGGAGGTACGGGAACTCGCGCTCCGACTCGACGCGGGACATCGCCGCGGACGCGGCTCGGTCGAGGTAAACATGACCCAACTACGTCGCGCGTTCCGGTCGTGGGTCCGGTTCGCTCCGGAGGGGGTCGTCGTCGGTCATCTCGCGCATTTCTTGCCGGTCTCGTACGTAATCGTGCTCCGATGTAACCCGTTGGCGCTGGCCCGCCGGCTTCGGAAGATGCGCCGGACGTCGGCGGACCGGACGGCCAACGTGCTCTCGGAAACCTTGGACATCGTGCTCGTGGAGGCGCTCGCGGCCGGGGTGCCGGTCCGAGAAGTCGACACGACCGGTCGTTCGATGGCCGACGTGGCGCGGACGGTCGAGGAGATAGTCCGGCGTCGACCCGCGGCCCGGTACGGCCGGGTCAACTGGCTGGCCGACCGGCGCGTGACCGAGGAGCTTTTGCGCGGCCGGCTCTGAGCGCCCCATAATGGTGGTCGAGAAGTACCGCGCCCGGCTGGCACCGTATCTGGACCGGTGGGTCCGGCCCTGGATGGGGTGGTCCCCCGCCGCGCTCAGCATGCTCGGGTTCGGGCTCCTGATCGCGGCGGGCGTCCTCTGCCTACTTACTAGGTACACTACTCCGTATCTCTTTCTGCCGGTCGCGGCGCTGATCTTCGCGGGAGGGGTCTTCGATGTCCTCGACGGAGAGGTGGCCCGTCGGACCGGTCGGGCCTCACCGCGCGGAGACCTCCTCGACCACGTGCTCGACCGGTACGGAGA
>JBARJD010000061.1:0-5330 GCA_049800095.1 Thermoplasmata archaeon | reverse complement strand
CTCTGGGCCGATCCCGTTGCCAACCAAGCGCCTCCGTGTGCCGGTCCGAAAAGGACCGGACGGCGGAGGCACCAGCACCATCGATCATTGGGAGATGCGGATCCACAAGCGACTCATCGACATCGATGCCGACGAACGGGCGCTCCGCCAGGTGATGCGGATCCAAGTGCCCGACGGCGTGAACATCGAGATCGTGTTGAAGTCCTAAGGTCGCCCGGCCCGTGTTCGTACGCCCCGCGCGCCCCTACCTCGCGGTCGGTGCGGCGGGCATTGTCGTCCTATGGGGCGTCTCCGCGCTCGTGCACGGGCTGTTCCTTCCCGGCCTTGTCGCTGCGGCCGTTCTGACCGGGATCTGGATCTTCTTCGCCATCTTCTTCCGGGACCCGGAGCGGATGCCCGGGGACGGCGTCGTCTCCGCCGCAGACGGTCGCGTAACGATCGTGGCGGAGGAGGACGCGCGTTGGCGGATCGCCGTCTTCATGAATGTCACCGACGTACACGTCAATCGATTCCCGCTGGACGCCGAAGTCGCCGGGATCGAAGATTCGGGTGAAGGGTTCCGACCGGCGTACGCTGGCGACGCCACGCATAACGTCCAGCGGCGCTACCGGTTGAACACCCGGTACGGCCCCGTGGAAGTCATTCAGATGACCGGGATCGTGGCCCGGCGGCTCGTGAGCCTCGTGCGGCCGAGCGAAGAGCACCGCAAGGGTGATCGCCTGGGGATGATCCTCCTCGGGTCGCGGGTCGACGTGCTGCTTCCGGTCGGGGCGTTTCGTCCGACGGTCAAGCCGGGTGATCGCGTCTGGGCCGGGCGGTCGACAGTCGCCATGGAGCGGTCGTGACCTCCGCGGGTCGCGTGGGAGCCAATCTCGCAACGTTGGCGAACGCGTTGCTGGGCGTCGGAGCGATCTTGTACACGCTGGCAGGGAACAAGCTCTGGGCGATGCTTCTCATTGGCTGCGGCGTCGGATTCGACGGGCTCGACGGTATCCTCTCCCGACGGGCCGGCGGCCCGCCCTCTTCCTCGGGTCGAGTCCTCGATTCGGTGGCCGACGCCATCACCTTCGGTCTCGCGCCGGGGGTGCTCATTGCCGTCCACACCGAGCACGCCTCCCTCTGGGCCCCCTGGAGCGGGTACGCGCTCGTGGTCGGCGGGTTGGTCAGCGCGCTTGCGATCGGTCGCCTAGTGTATTTCACGTGGCGGGGATGGCAACACCCTCATTTCGTAGGAGCGTCCACCCCACAGAATGCATTGGCCATCGTCGTGCTCGTCCTGTTCTTCGACGAACCAGGGTTCCTCGGTACGAATCCGTTGGTCGTCCTCCTCGCCGCGGCGCTGTTGGCGTTGTTGATGGTCTCCCCGATCCCCTACCCAAAGCTCCGGCGGGGGATGTGGCTCCGTGGTGTCATGATCGGAACGGCCGCGGCGCTGGGCGTTTCCCTCGTGCCTCTCGAGTTCCGGCCCGCGGCCGGGACGCCCTTCTATTTCGTGGGGGCGGCGGCCGCGGCGGTGGCAGCGATCGGACTCGCCACCTACTACGTTCTCGGGCCCCGGGCGGCGCGCGCCGCCGCCGGTGCGGCAGGAGACGGAGGTTCAGATGGGTAGCCGACGCGGTTCCGTCCATCCGGCCACGCTGACGTCTCGCGAGGCCCTTCTGTTCGAGGCCGGGATCAAGCTCGGCGGGATCTTCCACCAGTACCTCGGAATTCCGGTTTCCCCCCGGACGGCGGTCGCGCTGGCGCATACCATCGAAGCGGCCGTCGCGCTCCAGCCGTTCGTCGAACGGGTTCGGGTGCGCATCGTGCCGGCGCAAGGCGGTCCCGTTGGACGCGGACGGTTCGGATATCGGTACCTTACAGCGGAGATGATCGACGCACGCGTTACACTGGCCGATGCCGCGACGCGCATCGTCGCACGATTGAGCTACCGCCCCGACCTTCGATATCCGTTAATGCGGGTCGAGTCGGCGCAGAGCACACGCCGTAGAAGACGGGCCGGCGGCGCCTAGGCCCCGCGTTCGGCGATCGGGACGTAGTGGAGGTCCGTCGGTCCCACGTACAGGGCGCTCGGCCGGATCAGGCGGAGGTCCTGGTACTCCTCCAGCACGTGGGCCGCCCAGCCGGAGACCCGGCTCACCGCGAAGATCGGCGTGAAGAGGTCCTTCGGTACCCCCAGCAGGGCGTAGACCGAGCCCGAGTAGAGGTCCACGTTGGGGTAGAGCCCCTTCTCCCGGTGGACCACTTCCCGTTCCCTCTCGAGCAGGTCGAACGAGCGCAGGTTCCCGGCCGACTCACCCACCTTGTGCAACCACGCGCGGAGGATCGTCGCCCGGGGGTCCTCGACCTTGTACACTCGGTGACCGAAGCCCATGATCCGTTCGTGCCGGGCGAGCTTGGTGGTCACGACCTCCTCGACGCGGCTCACGTCTCCGATCTCGTCGAGGAGCTCCACGGCCCGCTCGTTCGCGCCGCCATGCAGCGGGCCCTTCAACGTGCCGATGGCGCTCGTGACGGCGGAGTAGAGGTCGGAGAGCGTGGAGGCGGTCACGCGGGCGGCGAAGGTCGACGCGTTGAGCTCGTGGTCGGCGTGGAGTATCAGCGCCACGTCGAGGGCCCGGTTCTCGATCTCGCTGCTCTCGCGCCCCGTGATCTGATAGAGCAGGTTCTCGGCATGGCTGAGGTCCGGCCGATCTTTCAGGGGGGCCAGACCGATCCTCCGCCGCTGGAACCGGCCGATCATCGATGGGAGCGTGGCGGTTAACCGGAGCGCTCCACCGATCGAGCTGGGGCCGGGTTGCGTCTCCGCGCGTTCCAGCATGGCGAGGGCGGAGACCGCGGTCCGCAGCACGTCCATCGGATTCGAATCGGTCGGAAGGGAATCGATGAGGCGAGCCAAGGGGTCGGGAAGCGGTCGGAGCCCGATCAGCCGCTGCTCGAGCTCCTCGAGCTGGGAAGCGCTCGGAAGCCGGCCGTACCAGAGGAGGTAGGCGACCTCCTCGAACGTCGAATGCTCGGCGAGGTCGCGGATATCGTATCCCTCGTAGAGCAGGCGGCCGCCCTTCCCGTCGATGAAGGTGATGTGGGATTCGAGCGCGACGATGTCCTGGAGGCCACGTTGAACGACCTCCGTCGACGCCACCGGCTCCATCCGGTCGTGACGAGGCGATTACCGCTCTTAACGCGAGTGCCGACCGATCTACTCCGGCGGAGGCGGCGGGACGTCCCCCATCCGTCGGCGGATGTACGCGGCGTCGGCCGCGGCCCAGAGCGGGAGCGACACGAGAACCCCGATGGCCGCGACGAGAAAGGTGAGGCGGTAGCTTCCGTAGAACGAGAGGACGCCGGAGAGGAAGGCGCCGCTGATGGCGGCCACGCCGCCCAACGCGCTGCTGAGGCCGAGCAAACTTCCGGCGTCGCGTTCGTGAAGGGTCCGAAACAGCACGAGGGAGGACGCGGTAGAGTAGAGGGCGATGGCGGCCCCGAGGATCGCGAAGACCAAGACGTTCGCCCCGAAGGCAAGAGCGCCCCCGAAGAAGTGGTCGAACGTGAAGAGCACGACAATCAGGTAGCCGACCGCTCGGAGCAGCGAGGACACGCGCACGAGCCGATCCGAACCGCCTCGCTTCGAGAGACTTCCGGAGAGCGGGAAAAAGATGGCCTGCGCGACGCTGTTCGACACGTTCACGAGAAAGATCCCGGCGAACGAGATGCCCACCGCGGCGAGGTAGAATGTGTACGACACATTGAACAGGTTCGCGCTGAGGCTAAACAGCAGCGAGGCGGCGAAGATCAGGGGGATCTCGTGCCGGGCCTCCTCCCGGACCCGTCGCCAGGCCCGGTGAACCGTCCCGGGCTGGAATTGCGGGAACGGCGGGAAGAAGGGAACGGTGGACCGTAAGGCCACTGAGTGGCGGAGCCGCGACAAGAGGCCGGAGGGGTCCCGTGTCGCGTCGCTGGAACGAAGTGGACGCGGGGAGTCCTTCACTCCCCGCCAGACAATGATCGACGACGCGAGGGCAAAGCCGGCCAGGACGAACAGCAGGGGACGGAGCATCTCGTTCGCCTCGAGCCAGAAGAAGCCAACGAGGCCGCCGAGGATCGACCCCAGGATGCTGATCTCCTGGAAGGACGCGTACGCCGTCGGGCGCTCCCCTTCGGAGAACTGCTCGAGGACGATCAGGTTCGAGGCGCTGACCCCGGCCGGAGTCAGCGCTCCCACGAGCGTGTAGAGAAGGATGAGGTCGTTGAACGAGGTCAGGAAGTACAGTGCCACGTAGATCGCGGCGAAACCAAAGTAATTGATCAACAGGAATCGGCGCCGGAGCGGGTAGCGATCTGAGAGATATCCCCAGACGATCGAGGACACGATGAGGGCGCCGTTGAACACCGTCGCGGCGAGGGCCCACTGGATCACGGAGCCGTGGGCGCCCAGGATCAAAAGCTGGAGCGACAGACCAAAGGCCGCCGTTGCGGCGTTGATGGGCAGGAACGCGACGAGCCAGCGACGAGCCAGAATGCTGGCCCAGCGTCGAGGCGGGGCCTCCGTCGCCGTGCCCTCCACGTCCTGCCGGCGACCCCGCCGTCACCTTAAGGGATGTCATCCAAACGCAACGAGCGGTCCGCCGGTTACAAACGCTTATAAATCGCGGCAGGTCTCGCGCCTCTCAGAGGTTGCACGGAGCGTGGCCGTCGGATTCGTCCTGATCAGCACCGCACCTGCGAAGGAGCACGAGGTCTACACGGAGCTCCTTCGGGTGAAGGAGATCGTTGAGCTCCATCCTCTGTTCGGCGAATACGACCTCATCGCGAAGGTCGAGGCCGCCGACTTCAACGCTCTCGGACAGGTCGTCGTCGATAAGATCCGGTCGGTGGCCGGCGTCATCGACACGAAGACCTTGACTGGTATCAAATTCTGAGGAAACGGTGGAACGAATGCTACATCTGTTACTGACGGGGACCTCTGACCTGAGCGTAGGCGGCTATCAGTTTCTGGAGATCCTGCTCCTGATCTTCGGGCTGTTCCTGATCCTGGCCGGCGCCTTCACTGCCTATTTCGGCAGCGGGAAGAGCCGGTCGATCGGCGTGGGCCTCCTCGTGGGAGGACTCGTGGTCGGCATCGGTTTCGCCTACTGGTACCACGCGTATGTGGGGGACCTGGGCGGCCTGCTCTGGGAATCCTTCCTCGTGATCGTGGCCGCCGTGATCGGCGCCCTTGCGGCCGTGGCGATCTTCTTGGTCGCCATCATGAAGTCCTGAGGGTGACCGCGCGCCCCGGACCCCCGCGGTTCGTCCGAACCGCGATCGGGAGCGGTCGATGAGCCCGATCG
>JBARJD010000060.1:0-4021 GCA_049800095.1 Thermoplasmata archaeon | reverse complement strand
CGGTCGTTCCGGCTCGACCCCGCCCGCATCGCGGCGCAAGCGGCCATCTCCCCGACCTTTGAGGGCCGCGACCTCTTTGCTCCCGCGGCCGCTCTTCTCGCCTCCGGCGCGTCGCTCGAGTTTCTCGGAACTCCGTTCGAACCGCACCGGTACGACGTTCCGGTCGCGAAGGTGGGACCTACGAGCGTGGACGCTGTCGTGCTCCACGTCGATCGATTCGGGAATATCATCACGAACGCCCCGTCGTCGGCGGGGCCCGCGCTCGGGGAGGCGTTGACCGTCCAGATCGGGAGAGGGTCCGCCCGTCGAGGAGTTCGGCGCCGGACCTACGCCGACCTTCCGCCCACGGGTTGGGGTGTGCTCGCGTCGAGCTTCGGCCATCTCGAGATTTCGTGCCGGGAGAACTCGGCGGCGCGGCGGTTCGGCGTCCGTCTCGGCGATCGCGTGCGCTTCGCGTGGCGGAAGTAACCGCCCCTCCCGAGAGATAGTAAATACCGCGGGGGGTACAAGCCCCTCTCCGCCGACGTGCGCGGTGGGGAATCTCGGGCATGGCAAAACGGGACTATTACGAGGTGCTGGGCGTACCCCGGACCGCCAGCCCCGAGGAGATCAAGACCGCCTATCGGCGCCTGGCGCGTGAGTACCACCCCGACCTCAACAAGGGGAACCCCAAGGTCGCCGAGGAGAAGTTCAAGGAGCTCTCGGAGGCGTACGAGGTGCTCGCCGACGAGACAAAGCGGAAGCACTACGACGCGGGCGGCTTCTCGGGCGTCGAGACCGATTTCGGGCCCGGCGGGTTCAACTGGCAGAACTTCACTCACCAAGGAGACATCGAGGACCTCCTCGGGTCGTCGGACTTCCTCCAGCAGTTGTTCGCCCAGGCCGCGGGGGGCGGCCTGTTCGGTGGATATTCGGGCGGCGGGCCGCGGTGGATTCGCCCCGAGATCCGAGGGCGCGACGTCGAAGTGTCGATACGGGTCCCGTTGCGGGCCGCCGTGACCGGAACCACCCCGGCGATTGACGTGCCCCGGTCGGAGCCATGCAAGGACTGTAAGGGAACCGGGGCGCGCGACGGGACCGCCCTCGAAACGTGTCCCGAGTGCCGGGGAACCGGCCAGGTCCGACGAACTTCGCGGAGCGGCTTCACGCAAATGATCTCTATCGGCGAGTGCCCGCGGTGCCACGGGACCGGCCAGCGGATCAAGGAACGGTGCCCGACCTGCAAGGGAACCGGCCGGATCCATGAGGTCCGGCATCTCGAGGTGAGCGTGCCTCCGGGGATGGAGGATGGTGGAGTGCTCCGGTTAACCGGGCAGGGCGAGGGGGCGCCACCCAGCGGACAGCCCGGCGACCTCTTCGTGCAGGTCATGTTCGAGCCGGATCCCCGCTTCCAGCGCGACGGGCGGCAAGCCTACACTGAGGTGGAGGTTCCGCTTCCCGTCGCCCTCCTGGGGGGGGAAGTTCTCGTCCCTACCATCACGGGCGAAGCCTCGCTCCGGATTCCCGCCGGTACGCAGCCCGAGCGCCAGTTCCGGCTTCGCGGCGAGGGATTCCCTCGACTCAGAGGGTCGGACCGCGGGGATCTCATCGTGACCGCCCACGTGCACCTCCCCGAAGCCCTGACCTCCCGGCAGAAGGAACTGCTCCGGGAAGCCCTCGGAACGCCGGGGACCCTCTCTGGCAAAACCAAGTCTGGCTTCTTTGGCCGCCGGTCGTGATGGCCTCATGGAACCCCCCGAGCCGGCATCGGAAGCGCCGCAGCATTACTTCTCGGCCCGTCCCCGTGTGGCGTCCCGGCCGGAGGAGCACCGGTTCCTTTACCGGGGCGAGATGCTGGTCATCGAAACCGACCGGGGCCTCTTCGCTTCGCACGGGCTGGATCCCGGCACCGCCCTACTCATCGAGTCCCTGGAGGGCATCTCGGCCGGGCGGATCCTCGACCTCGGCTGCGGCTGGGGAGCGATTGGGCTCGCCGCCGCTAAGACGGTTCCCTCAGCGCGGGTTGTGCTGACCGACGTCAACCAGCGGGCGGTTCGTCTCGCGCGAAGGAACCTCGACCGGAACGGCGTCCGCAACGCCGAGGTCCGTCTCGGAAGCCTTTTCGAACCGCTCACGGATGAGTCGTTCGACCTGATACTGAGCCACCCGCCGTTCCACGCCGGCCGAGAGACGGTCCTCGCGTTCCTTACCCAAGCGCCAGAGCACCTCGCTCCCGGGGGCCACCTTCGCATCGTGGGCAAAGGAAGCCAGGGGATCCGATACTACCAAGCGTGGCTCGCTGAGCGTTGGGGCCCCCCGGTGGAGGTGCTGCTGCGGGGAGGCGGTTATCGCGTCGTGGACGCCGCGCGGCCGTCGGCGACCCGCCAGCGGTAGAGCCGCGCCAAGTGGTGCCCGTACGACGCGATGACCCCCGGGCCGAGCTTGCTCTCTCCCGCCAGACGCTCGCCGAAGTGGAACGGGACCTCCACGACCGGCCAGGGATGACATTTCACGAGGATCTCCAGACCGACCTTGAAGCCGGTGGGTTTGAGAGTCGCTCGCTCGAGTACATCCCGCCGAACTGCGAAGAACCCTGACATCGGGTCGTGGACCGCCGTAAGGGGACGGGCGGGCAGCGTCGCGATCCACGAGGTCATCCAGCGGACCGGCGCCAGTCCCTCATCGCCGCCGCCTCGAACCCGTCGACTCCCCAGTGTGAATTCAGCGCGCCCGACGTTGATCGGCTCGATCAGGTCCGAAAGCCGTTCCGGTGGGTGACTGCCGTCGGCATCCATGACGACCACGATGCGGCCGGTTGCAACGCGGCAGCCGTCGAGCACCGCGGAGGAGAGCCCGGCCCGGCGGGGGCGGGAAACCAATCGATACGGGCCGGTCGCCGCGAGCCGGCGTACCACATCGGCGGTTCCGTCCGGAGAACTGTCGTCGACCACGATCACCTCGTGCCGGTACGGCCGGAGGGCGCTATCGATCCGGTCGTAGAGCAGTTCGAGGCACTCCCGCTCGTTGAACGTCGGAAGCAGGAGGCTCACGTCCAGCGTCGCCGACATCGAGGCGGTCGAGAAGCCGGTCAGCTAAGGAGGTTGTCCCGTCCGCGGTGTCCGAATTCTCTCTCGAAAAAGCAGTGACCGAAGCGCTTATGAAGGGGGTCTTTCTCGGCGGCCGCGCCAGCCGGTGGACAGTCGGCCGGCGGCATCGCAATGGCAGAGCGTATCGGAAAGGAGAAGATCTCGCGCAAGAAAGGCTACCTGTACTTCGTCGGGAAGGACGGATACGTTTGGCAGGTGCCGATGCGTGCGACGCGCGGCGGACGCAAGGCCCGGGTGGGCACCGAGAAGATCGCCAAGAAGGACGGATTCCTCTATTTCGTCGACAAGGCCGGCTTCATCGCGCGCGTGAAGCGCCGGAACGCGTGAGCCGCGGCGAGGTCCCTTGAGTCCACCTCCGGAACCGAAATCCAAGGACGCGACGGCGCCAGCCGTAGAGCCCGAGGAGTCGGCGGAGGGGAAGAAAGACGGCCCGAAGGAGAAGGGCGGGAAAGGAAAGGCTGGGGTCAAGGCGAAGACCGCCAAGGGTCCCGCCGAGTCCCCGAAGAAGGGCAAACCAATTCCGGATAACCCCAACTTTCGCTATATCGTACGATTCGCCGGCGTCGACCTCGATGGTCGACGGTCCAGCGTTCTCGCCCTCTCGGGGGTCCGCGGGATCGGCCCGCGCATCGCCGAGACCACCGTTCGACTGGCCGGGATCAATCCCGGGGAAATGATCGGAAACCTCCCCGAGACCACCGTTGATGGCTTGGAAGAGCTCGTCCACGCGTTGCCATCGAAAGTCCCGGCCTGGATGGTCAATCACAAGACCGACCGCACGACGGGCGAGACGACGCACCTCATCGGTGGCGACCTGGATACCGGCGTCCGGGACGACACGAACCAGATGAAGATGATTCGGTCCTACAAAGGGGTCCGTCATGAACGCGGCCAGAAGGTCCGTGGACAGCGTACCCGGTCCAACGGACGGACCG
>JBARJD010000059.1:0-18362 GCA_049800095.1 Thermoplasmata archaeon | reverse complement strand
GCTCTCCATGGTCCACGACGACCCAGGCGTCGTGGGGGCAGTGGAGCGGCGGGTCGTTGCACTTGTTCCAGATGTTGGCCCGGTACTCGATCGTGAGGTCCTTGGGGAGCAGGGTGGAGAACAGCTGCTTCCCGAGCCAGAACTCGTTGCCCTCCTTATCCGTGCCCGCCGGCGGCGGGATCGGCATCTGGATCCGGGAGAGCATGTACGTGACCTCGTGCCGGTTGAAGTGGGGGTTCTGGTAGGTGAGCAGGAACATCCCGGTGATGTGGTCGTGAAGCATCCCGATGATGGGCCCGCCGTAGCGGGGCGACAGGATGTGCTCCTCGACCTTCATCAGGACCTTCGCCTCGGCCCGCGCTTCCTGGCTCTGGAGCACATGGAGGTTCATCTCGTCGCCATCGAAATCCGCGTTGTACGGCGGGCAGTCGCAGAGGTTGAACCGGAACGTCTTGTGCGGCAGGATCCGGACGAAGTGCGCCATCATGCTCATCCGATGGAGCGAGGGCTGACGATTGAACAGGACGATGTCGCCGTTGATCAGTTGGCGTTCCACGACACAGCCGGGGGTGACGAGCTCGGCGCACGCCTCGGCGTTCTTGTCCATGACCTTGATCCGCTGCCCGTCCTCGCGGATGAGGTAATTCACGCCGCACTGGTAGATCCCGTCCTTATCGGCCGGCGCCGGGCCTCGCTTGACGAGCTCCTTCGCGAGCTCGGCGTTGTAGGGCGTGACTTCGAGCGGGACCGTCAGGGCCCGACCGACCTCCGTCGGGATGCCGACCTCGTTGATCGAGAGCATGGGGTCGGGGGAAATGACCGTCCGCGCGGAGAAATTGACGCGCTTACCCGAGAGGTTGGACCGGAATCGTCCGTCCTTCCCCTTGAGCCGCTGGGCCAGGGTCTTGAGCGGCCGGCCCGAGCGGTGGCGCGCGGGCGGGATGCCGCTGGTCTGGTTGTCGAAGTACGTGGTGACGTGGTACTGGAGCAGTTCCCACAAGTCCTCGACGACGAGCTGCGGAGCGCCCATATCGCGGTTCTCGCGGAGCCGCTGGTTGATCCGGAGCACGTCCACGAGCTTGTGCGTAAGGTCGTCCTCACTGCGTTCCCCGCTCTCGAGTGTGATCGAGGGGCGGACCTGCACCGGCGGGACCGGCAGGACGGTCAGGACCATCCATTCCGGCCGACCGGCCTTCGGGTTGAGCCCGAGGGCACGGACGTCGTCGTCGGGGATCCGTTCGAGGCGGGCCCGGACCTCCTTCGGGGTGATCTTGTGGCCGTTCTCGCGGAACGTGGTCGGTTTGTCGAGGATGATACGCTGCTGGACCTCGTGGCAGTGAGGGCACGAGCGCTCTTCCTTTCCCTCGCGCGGAGTGGGCGCGGACGTCGGCCCGTCGTCGCCGTCGATGGCGACTTCGCCCCGGCTGCTGCTCGGGGCGTCGGGGAGCATCCGTCCGCAGGCGCGACAGGTGAGCTGGAGGAGTCGTTTGATCTCCTTTGCATAACCGACGTGGATCACCGGCATCGCGAGCTCGATGATGCCAAAGTGGCCCGGGCACTCGTTGACGCGGCCCCCGCAGGTCCGGCACCGGAGATTGGGCTCGATCACGCCGAGGTGGAGGTCCATGAGTCCCATCTCGATCGGGTACCCGTCGTCGTCGTACGTATCCGCCGTGATCACCTTCACGGCGTTCATGCGCCGGATCTCGTCCGGCGAGAGGAAGGCGAACTGGAGGCTCTTGATCCGCTTCGATAATCCTTGCGCCATCGGGGAACCTCCTACCGCATGTCCTCCAACTGGAGTCGCATGATCACGCCGAGGCTGATCAGCTCCTCCAGGAGCAGCTTGAACGAATAGCTCATCTCGACGGGGTAGATCGACGACGTGTTGCCGCAACTCGGGCAGCGGAGGGAGCCGGTTCGGGCGTCCGGGATCGCGATGTGGCCGCACTCGGTGTTGCCACAGACGTACTGGATCGTGCCGTCCGACTCGTCGAGCAAGCGGTCCTTGATGACCATCGCCACGCCGTGACCAATGAGGCAGTCGCGCTCCATCTCACCGAACCGGAGACCTCCCTGACGGGAACGCCCCTCGGTGGGCTGCCGCGTGAGGATTTGGACCGGGCCGCGCGAGCGCATGTGCATTTTCCCGGCGACCATGTGGTGGAGCTTCTGGTAGTAGATCACGCCGACGAACACCTCGCCATCGAGCCGGCGACCGGTCACGCCGTCGTAGAAGGTCTCCCGTCCCGAGGGGTGGAAACCGAGCGCCTTGAGGGACTCGCGGAGCGCTTCCTCGCGTTCCCCGGAGAAGGGCGTCCCGTCGATGACCCGACCCTCGAGCGACCCGACCTTCCCGCCGAGCATCTCGAGCACATGGGCGACGGTCATGCGCGATGGGATCGCGTGGGGGTTGACGATGAGATCCGGCGTGATGCCGTCGCGCGTGTACGGCATGTTCTCCTGCGGCACGATGAGCCCGACGACGCCTTTCTGGCCGTGGCGAGACGCGAACTTGTCGCCCAGCTCCGGAATCCGCTGATTGCGGACCTTCACCTTGACGAGCTTCGAGATATTCTCGCCCTCGGTCAGGATCACGCTGTCGACCCAGCCGGATTCGCCGGCACGGACGGTGACCGACGTTTCCCGACGCTTCTGCGGCGTCAAGAGGTCCGTCTTCTCCTCGAGGAATCGCGGCGGCGAGGTCTTGCCGACCAGGACGTCGCTCTCGGTGACCTCGAGCTCCGGGAAGATCAAGCCGTCTTCGCCGAGGTTTCGGTAGGCCGTATCGACGCGGGCGCCGGCCACGTCGGGGCGCGGAATCTCGAAGCGGTCTTCCTGCCCGCCGGGATATTTGCGCTCCTCGCCCCGGTAGGTACGGAAGAAGGAGGAACGGCCGAGCCCGCGGTCGATCGCCGCTTGCGAGAAGACGAGCGCATCCTGCATGTTGTATCCCTCGTGGGTCAGGACGGCGACAACGAAGTTCTGGCCGGCGGGACGCTCGGTGAACTGCACGTACCGCATCGTCTGGGTTCGGAGGAGCGGCGCCTCGGGGTAATGGAGCAGGTGACCGCGCGTGTCGGGCCGGCGACGGTAGTTGACCGACTCCACACCCAACGCCTGCTTGGCCATTCCCGATCCCATCGTGTTCCGGGGCGTGGAGTTGTGCTCCGCGTAGGGGATGAGCCCCGTGCAGACCCCGAGGATCAGGTTCGGGTCGATCTCGAGGTGCGTGTGGTCCTTGCGGAGGAGCGAGGGCGTCGGGAAGACGTGATGGCAACGGCCACACTCGACGTCCGCGGCTTCCTTCTTCTCGCCGGCGGAGACCCACCGAATGTCGCTCCGGGAGAGTGCGCGCTGGCAGTTCGGGCAGCGCTCGGGCGGCAGGTACCCGTCGACGCCGATGAGCGTGTCCTCTTCCTCCTCGGCGTCCATCCACTCGACCTTCCCCTGGCGGACCAGGTCGGTGTAGGAGAGGGTGCCGCGGGCCAGTTCGTCCAGGTCCGACCGCGTGACGCGCGTCGTCGCGTCCTTGACGCTGATGAGCGGCCGGCGGAGACGTCCCGAGTCGCAGTGAACGATCACCTCGTTCATGCGCTGGTCGCTCCGGACGTTGATCTCGTAGATCTTGTCGCCGAGCGTCGGGGAGAGCGTGCCGGACCGCCGGCGTTCCCGGATCTCCTGGACGAGTTCGGTCGGGTTCGAGTGGAGGCCGATGAGGTTCCCGTTGACATAGACCCGGGCGGCGCGCTTGCCCTTCGGGGCGGAGGCCTCTTGGAAGACCTCGGGGCCGATCTCGCGCGTGTTGAGGTCCCGCAGGATAAGGGCGACCTCGTCCTCGTCGGCGCCTTCGGAGACATCGACGCAAAGGGCGTAGTTCTTGACGAGGCCGCAGTTCTGCCCTTCGGGGGTCTCGTTGGGGCAGAGCCGGCCCCATTGGGTAGGGTGCAAGTCCCGCGCCTCGAAGTGGGGCTGGCTGCGCGTGAGCGGACTCGTGACGCGCCGGAGGTGAGAGATCGTCGACATGTGACTGGTTCGGTCGAGGAGTTGGCTGACCCCCGCCCGGCCGCCGACCCAGTTGCCGGTCGCCAGCGCATGGACGAGGCGCTGGGTCAGGAGGTCCGGCCGAATCGCCGAGGCGATCCGGAGGTCCTTCTTCCGGGCGAAGGAGCGTTCGAGCTGGTACTTGAGGTCCTTCAGCAGCATCGTGAACGCCACACGGAACAGGTCCTCCATGAGGTCGCCCGCGAGCTTGAGCCGCTTGTTCGCGTAGTGGTCCTTGTCGTCCTCGCCGCGCTGGCCGAGGTTGAGCTCGAGGACCGTCCGGGCCATCCGGCCGAGGTACAGGGCCTTCTTGAGACGGTCCGCCTTCGCATCCCCGAGGTGCGGGAGCAGGGAACGATCGAGGATGCCGTCGACCTTCCGCTGTCGGTACTCCTTCGCCTGCCCGGTGGCGAACTTCTTCTCGAGGTAGAGGAGCGCGTCCTCGGTCGTGAGGATGCCCTCGGGAGGGTAGAGCTTCTTCGAGACGCACTCCTCGAGGTTGACGTTGAGGAGATGCTTCATCGTCTGGACGAACGGCTCGTCCAACGGGAGCAACTCGCCCAGGACGGCCTGGTAGATCTCCTCGTCATTCTTCATCCCCAGGGCTTTCATGAGGATGGCGAGAGGGATCTGACCGGAGGCGCTGGGAACGGAGACGTGGAGCACGCCGTCCTTCTTCTTCTCGACGACGGTGAGCGACCGGTAGCCTCCGCGCTGGCTGAACACCTTGGCACTCTCGATCGGCGTCCCGTAGCGCTCGTTGAACTCCGCGAAGATCCGGTTGGGCGCGAGATCCTCGAGGCTCATGATCACGCGCTCGGTCCCGCCGATGATGAAGTAGCCGCCGGGGTCGGCGGGGTCTTCGCCGTACTCGACGAGCTTGGCCCGGTACTCCTCCGCGGAGAGCGGGAAGCCGGAGTCGCGCTCGATGTTTCCCTGGTGGAGGTTACACGGCCGGCTCTTGACCATGATCGGCAGGTCGCCGATGTGGACGTCCTCGGGGGCGCGTTCGACGCCGTTCTCGACGACGGTGACGCGCAGGTAGATGGGCGCCTGGTAGGTGAGGTTCCGGAGACGCGCCTCCATGGGCGTGAGCGTCGGTTTGGAACCGACGGGCTCCTTGACGAACGGCTGGCCGACGAACACCGTGGGTTCAGAAGTAACGTCCAGTTGGGAGCGCGCGTCCCGGCGGCGGCCGACCCGCACGTAGATCGAGCTCTTCGTCTTCTGAACATCGAGCCGGATCACCCCGCGGTCGGTCGAGTCCTCGCTCACGCGGGCCTCGTCGACGATCCGCTGCATCCGGGAGTTGGGGTTGTCCGGTGTGGGAAGGAAGTCGTTGAAGCTGGCGAGGTGGTGGTTGACCGTCGACCGCTCTCGGAAGAAGGCATCTACGATTTCTCGCATGACAGTGAACCTCTAGTCCCCCAGGTTGGCGATGACCACCCGGTACGTGATCGCCTCGCCCGCGGTTGGGGAGGGACGTCGAATACGGACCATCCGGCCGGCGAGCGGTTCGGCCGCCTCCTTCGCCGCGCGAACCTCCGGGTTGGTGAGAAGACCGGGGTCCGTCGCGAGGATCTTCGGGAGGCGCTCCACCGGCGTGGATAGTTCGTCGAGCACCTGACGCGCCTCCTCCTCGCTCAACAGTTCGTGGGGCGGGATCAGGTGATGGGTCTGGAACTCGCGCCGGGACGGAGCCTTCACGGCCTTGGCGGATTTCCGGGGGCGCGCTCGGGTGGGACTCATGTGGACTCCAGCGGAGCGGAACGGGCCCGGGGGGATTTCCGGAGCGCGACGACCGATGCGGCGCTGCTCGTTCGAACCCCCGACCGCCTGGTTAAAAGCCAGATGCTCTGTGTCGGGTCGGCGAGCGTACCCGCCGACCTACCGAACTGAGCTACGGGCCCGCGATCGCTCCGAAGGGCCACGACCCGGGGCTCGTATTTCAGGTTTCGCCGCCGGTAGCTCACTGGAGGCTCTCCAAGTTCGAGATGATCGACCAGATCGCGGTGCGGCCGTGGGTGGGAAGGTTCGAATCGTTGGCCAAGTCGTCGAGCACATAGACCGCGCTCGCGACGCGTAGATCGAGCGCGACGGCGACCTTGAGCAGTTCGTCGCGTGCCGACTGCGCGCCCCGACGAATGTTGCGCGGAACGGAGCCGTCCTCGCTGAGGGCGGCGAGGGACTGTGCGATGCGTTCCAGCTCGAGGGATTTTCCGGAGCCGGCGGGCGGCTCTGGCACGGCGGGCGGAACAGCCCGGCTGTCAGCGGCGGTCACGAACGATATCGAAACCCGTGGCGCCTACGCGCGACGGGCCTCGCCTCCCTCTTTGTAGGCGGTGACGACGAGCAGCGTCTTGGTCTCGCGAATCCCCTTCACCACCGGCAAGCGGTGGAGCACGAATTCCTTGAGCTCCTCGTAGTGGGGGAAGGTGACCTTGACCATGATGTCGGTGTCGCCGGTGACCAGGAAGACGTCCTCGGCCTCGGTGAATCGGGCGACCTCGGCCGCAACGCCATCGGCCTCCGAGGTCTCCACTTTCAGGGCGATGAGCGCGGTGACGTGCTCATCTCCCCAGACCTTGGTGAAGGCACTCTCGACGGCTCCGCTGACCGGTCCCTTGCTCTTCGTTCCTTGTTTCTCCATCGATACCTTCGCCTCCTGTTCGGTCTTTCTATCGGCAGTTACGTGTACGGCGCTGGCGGTGGCGGGCGGCCCCGTGTCCGCGAGACCCTCGTCAGGTCACCGGAGCCGATTCGAACTCCTCTTGGAGGTCGTCGACCACCTGTTCGATCACTGTGCCGGCGGCGGGCGCATGGTATTCACGCACTCCCCCCGCTTCACTCGAAACGCGCGCGACGAGCTCCCTCCGACTCCGAAGAAACTCGACACTGCAAATGAGCTCCTCCACCCCTACCCCCAAACCCGCGGTTCGGAAAAACGACCTCTATATAGGCCTTTGGGCGGCTAAATTGGTCCCCGTGCCGGGGGCTCTCCCGCCGACCTCCCGGCCGTCCTGAGCCCGTCGGAACTAATATGCGAGGAAACGCTCGAAGCGGCCGAGAGATCCTGATGGGCAGCAACGATCGGACGCTCCGCGTCGAGATCCGAGTCGAGCTGAAGCCCGGGGTAATGGATCCGGAAGCCGAGACGGTGGAGAAATCTCTGGCCTTGCTCGGGATTGCCCCGGTGTCGCGGGTGACGACAGCGCGAGTGTATCTCCTCGAGTTCGCGAACGTGGAGCGCGCCCGGGCCGACGCGTTGGCCCGCGAGGCTGTCGACCGGCTCCTGGCGAACCCGGTCATCCATCGCGTGACCGTGACGCCGCTCTTGGACTGAGGGAGGGGATGCCGCGCCCCCCGACTTCTCTGGAACCCCAGTGGGCGCCGGGCGTGACCACGGTCCCGTTCCGGAAGGAAAGTCGGGCCGCCTTGATCCGCACCTCCGCCCGCCTCCAACTGGGTTTCGACGAAGTCGAGCTGCGTCGAATTCGGCAGTACTATCTCCGGGCCGGGCGCGACCCGACCGACCTGGAGCTCGCGGGAATTGCTCAGAGTTGGAGCGAGCATTGCAGCTACAAGAGTTCCCGACCGTACCTTCGCGCGGCGTTCGGAAAGCTCCATCCGGCCCGCCGGGTGCTGGGCACCGGTGACGCCGGAGTGATGGCCTTCGAGGACGGTTTCGCGTACGCCCTCCGGATCGAATCGCATAACCATCCGTCTGCGGTCGAGCCGTACGGCGGAGCTGCCACAGGCATCGGCGGCATTCTACGCGATGTGCTCGCGGTCGGCGCGAAACCAATCGCGTTGGCCGACCCGCTGTTCTTCGGCCCACTCGACCTGGCCCGCAAGAGCCTGCCGGCGGGGGTCAAGAGCCCCCGCTACCTGTTCGACGGGGTCGTCGCCGGGATCCGAGACTACGGGAACCGGGTCGGTGTTCCGACCATCGCGGGAGGGATCTACTTCGACCCCGGATACGTCGTCAACCCCCTCGTCAACGTGGCTTGCGTGGGATTCCTCCCCAAGAACCGGCTGCTGCCCAACCGAGCCCGAGCGGTCGGGGATCGACTCGTGCTGGTGGGGGGTCTCACCGGCCGGGACGGAATCGGCGGAGTGTCGTTCGCCTCCCGGGAACTGACCGAACGGAGCGAGACAGAGTCGCGGGGGGCGGTGCAACTCGGAAACCCAATCATGAAAGAGCCGCTCATCCACGCCTGCATCGAAGCGTTCGACCGAAAGCTGGTACGAGGCCTCAAAGACCTCGGGGGAGGCGGACTGGCGAGTGCGTCGGGGGAATTGATCCATGCGGGCGGCTTCGGTTCCGAGATCGAGCTCGACCACGTGCCTCTCCGGGAGAAGGGGCTCCTCCCGTGGGAGATCTGGGTTTCCGAGTCCCAGGAGCGGATGCTCCTTGATGTACGGCCAAATGACCTCCCCGCCTTGCTCGCGATCTTCCGTCGTTGGGACGTCCCCGCCTCTGACATCGGTCGCGTGATCAAGGGACGGACCGAACTGATCCGGTTCGAAGGAACCCTGGCGGGACAGTTGGACGTCGGCTTCCGAGTCGCTCCCGGCGTCCGACACCGGCCCACTCGTGCCCCGCGAGCGGAACACCGCAGGGCGACCGCGCGAGTTCCGGACCTCCGCTTGCCGGAGCTCATTCGCGGGCAGACGCTCGCGCCGGACTCCGTCTCCCGGGAGCCGGTGATCCGCATGTACGACCACGAGGTCTTCGGCCACACGATCGTCAAGCCCCTCCAGGGGCAGGTAACCTCCCCGTCGCACGGGGACGCGGCCGTGCTCCGCCCGCGTACGGAGAGCTGGAGGGGTCTCGCGCTCGCCGTGGCCGCACAGCCCTGGGCTTGCCTCGAGGACCCTCGCGGCGGCGGACAGTGGGTTGTCGAAGAGGCGGCAAGGAACCTCTACGCCGTCGGTGCCCGACCGGACGCGTTCACGAACTGCCTCAACTTTGGAAATCCGGAAGACCCCCGCGTGCTCGGTCAGTTTGCCGCGATTGTCCGGGGATTGGCCGATGCGGCTCGGGGATTGGACCTCGCCGTACCCTCGGGCAACGTGAGCTTCTATAACGGCGGCCTCGGAGCCGCGATCCCTCCCACGCCGGTACTTCTCGCCACCGGCATCGTGCCCGATGTCCGTCACTGTACCACCGTTGACCTGAAGGAGGTCGGCAACCCGCTCTACCTCGTAGGTACGAGCCGGCCGGAGCTCGGCGGGTCACTATGGGCCCGTCGCCACCGGATCCAGGGGCAACCGATCCCGCCGACCCAGCCAGCCCGGCTCCGCCGGACCGGCGAGGCGCTCCTGTCGGCGGGCCAGGCGGGGGTCCTCCGCTCGGTGCACGATGTTTCGGATGGCGGGTTGGCCCTTTCTCTGATCGAGATGGCCTTTGGCGGAGGGCTCGGCTTCTCGGTGGACCTGGCGGCCACCGGCCTTCCGGGACCGGGACTGGCGGCGGTGGCGGAGGGAGCCTCCCGATGGGCCGTGGAAGTTTCTCGCTCGAAAGTCGACACATTCGAACGCTGCTTCCGGGGCGAGGCGATCGCCCCCCTGGGCACCGTAACGGCGATGGGGGGCATTTTCCGGTGGGGTGAGCACGTCGAGGCCGACCTCGACTTGATAGAACTGTACGGGGCTTGGCGTGGCGGTCTGCTCCCAAGCTGATCCGGGGAACGCCGTGACCGTCACCGCATTGGTCTCCGGTGGAAAGGATTCCATCTATTCGGCCTATCTCGCCGATACGCAGGGACTAAACGTCGACGAGCTCGTGGTCCTCGCGCCCGCCGATCCAGAGTCCATGATGTTCCACACGCCGAACCTCTCGATGGTGGCGCTCCAGGCCCAAGCGTGGGGGAAAGCGACGCGAACCGTCGAGGTCCGAGGCTCGTCGGAAGAGGACGAGGCTGTCGCGGTCCGTGACGCGCTGGCGGGAGCCCAGGGACCGGTCGTCGCCGGCGCGGTCGCCTCGACTTACCAATGGAGCCGGCTCCAGTCCGTCACCTTCTCTCTCGGACGACCTCTCTATTCGCCCCTCTGGGGGAAGGACCCCGGGCGGGTCGTACGCGAAGAGATCGGGGCCGGACTCGATATCCGGTTGGTCCACCTGGCCGCAGAACCCCTCACGCCAGAGCTGCTCGGGCGCCGGCTCGACCTCGACCTGGTACGGGAGATCGAACGACGCAGCCGGGAGGTGCGGACCGTCCACGTGGCCGGCGAAGGCGGGGAGTACGAGACGCTCGTCACCGACGTGCCGGACTGGACCCAACGCCTTGTCCTCGACCGCGTGGAGTCCGAACACGCGGGGAGCACGTCCCGGCTGGTCGTGCGGAAAGCCCACCTGGAACCGAAGGTACCGCCGGACCGGCCCCCTCAACCCTAAGGACCCCACGGTCCTGCTCGTCGCTGTGACTTCGCGAACTGCTCTCGAGGCCTCGATCCGGGCGACGGTCCGGGAACTGGGAGATAGCCGAGCGCGGCCCAACCGACCATGGCTCTCGGGAGTTCTCGGCATCCCGCCGAGGCACCTCGACCGGTGGCTCGCGGAGATTTCCGGCCTTTCGCCGCTCGAACGCGCTCTCCGCCGCGCGCACGCGGAGGGGGGCCGCCGTTTCTACGCTCAGTTCCGCGCGCCCCTCGAGTTGTACGTGATGACCCGCGCTTCACGGCCCGATCACATCATCGAGACAGGCGTTTCTTCCGGTGTCTCCTCGGCGCATTTCCTGGCGGCGCTTCGTCGGAACCGCGGGGGGAAACTCCACTCGGTCGACCGGCCGGCGGTGCAGGCCGGCCCCACCTTATCGACAGGCGAATCTGCGGTGAGCGTGCCGCCGGGCCGCTCCAGCGGCTGGGCGATCCCGGTCTCCTACAAAACCGGGTGGGATCTTCGGCTCGGCTTGAGCCAGGATAGGCTCCCGCCGCTCGTGAAGGAGATTTCCGCCGTGGACATCTTCCTGCACGACAGTCTCCACACGCCGACTCACCTCAAGTTCGAGCTCGAAACGATTCGGCCCAAACTCCACCCCGGTTCGATCGTGATGGCAGACAACACCAAATGGACCGGAGAGGCCTTCCCGCGGTTCGCCCGGTCGTTGGGGGCCAAGGTCTGGCGTCGGGGTGACTCCGACCTTGTCGGGCTCCGGGTCCCCGAACCGCTTTAACGCGGGGAGGCGATTGGAGGAGCGATGGCCGCCACCCAACCGGCCGACCGCCGAGCCGGGGAGGCTTCTCCCGGAAGTGGAAAGCCGTCCGGCGCGATCCGCGAAGCGGAGAACCGGTGGACCGAGGAGACCCTTCGGCCGTTTCTCTCCAAGAATCCGGAACGGCACGAACGGTTCGAAACCCTGAGCGGGATCCCGGTCGAGCGCCTCTACGTGCCCAACGACCTACCGCCGGACCCCGACCGGATCGGCTACCCTGGAGCCTACCCGTACACCCGCGGTGTTCACCCGACGATGTACCGGGGCCGCGTCTGGTCGATGCGGATGTTCTCCGGTTTCGGCACCCCCGAAGCGACGAACCGCCGCTTCCATTACCTCCTCGCCCACGGCGAGTCCGGGCTCTCCATCGCCTTCGACGATCCCACGCTGTACGGCATCGACGCCGACGACCCGGAGGCGCTGGGGGAGGTCGGAAAGTGCGGGGTGAACGTCTCCTCGCTCGACGACATGCAGCGGCTGCTGCGTGGCATCCCGCTCGGCAAGGTCACCACCTCGATGACGATCAACGGACCCGCGAATATCGTATGGGGAATGTACCTGCTCGCCGCCGAGGCGACCGGGGTCGGCCCCGCGGACCTGGGGGGCACGACCCAGAACGACATTCTCAAGGAGTACATCGCGCAGAAGGAGTTCCTCTACCCGCCCCAGCCGGCCGTTCGTCTCGTCACGGACACGATCGAGTACGCGACCGAACACCTTCCTAAGTGGAACCCGGTCTCGATCTCCGGCTACCACATCCGCGAGGCGGGATCGACGGCGGTGCAAGAGCTCGCCTTCACCCTGGCCGACGGCATGTGCTATGTCGAAGCCGCTCAGCGGCGAGGAATCCCCATCGATGAGTTCGCCCCTCGGCTCTCCTTCTTCTTCAATTCCCACAACGACTTCTTCGAGGAGATCGCGAAGTTCCGGGCGGCGCGTCGGATCTGGGCCGACGTGATGAAGAATCGGTTCGGGGCGAAGAAGGAACGGTCGCTGTGGCTCCGGTTCCATACCCAGACTGCGGGCTGCTCCTGCACCGCGCAGCAACCGGAGCTGAACGTCGTGCGCACCGCGGTGCAGGCCCTCGCGGCCGTGATGGGCGGGACACAATCGCTGCACACGAACTCCTACGACGAGGCGCTCCAGCTCCCCACCGAGGACGCGGCGCGGATCGCCCTTCGTACGCAGCAGATCCTCGCGGAGGAGAGCGGCGTCGCCGACGCCGTCGACCCGTTCGGGGGCAGCTACTTCATGGAGTGGCTCACCGACAAGGTCGAAGAGGAGGCCCGGCGATACTTCGACCGGATCGACGAGATCGGGGGAGTGGTCCCGGCCATCGAGCGGGGCTTCTTCCAACGCGAGATCCAGGAGGCCTCCTTTCGGTATCAGCGCCGGATCGATTCCGGCGACCTGCGTATCGTCGGAGTCAACGCCTACACCGTGGACGAGCCCGTGACAGTGCCCCGCCTGCGTATCTCGGAGCAGGCTCGCGTCGCCCAGTCGAAACGGCTCCGGCAGCTGCGCGCTCGTCGAAACGCCGCGAAGCACTCGGCTGCTCTCGACGCGCTCCGACGCGTGGCCGAGAAGCCGGGGGCCAACACGATGCCGGCCGTCCTCGAGGCGCTCCGCGCACGCGCGACGCTCGGAGAGATCGTCCACGCCTTCCAGGATGTGTTTGGCCCCTACCGCGAACGGTCGATGTTCTGAACCAGACCGCGCGTCCCCGGGCAGCGTTATAGGTCGTCATTCCTGACGAGGCACCGGCGGCCCGTGTCCGACGACGCGTATCGGGAGTCACTTGCCCACCTGTACCAGCTCCGACGCTTCGGCGCCCAGCCTGGCCTCGACGTGATGCAGGGTCTTCTCGAGGCCCTCGACCACCCGGAACGCCGCTTCCCGTCCATTCATGTCGCCGGAAGCAAAGGGAAGGGATCCGTCTCGGCCCTCACCGCGGGGATCCTCACGGCGGCCGGATTCCGGACCGGCCTGTTCACTTCGCCTCACCTTCAGAGCTACCGGGAGCGCATCCAGATCGACCGCCATCCGATCGACCCGGGGGCGGTCACACACGGCATTGAGCGGATCCGCAGTCTGGCCGTCTCCCTCGCCGGGTCGGGTCGCATTCCGCGACCGCCGACCTTCTTCGAAGTGACCACGGCGCTGGCCTTCGAGTGGTTCGCCCGCGAGCACGTGGATGTGGCAGTGATCGAGGTCGGGCTGGGCGGCCGTCTGGACGCCACCAACGTCCTCCCGGCCAAGGTGGGAGTCATCACGACGATCGAGCTCGAACATACCGAGGTGCTCGGCCCGACGCTGACGCACGTCGCGTACGAGAAGTCCGGCATCCTCCATCCCGGAATGCGCCTCGTGGTCGGGGAGGCCAAGGAGGAACCCCTCCGCGAGATCACGCGCGTGGCCGGATCCCAGGGCGTCCCCATCTGGCGATTGGAAAAGGAACTTCGTCTCAGCAACCGGGTGCTCTCGGCCCACGGGCAGAAAATGGACATCACCACGCCGCACCGCGAACTGACCGGGGTCGAGATCCCCCTTCTCGGAAATTTCCAAGCTCGGAACGTGGTCCTCGCCGTCGCCGCGTCGGACCTTTTCGCCCAAAGCGTCGATCGGGCCCTCACCGAAGAAGAGATTCGAAAGGGCCTGCGCTCGATCGAATGGCGCGGCCGCCTCGAACTCGCGGCGCAGCGACCGCCGCTCTTCCTCGACGTCGCCCACACCCCCGAGAGCGCCCGCGCCGTCGCCCAGAGCCTCGTCGAACTGTTTCCCTTCGCCGAACCGGAAGCGAGCGCCATCGTCTTTGGCTGTCTCCAAGGCAAGCGCTTCGACGAGATGTTCGAGCCGCTCTCCCTCCTCGCCCGCACGATCGTCCTCGCCCCGATCCGATCGGACCGGTCCGCCGAAGTCGAAGAACTGCGCCGGGCCGCGCGTCCCCGTTTCCCCCGGGTGGTGATCGCTCGCTCCGCCGCCGAGGGACTACAATTGGCTCGCGTCGCCACACGAGCCGAGGGCTACACCGTCGCGTTGGGGAGCGACTACCTGGTCGGAGAGCTGCTGAACGCGCTCGAAGGAACCCCCGTGGACGAACCGGACCTGTCCGATCCGGCGATGCGGGGGCCGGGCCAGGAAGTCCCGCTCGCTGCACCCCGTGGACGCCGGGCGCGATGACGGGGCCGAAACCGCTCGATTGGGACGTGGTCCTGGACCGGCTCAGTGGCTTCTACCATCGGGGGGACTGGCGGGTCCCGTACCTCCGGGACCATGCGGAGAATCCGTTCCAGGTCCTGGTCGGGACGATCCTATCGCAACGGACCCGGGACGAGAACACCGACCGGGCCAGTGCACAGCTGTTCGCGAAATACCCCGGGCCGAAGGAGCTCGCCGCCGCGTCGACGGCCAGCCTGGAGAAGCTGATCCATTCCACCGGGTACTACCATACCAAAGCGCGCCACATCCGGGCCACCTCCCAGGCGATCCTCGACCGGTTCGACGGGAAGGTACCGGCCGACCGAGAGCTCCTGCTGTCGTTGCCCGGCGTAGGTCCGAAAACCGCCAACTGCGTCCTTGTGTTCGGGTACGGCCTTCCGGCCGTACCGGTGGACACGCATGTCCACCGCATCGCCAATCGTCTCGGGCTCGTACGGACGAAGACCCCGGAGCAGACCGAGCTCGAGATCGTGCGAACAGTGCCCCCGCAGTACTGGCTCCCGCTCAATCCGTTGCTGGTCCAGCACGGGCAGAACATCTGCCGGCCGAATCGGCCACTGTGTGACCAGTGCCCGATTGTCGAGTACTGCGCGACCGGCGTCGCGCTCCGAGAAGGCCGGGCCCCGCCGAGGAAGGAAGACCGGCCAGGGAAGCGGCGGACGAAGCGAGCATCAAAGCCCACCCGCCCTGATTCACCCCGAGGTTCGTCTCCTCGCCGCTGACCGACCAAACTGTTTAAGTCCGGCCCGGGCTCGGCGGGCCACCGATGGACCCGAGCGAATACGACCTCAAGTTCTTCCATCAGGAAGGGTTCCATCGGAAGAGCTGCTCCTCGTGCGGGCAGGCGTTCTGGTCCCAGGGAGACCTGGACCGCTGTCAGGAGGACCCCTGCACCCCCTACTCGTTCATCGGAGCCCCCCCGTTCAACCGGGCCCTCTCCCCCTCGGAAATGCGCGAGACGTTCCTCTCCTACTTCGAGCGGAACGGTCACACTCGAATCGGCCGATACCCGATCGTCGCCCGGTGGCGCAACGACGTGTTCTTCACACAGGCGAGCGTCTACGACTTCCAGCCGTGGGTAACCTCCGGCGTCATCCCTCCGCCGGCGAATCCCCTCACCATCAGCCAACCCTGCCTCCGACTCAACGACCTGCAGGAGATCGGGCGCGAGAGCCGATACTTCTCCCAGTTCGAGATGATGGCGCACCACGCCTTCAACCGTCCCGGCCACGAGGTCTACTTCAAGGACCGGACCACGGAACTGTGCCACGGGCTGTTCACGACCGAGCTCGGCGCCGACCCGAAGAAGATCTCCTACAAGGAGGAGGAGTGGGACGGCGGCGGCAACTTTGGGCCGTCGATGAGCGTCGGCCTCCAGGGCCTCGAGGTCGCCACGCTGGTGTTCATGGAGTACATCCACGACGGAGATCGCGCGAAGCCGATGCCCTTGACAGTCGTCGACACCGGATATGGGCTTGAACGCAACACATGGATGTCGCAAGGAACCGCCACGGCCTACGAGGCGAACTTGGGAGAGTTGTATGCCGACCTGCGAACCGTCCTGGTGCCCAGGGATGCGGCGGTCGTGGCGGACCACGCCCGCGCGATCAATTTCCTGATCACCGACGGAGTCGTTCCCTCGAACGTGAAGGAGGGGTACTACGCCCGACTCCTGATCCGACGCGTGCTGCGAATCCTCGCCCGTTCGGAAGGGTCGCCGGACTTCCTCCAAATCATCGACCGCAGCGGACGGGAGATCGCCCGCTCGTTCCCCGAGGTCGGTGCGAATCGGGAGGACCTGCACCACGTGCTCCAAGCCGAAATCGAGCGGTACGAGGAATCGATCAAACGGGGACGCGTCCAGGTCCGGCGACTGGAAGAGCGGTTGGAGAAAGAGGGCCGAACCATCGGCGTGGAGGAGTTGGTGGAGTGGTACGACTCGCTAGGGCTCCCCCCCGACGTGGCCGTGGAGGAGCTCAAAGTTCCCCCGCCGGTACCCGACAACTTCTACTCGCTCGTGGCCGATCGACATGCGGCCAACACACCCGAGAAAGAGTACTCGGAAATGGGCACCGGACTCCCCGAGCCACCGGCCGAGACGCCCGCGAGCGACGTTATGTACTACCTGGACCCGTACACCTTGTCGTTCCGGGCGCACGTGCTCTGGAGCAGCGGCCCCTGGGTCGTGCTCGACCGGACCTACTTCTATCCCACCGGCGGTGGTCAGATCACCGACACCGGGACCCTCGGCGATGTGGCGGTCCAGGAGGTCGCACGTCGGGGTCCGTGGGTCCTGCATCGCTTAGAGAAGGTACGCAAGTTCGAACCCGGTGAAGAGGTCCACGCGACCATTGACGCCGGGCGTCGGCGCCAACTGATGGCCCATCACACCGCCACCCACATCCTGAACGGCGCGCTGCGCAAGGTGCTGGGGCCGCATGTTTGGCAGGCCGGCGCCTACAAGGGTGTTGACGTCGCCCGGATCGATGTCACGCATTACCGGGCCCTGTCGCCCGCCGAACTGCGGGAGGTCGAGCGCCTCGCGAACCGGGTGGTGTCGGAGAATCGACCGGTCAAGAGCTACTTCGAACTCCGCACGGAGGCCGAACGGCGGTTCGGGTTCACCCTCTATCAGGGCGGCGCGGTCCCCGGCAAGGACCTCCGGATCGTCGAGATCGAGAACTTCGATGTCGAGGCATGCGGAGGGACCCATTGCACCCACACGAGCGAGGTGGGCGCGATCCAGGTGCTCGATACCGACCGCATCCAGGACGGTATCGTACGGCTCACCTACGTTGCCGGCGACCGCGCGGTGCTCGTCCGGGAGGAACGCGACGCCGCGCTTCACGAGGCCGCTCGACAGCTGGGCGTCTCTCCGGAGAAGGTACCGGCCGCCGTCGAACGACTGCTCGCCGAGATGGAGGAGGTCCGACGCGCTGGGCGACGCGAAGTGAAGCGGGACCTCGGCAAGCTCGCGGAGGAACTCGGGTCCGACCCGAAGGTCAGCCGAACGGTGGGTCGTGTGACGCTGACCGTCGCCCCGACGCTGCCGTTGGGCCGGGCGCAGCTGCAGGAACTCTCTCGTCGGCTGACGCATTCGGCGAACCACGTGGCGATCCTTCCCGCCGAATCCGAGGGACGAGGAATCCTCTTCGTGGGTTCCTCGAGCGAGCAGGTGCCCGCGGACCTCGTGCTCGAGGCGATGCGGCCGGTCTTCGATGGAAGAGGCGGGGGGAATCCCTCGGCCGCCACCGCCCAGGGCGAGCCAGGGGAGCCCTTGCTCAAGGCGGTCGCCGCCGGCCAAGCCGCGGTCGAGCGCATGGCTCAAGGCGCCGCGGTGGAATCGTAGGCAACGGCCTCCGCCTCGGCGAAAGCTTTACCTCCTGTTCGGCTCCATTATCGAATACCCGGGCGAACATTCGGTCGGGTGATGGCCCAGGTCGGTTCCACGGATGCAGGCAAGTAACGGGTCGGCCAGCGGGGCAATCCCGCTGGAAGTGTCGGTGTTCCTCAGCGGCAAGGGTGGCCGCTCCCTCATCGTCAAGGGCGGCGCCGGGACCGGGAAGACCACCTTCGGGCTCGAGCTGCTCGAACGGATGGGCAAGCCCAATCAGTCGTTCTATCTCTCGACGCGGGTGAGCGACGAGGCGCTCTACCGTCAGTTCCCCTGGCTCCGCGCCAGTGAGCTCCGCACCCGCATCCTCGATGCCGGCAAACTGTTCCTCGACACGCTGCATGCCCGCGACAAGGCCGTCGTTCAGGAACTCCCCGAAGATCAACGGGCCAAGATCACGGCCGCCAAGCACGTGATGTCGGCGATCTCCGACGAGCGTGGCCCGCCGACCCGGGTCGACCGGGCACAGCTCAACGCCCTACTCCGGC
>JBARJD010000058.1:0-28753 GCA_049800095.1 Thermoplasmata archaeon | reverse complement strand
GCGATCGCCTCTCCCCGTGGGTACGCCCAAACAATGAGCGGCATGCCGAATTTGTCGGCGTCGGTGCGCACTTCGGTGAGCTGGGCGAAATCCCGATCCTGGCCCGGCGAGCCGACGTACACGGTGTAGCCCACCGCGTCCGCTCCGAGACGGACGGCGTCCTCGACCGTGCTCGTCAAGGCGCTGAAGGAGTGCGTGTCGGCGGGGATGTTCGTCTTGCCATTCAGCTTCAGGATCAGGGGTACCTCTCCGGCATGCTGATGGAAGTACTTCCTGGCGAGGCCGACGTGGAGGGCGATGGCAGAGAAGTTTCCCTCCCGAGCGAGCCGGAACTGGTAGTCCGGGTCGAGGGCGTCCGGATTCACGAAGAAATCGGCCGGGCCGTGCTCCAGTCCCTGGTCGATCGGAAGCACCAACAGTGTTCCTCCGCCGGGTCCGTAGTCGTACAACAGGCGCTTGAGCCGAGTCTTCTTACCGGGCGTAAGCCCCATGGTATCCAGGGACGGACGTCGCAGTTCCCGACGGACTCCGTGGCTGGACAGGGGCGATTCTACCGCCTTATCGGACACGGGGGAAGCGTGCGCTCGTTCGGACATATTCGGGACTTCTGACACACGGGCGGACCCGATTTAACGGTTCGGCCGCGTCGGCGCGATCGGCGGCCCGGCGCCTTCAGAGATGCTGAGCGATGGCGGGCACATGGTCCCGCACCGTCTGGGTATGGCTCTCTATAATGGGGGCGATTGGAGCCTTCAGGTCCCAGAGCTCTTGGACTTCCTTGATCATTCCCTGCTTGTCAATCAAGAAGGTCACGCGCTGCGCGGCCGGTTTCCCGTCCCGGAAGGTCCCGAGGACGCCGTAGAGCTTCGACACCGCGCCGTCAGCATCGGTGAGAAGGGGATAGTTGAGTCCCAGTTGCTGCGCCCAGCTCTTGTGCGAGTCCAAGCTGTCGACGGAGACTCCGAGCACCTCCGCCTCCTTGGACGCGATCGCGGCGTGGTGGTCGCGAAACGAACAGGCCTCTGCCGTGCACACACTGGACTCATCCCGGGGATAGAAGTACAGGATGACGTTCGACCGGCCGCGGTAACTCGAGAGTCGAATCGGGGTGCCTTGACTGGATGGCAGCTCAAAGTCCGGCGCGGGATCGCCCGCCTTTAGTTGGGTCATTGTAGGTCGCCGCCTCCCGCAGCGTCTACGGGCCTGATAAGGGTGCCCGGACATAGCTTTCGCGTCCCACGGGGACCCCAGGTGGAGGAAGAGAGGCCGGATGCGTCCGCAACTGGTCATCACGGCCACCTTGCTCCTCGACGTCGTGCTGTTCGCCTTCAACCTCACCGTGGCCCTCTCGGGCGGCAGCCGCGCGGTGCTCTCCCAGGGGGTCTACGCCCTCAGCGACGTGTTTGCGGGTGCCATGGTAATGTGGGGCTTCCTGGCTTCGCAGCGGCCCCCGGATCACGAGCATCCCTTTGGCTATGGGAAGGAGCGGTTCTTTTGGTCGTTTTCGGCGGGTCTTCTCGCCTTTACGTTCGCCGGCGGCTTCGTGCTGGTCGCCGGCGTCCAGCAGATGCTGAACCCGCATACGGTGCAGAACATTCCGGAGGGCCTCCTAGTGGTCGGCGCCACGTTGCTCCTGAGCGTGCTCGGGATCTTGGTGGTGCTGCGCGAGCTCCGGCACGATGCCTCCACACTCTCCGACTTTCTCGGGTCCGCCCACCAAGGGCTCAAGACGATCTTCTATCAGGATGTGATCTCGGTCCTCGGAAGTGGAGTAGCTTTCGCGGGGCTCCTCTATGAGTTCCACAGCCCCAGCGGGGTCGTCGACGGCCTGACGGCGGTGATCGTGGGGGCGCTGATGATCGCCACCGGGGTGGTGCTTGCGGCCGAAAGCCGGGACCTGCTCGTCGGGAAGGCGATCTCCCCCCAGCAGGCCCGGGCCGTGCTCTCCCTCGTCGAACGGGACCCCCGGGTGCGGAAGGTGCGTGGACTGCAATCGATGATGCTCGGCCCGGACGATGTCCTCCTGGCGTTGCGCGTCAATTTTCTCGATAACATGGACACGGACGAGATCGAGTCATCGATCGACCACCTGTCGCTCACGCTACGGGAGGCATTCCCGCAGGTGCGCCACCTTCTCATCGAACCCGAGTCATGAACCGGGGGCGCCCTGGCGCTCTTGAGCCGGCGCGCGCTGGGCTCGGAGGTCGTCCAATCGCATCGTCGTCAGTACGATGAGACCGGCGGCGATCACTAAGAAGAACAGGTCGAGGCCGGCCGCCTGGTACGTGGAATACAGGGACGACACGCCCCAAAGCCCGGCGACCATTCCGGCGCTGATCACGAGAGAGTAGACCGCCATCGTGGTCCCTCGAGAAAGGGAGCGGCTCACGTCGGCCAGTGAGGCCAGAGCGGCGGGACCGTACCCCAGTGCAAAGAGCGCGCTGATCCCGATGCCGCCGAGTAAGTAGTCGCGGGGTCCGTATTGGGCAATCAGGCCAGCGAGCGCTAAGAGAGACACAAAGCCAATCGTTCCGAGGGCGAGAAAGAGCGGTCGCCCGCGCCGATCGGCCTGCCGGCCAAACCAGGGTTGGGTGAGCAGCAGCACAAGGCCCCCTCCACCGATCAGGGCGGCCAGCCAGGTGAGGGGCAACCCGACGCCTTTGGCGGCGGAGCCGAGGAAGATGAAGGCCGCGCCTAGGAGTACGTAGATCACAAACCACGGAAGGACGAGGAGCAGCACGTCGCGGCGCAACACCGCCTCGCGGATGTGGTGGAGCTGGAACGTATTGCGGTACGTGGGCTCCGTGTACCCCCGTACCGACGCCAGGGCGAACAGGAACCCGGCGAGGAGTACGGCCGCACCGATGCGAAACAACCACGGCAATTCCGAGTTCGGAAGGGTACCGAGGGCCGCGAGCCCGGCGGCGAATCCGAGGATGTAGCCGAGCAAGTTGACTGCGTCGAATCGACCCATCTCGAAACCCCGTTCGGTTCTCCCGGATTGGTCCGCGACCACGGCGAGGCTGGCCGCGAGGATCGCGCCGCTCGCGATCCCAAACAGGAAATTTGTGCCGCCGAGCAGATCGGCAGATCGACCGAGGGACATGATGGCGAGGAGGGCAGACGCACTGAAGGTACCGAACAACAGGATCGGAAACCGACCATACCTATCCGCAGCCAGTCCCGAAAGGAGCACGGTCGTGAACTCGCCGATGGGCGCCAGCGAGCTGAGGAACCCGACGAGCCCGAGGCTGCCGCCACTGAGCCCCAGCGATTCGTGGGCAAAGTAAGAAGCGAAAACGGAGACGGTGAGCCCGAATCCGAACCGGATGAAGAAGGTCGCGCCGAAGACCGCCCGTAGGAGGCGAGGGGACTCCGGGGCGGCGTGCTCCGATCCGGCGGAGGACACGACCGAAGCTCACCGTCCAGCGGGAGGCCGTTCGATGAGCTCGATCCAGACGTCGTTCGGGTCGAGAATGAAGGCGAGTCGTCCGGAACCCCCTTGGAGCTTGTACGGCTCCTTCGCGACGCGGACGCCTTGGGCCCGAACGCGGGTCAGGAACGCGTCGATGTCGGGCAGTTCGAAGGCGAAGTGGTCGAGTTGCTCCCCCGCCTCGAACTGGTCTTTCCCTTCCCAATGGGTCAGCTCGATGCGTGCCCCGCTCTCTGGATCCTTGACAAAGGCGATCTCGGCGTGGTTCTCGGGAATCGGTCGCCGCCGTTCGAACTCTAGACCCAGCACCTCGGTGTAGAACCGAAGGCTTTCGTCCATGTTCCTCACCGTGATCGATGTATGCGAAAATCGCATGGCTCTCCCCAAAAGTTGAGCGTGGGCCCGGGCTATGAAGGTGGTTATGCTAGGGATGCCCGTAGCATACCCGGAGGGGAGTCGCGCCCGGCTGCCAGTTCGTTTCCACTCGCACGAAGCCCACGCGCTCGAACTGGAACCGATCACCGGGAGCGGCGGCCCGGAGCGCTCCCTCCCCGAGTCCTGTTCGGTGCGCCCCTTCCACGTCGAGGATGTCGACGGGAATCGAGTCGGAGGCACCTACCCACTGGATCCGCGGGAGCCGCTTGTTCTCCCGCGAGGTAAATGTGGCGACGATCCGCCCGTCGGGTCCCGGTGACACGTCCTGGGGCAGTTGGACGTTGAGAAGGTCCTTCAGGCGGATTTCTGTCCCGGCGTTCTTCACGAGTTCGGCGCCCGGCAGCCAGAATTCCGGCCCGGTGGCCACGCTACGGGTCCCCAAGTTATCGCGGTCGGGATGATTGGGTAGCAGTACCGGACCGAGGTCATTCGGGTACGGGTTGACGCGGACCAGCCGTGGGTCGGGCACGAACAGCCGACGCGGGGTGGCTGGGTCGATGATCGCGCGATTCTCGGCGTAGAGCGTCTCCGCGGGCACCTCGATGTCGGCGAGGGAGAGACCGAACGAGAGGGTGAACCGCCGGATCGCCTCGACGGTGATTCCCCGCCGGTCCAGCGACTGTAAACTCCAGGTCCGGGGGTCCGACCAGCCGTCGTAGAGGCCGGACTTTACCTCGACGTAGGCTTTGCTTTTGGCGACCTTCGCCTCTCGTACCCGGAGGATGCCCCAGTGAAGGAAGGAGGGTCCGGGGATCTCCAGGACCTTCCAAATGAATTCCTGCATCCGGTCCTCGATCACGAGGTCCTTCCCCCGGATCACATGCGTGACCGCGAGCTCGAAATCGTCGACCGCCCAGGAGAACTCGAGCATGGGCCAGACCCGGTACCGGTGACCGACTCGAGGATGGTCGAAGTCGCTGATGCGGAGCAGGACCCGGTCCCGGAATCCCGGGTCGGGGTCCTGGAGATCGGTCTTCAAGCGGAGCACCGCCTCGCTCGGTGCGAAACCGCCGGCGAGCATCTTCTGCCAGTCGGCGCGGGTCGTGTCGATCGACTGCGAGCGCTCGGGGCAGGCTATGCCCTGTTTGCGGTTTTCCCGGAGGAGGTCGATTGGGCAAACACAAACGTACGCCGCGCCGCGGTCGATCACTCGAGCCGCCCATTCGTAGTATCGCGGCATCCGGTCGGACTTGTAATAGATCGCGTCCGGGCGCACACCGCATCGCTCGAGGTCCTGCAGAATCAGGTCGAAGAACTCGAGCTCGACACGCTTTCCCTCGGAGCCTACGGTGTCGTCGAACACCAAGAGCAGTTTCCCACTGTACCGCTGCCGGTAGGTACCGTTGATGAAGATCATCCGGGCGTGTCCGATGTGGAGCGCCCCGGAAGGGAAGGGGGCCATCCGAAGCACGACCTGCCCGTCCGTAGCCCCCGCGAGCGCCGGCAGTTCGCCCGGAGCCGCGACAAGGCGGACCGGTGCCGTGATCGGGCCTCCCAGAGCGGCGAGCGCAGCTTCCTGTTCCTTCCGGCTCATTCCCGTCACGTCGGACGCGATGGTGTTCGCGAGACGATTGAGCTCGGCGGCGTGACTTCGCAGCGTCGGGTCCGACGCGAGAAGTCGAGAGACCAACGGCCCCGCACGCGCTTCACCTTCGTGATGAACCGCGTTGTCGAGCGCCAACCGCCGGAGCCGGGGTTCAAGGTCGGCGGGGAGCGACACCGGGGGCTCAAACGGGGCGTTTCCTTAAGAGGGTTCTTGCGGCGCACGCCCGGTCGGCGAGCGGCGCGAGGTCGAACGAGGATATCGACGCTCTCCTTCCCGGAGGGCCTCCGAGAAAGAAATGCGCCCCTCGAGCACCTGAACCGCGAGCGTCTTGGGGATGGTGAAGTGTCCCCCGCTTTCCTCTCGGCTAACTCGTTGCAGGTTCGCGATCTCTCCCGGCGTCACACGTACAGCTCCCGGCTCGTGCAGTCGCTGCCCCCGGGAGCGCCCGATTTGCTCCGCGGAGGCCGGGTCGCGTGGTCGCGGGTGCCCCCGCGCGGTCGTCCCGGATTCGTCGACGATCTCCACCGGTCTTCGCAAGGCCCACAAGACCTGCAGAATCCGGTCGCGTGCCGTCCGGTCACCGCTGCCCACCCGGAACACGACTGCCGCTTCGGGGAACCGGCGCTGCACTTGGCGTCCAAACATCGCGACCGATTCGGGTGACTCGAGGTTGCCTTGCGCGAGCGATGTATCGCCCGACAATACCGCATAGCCCGGACGAGGCCCCGGGTCAATTCCGACCACGAGCTCTTGAGTCGGTGCTCCGACCAAAGCCCCCTCCACGGCGGCCCACAGGACCGACCGATCGCTGCTGGGCCCTACGGCGAAAACGCGGGGAAAGGAGATCGACCTGGCCTCCCCAGGGCTCGTGAGAACAACGGCGACGGAGGCAGGAATTCTCTCGCCGGGGAGAAGGCTCAGTGTCGGGATCCTCCGTTCCCGCAACGCACCGGCCAAATCCGAGTAGAGGGCCGGATCCTGCGTTACTAGCGCTACAGAACGGCGTCGCACTGCCGGAGTGGACGGTTAAATCGCGCATATACTTTCCCGGGCCGTGGCCTTCTGTCCGAGATGCGGTACGTCCGCCGCCGAGGGTGTCCTGTTCTGCCGACAGTGCGGTGCCACCATTCCCCCCACCGCCCCGGCGACCTCGACGCTTCCCACCTACCGTTCGCCCAGCCTGCCCTCCAACGGCCGGGTGTCCCCCCCACCACCGCCGTGGCCCCCGCCTCCGCCCCAGGCCCATGTACCACCGCCCCCCCTCCCGATGAACGCGAAGCACTGTCCGAATTGCAACAACGTGATATCGGCCGCATCCGTCGTCTGTCCCGTATGCGGGGTCCCGGTTCCTCCCGGCGGCGGGGTCGCCGGGGTCGGCGGACCGCCACGATGATCCGGGCAGCCCAAGAGCGGATTCAGGACCTCTTCTCTCTCGCCGAGACGGAAGTGCGACGCGGTCCAACGAACCTGTCGCAACGGTACGTGATCTTGGCTCGCAAGATCGGGATGCGGTACAACGTCCGGTTGCTCCGCGAGTACCGAGACGTCTACTGTCGTGGCTGCTCGACATTCTGGGTGGAGGGCCGGTCCGTGCGGACCCGTCTTCGCGCGGGGCGTCGGAGCCAGACCTGCCTCCGGTGTGGACGGGTCCGGCGCGTCGCCGTAAAGTACCGGGCGGCCCGGCCGGCGCCGACCGACGCGTTACAAGATCGGCCGGTTCGAAGAGAACAGGCCGTCCTCATCGACCAGGGGCTGGACACCGAATTCGAATCCCAGCCCGGAGAGGGGGAAGAGGAATAAGGAAGCGGTTCCCCCTAGCGCGCGAGCCGGGGTGGCCGAGCGGCCAAAGGCGGCAGACTCAAGATCTGCTCTCGTAGGAGTTCCCAGGTTCGAATCCTGGCCCCGGCATGAACTTCGTTGCGGCGCCCCTCCCCGGCTCCACCCTGGCAAAGGGGTGCCTTCTCAATCCCGACGCCCCGCGTTCGAGGCCGGAACCCTGTCGCGCAGGTAGCCGAGCACGTCCGACGCGTTCCGGTCGGGCGGGAAGACCGGGTAGAACACTTTCTCGATCCGACCCCGGTGGGCCACGAAGGTCAGTCGTTTGACCAAAGTCTGTCCCTGCAGCGGGAACGTGGATTTCTTGCCCTCGAAGAAAACAGTAGGTGACTTTAGGGAGGCGACGAAAGTAGGAAGGCCCAAGGCGTGGGTCAGTTCGAACCGAGAGTCGTTGAGTAGAGCGAACGGCAGGTGCACGCGCTCCGCAAATTCGACCTGCTCCGCCAGACCTTGCTTGGCATCTAGTCCTTGGCCGCTGACGCCAAGGACCTCGCAGCCAAGGGAACGGAAGTCCTCGTACGCGTCCCGATACGCACAGTTCTGGAGGGTGCATCCCCTCGCTCCCGGAATTTCGCTCCACTCCCCGGGAATCGGGATGCCGGTTTTGATTGTCGCCGGGTAGAAGAAGAAAACGGAGAGGTGTTCGCCCACCTCGGCAACATCCACCGTGCGACCCCGTGTCGAGTGAAGCTGGACGTGCGGTAAGGTAGCTCCCAGGAGGTGACGCGCCGCGCCGTCGTCTTCCGGCGTGGGCAGCCCAATCGGCAAGGCGAAAAGGTTCGCATCCGTCGGGATTCGTTGGGGGTGCATCCACCCTCGCAAGTCGTCGCGGGGGACTTATCGACTGGGGGTCCAGTTCAATCGTGGCCCGAATTGTCATTGCGTCATCAAGTACCACTCGCGGTGTCGGAAACCTGTTCGTTACCGGAAGGAGGCCGAACCTTCCTCGCGCCCGGGCCATCGGCCGCGCGTGCTCAGTAATGTGAGGTTGCGGCCGAGAGACCGGTCCACATTTCCTGGTTTGCGGGAAGGATCGAGCGGTCTCGCCTCATTAGGGTCATGTACGTGCAGGTTAGTCCTCGCGCCTGTGTCCGTCGACAAGGTCTTGGATTGGTTGCTCGAACCCGGGCAGCCGTCGGTCCTCTACCTCGCGTTGACCCAACTCCTCGGGAAGAAAGAGAACGACGCCGAGGTTCGCAAGGTCAAGGCGCGCATTCCGACCACAGGATGGGTGGCCGACACTCTCGCCCGCCGGAACGCCGGCGGATGGTGGGAGCGGGATAAGGGCTGGATGGAGCCCCGGTTCACCGCGACCCACTGGACCATGCTCGCGTTGGCCGATCTGGGGGCGACGCGCGCCATCCCGGAGGTGGCAGCGTCGGCGGAGTACTGGATGGCCAAGTCGCCGCTCGAGGGAGGCGGCGTTGGAGGGTTCGGGAAGGGAAAGGGGCACCATTGCTACACGGCCAACATGGCGCGCGGCCTCCTTCGCCTGGGCTACGAGGACGACCCCCGGGTCCGCAAGACCCTCGAATGGCTTGTCCGGACCGCCCATCCGAAGGGGGGCTGGTCCTGCCGTTACGTCAAGAACGGGCCGGCCACGAGCCGTTCGCTTGACGCGTGGGAGGGGTTAGGCGCCTTCGCCGCGTACCCTCGTTCCAGGTGGAGTCCGGCGATGAAGGCAGTCGTGGAGCGGACTGCCGAGTACTACCTCGACCACGAGCTCCACAATCAGGGCGACCGGTACGAGCCATGGTACCGCTTCCACTGGCCCGTGCACTACTACTACGACCTGTTGGTCGGACTGGATTGCCTGACCGCGCTCGGCTACGGAAACGACCCGCGACTGGGATACGCTGTCGACCTCCTGCGCAAGAAGCAGCGGCCCGATGGAAGGTGGGACCTCGACGCCTTCCAACCGGATCCCTACCAGGAGTTCGTCGACTGGTTTGCGAATCACCCCGGGAACTGTCCCGTGCCTCTGACGTTCGAGGCGGAAGGAAAACCGAGCAAGATGATCACGCTCCGCGCGCTGACCGTGCTATCGCGCTTACATTAGGTGGGGGCCGCTCCCCGTTCATCGCGATCGCGTCATCGGCCGCGCGTGTTGTATCAAAGCTGAGGTCCAGAATCCGAAGAATCCTTCAGTGCCTGGCCCCGGCATGAGAACCTGTCCAGTCAGCGCATCCCAATCCATGTTCACTAACCCTTTGGCGACCGTTCGATGGTTGGAAAACGCGGTTATCCCAGTGGGGGTAGACCTGAGGAATCCACTTCGACATCTGGCATCCACCGATTGGTCGGCCGGATCCCGCGATTGCGATCCGATCCGGGACGGGCGTTAGGCCCCCCGCCCTGGATTCTGTTCGGAACCGTCATTGAATTGCTCTCGGCGCCGCATCCTCCCCTGATCGGTTGGGAGATTCAGCTTCGCGAGCATGGACTTGAACCGCGAATCTTCCCGGATGGAGTCAAAGGCACTTTCCTGAAAACGGAACCAGAGGGATCGGACCCCCTCTCCTCCGTCGCGCTCTAACCATTCGAATGCTTTCTCTCTCTCGCCCAGCGCGGCATACATCTCGGCAATCCATGCCGGGCTGACGTACTGAGTCCGCGAGGTCTCTTCCATCTCGATCAGCACACGTCGAGTCTCCTCGGGCTTACCAGTCTGGGCCCAAAGTATCGCCCGGGTCCACGCGCCCCACGAACCCACAGGGCCAGCCGACAGCTCCGCCTCCCTCCGCGCGTCGGCCATTCGACCCGCGACTACGTAAGTGATCCCTAGCCAAATGTGGGGAGCGGGATCTCCCGGATTTCTGTCCAGATTTTCTTCAGCCGTGGCGATCGCTGCAGCGAAGTCTCCCGACAGGCATTGGACCGTCCCCAGGCCGGTGAAGCCGGGTCGCCAAAGAGGGTCCAGTTCGATGGTCGTCCTGAACTCCTTCATCGATTCGTCATACCTTCCGACCGTCATCATGAGATTCGCATACCAGAAGTGGGCGAGAGCGTTGCTCGGATTGAGGGAGATAGCCCTTTGGAATTCCGCCTCGGCAGTGTTCCATTCTTGGTCGAATTGGAGGGCCAGATTTCCGCACGCGGTGTGCGCGTCGGAGGAGTTCGGATCGAGCTCGAGCGCCTTGGCAGTCAGTTCGCGGGCGCGTGTTGATACCTCGTCCACCGCGAGCCGGTCCCCTGCGAGACCGATCAGTACGTTCGCCAGCGACGCGTACGCTTGAGAAAAGGCCGGGTCGATCCGGATCGATTCTTCGAAGAATGGAATGGACTCTGCAAGACTCTCGAACGACGCGAGACGAAACGCGTGGATCCCTTTCAGGTAGAGAGTGTAAGCGGTAAGGTTAGTTGTAGGCTCCTTCCGGATTGATTCCCGCTCTGGGCCAAGAAGTTCGAGCCGGAGCGCGCCTGCGGTCCGTTCTGCGATCTCCGTCTGAACCGCGAACACATCGTCGAGCTCTCGATCATAGCTATCGGCCCAGATATGGTCCTGAGTACCGGTGTCAATCAGCTGTAAGGTAATTCGTAGTCGATTGCCCGCCTTTCGCACGCTCCCTTCAAGCAGCGAGGTCACCCCGAGCTCCTCTCCGATCTGTGACACGGTCTTAGTCGTGGACTTGTACTGGCCCACCGAAGTGCGCGCGATTACTCTGAGGTTCCGAATCTTGGAGAGCGAGCTGATTAGTTCTTCCGTGAGACCGTCCGCAAAGTACGCGTCCTTCGGGTCCGGGCTGATGTTAGCAAAGGGTAGTACGGCCAATCGAGTCCGCCCGGAGCCCGGGGCGGGAGGCTCCCGAACGGCCCAGGGTAAGACGACCCGATAGACGTCCATCGGGGCTTCCAACCCTTTGAGCGCCTTCGGCGGCAGTTTCTCGAGCCGCTCCGGGATCTTTTTTCGGACCTGTTCATGGACCGCGCCGGATAGGCAAATGCCCCCCGGCTCGGCGATCGGCTCGATACGTGCGGCGATGTTCACCGCGTCTCCGAGGATGTCGGCGCCGCTCTGCACCACATCCCCCAGGTGGATGCCGATCCGGATCTGGATCGGAGCGAGACCCCCCTCCGCGTTCCGCTCGTAGATCCGCCGCTGAATGCTCACCGCACACTGGGTGGCTTTGAGCGCGCTGTCGAATTCGACTAGGAAACCGTCTCCTGTCGATTTGATTTCCCGACCATGATGAACCGCCAGGAGCGGGCGAATCAGCTCCGCCTGCTGCCGGAGCAGGTCGAGCGTGCGGCCCTCGTCCGCTTGCGTGGAGGCGGTGTAGCCGACCGTGTCGGTGAACATGATGGCGGCGAGCCGCCGAGTGGAAACCACAGCTCGAGAACGGCACTCGTTAGATTAAGACCCGGTCTCCTGGTCGCGACCGAGAGAAGATTCGAACCGGGCTCGTCACCGAGCCGGAGTCAATCGGGGCGACCCCTCGCACCGTTTTCCACCGAGAAGGTTGAGTAGGCGGGGATTCCTCGAGCAGGACCGCCATTCGTCGCCCAGCACGGGTATAGAATTGGAAGATTCGTTCCATGCCTGGCACCGGCATACGTAATTCATTGCGCTGTCCCCCCTCGGCTCCACCGTTGCAAATGGGTGGGTTTCCTAAGTGGACCCAGCGCCGGCGGAACCAAAGCCGCTTCTCTCACCATGAACCCAAGCAGACTCGGGCCGGTCTCCGTGTGGGGAATATCAGAAGGTCTTCGGGGTTTCTCGACTCAGAACTGGCAACAACAGGTGCATCTCGGACATGCTACGATAGTACTCCAGCTCAGGGCGACTTCGATCGATTTCGTGAGCCTGGGCGAACTCACGTTCACACTCTATCATCCTACCCGCGGCAATGATCTTCTCCCAGTCGTAGAGCTTGCGTCTCGCGTACAATCCACCCGGAAGCGTGGCCGGCTCCAGCCCCATTCTTTCAGGGTCATCAGTCGCGATTCGCTCGACACAAGCGAAGTATTCTTCGCCATCTTTGAGCAGCCGAAAAGCCCCGTAGAATTTCCTCCCTTTCAAGGAGGGTAATCTCGACTCAAGGATTTTCATCGCTCCTGCAGGTCCACTGCCGTTCATGTCCGCTCGGACCCGCAGAACTACAGTTTCTGAACGCTCGATGTACGTGTCCATGATTAATCGCCGCTAGGGTGCGCCTTCCAGGTTATGGGCCCGACGCAGAGGTTGTGAAACAGTCGTGTCTTCCCGACGGTGCGGAGGACGGGTGCAATTACCATTGCACGTTTGGAAGGGTAGTTTGCCAAACCTCCAGCTTCCGGCCGTTCCCATCTCATCACGCATCCAGGACCATCTCATCATTTCGCGGGGTGATTCGAAGGCTACGCCCGACGCTGCTCAGAGCCACCCAACAAAAACGGTCAGGTGATGGGGAACGACTAGGCAAACCGGGGAGGTAGCCAAGGACATGCGGACTCGGTATAAGATAGCTGAGAACCCGGAGCCGCTCGCTGCCTCACCCAAAGTTAGGACCCCTCGAACCTCGATGCGGATGTGGGCCGGTCCGGGAGTGGGAGTCGCGAGCATGTTGAGGAAACGAGCTGGTTGAGTATCCATTCACGGATGGGAATATCTCGCTCGACCGTAGTACTCGCGGTTGTGGCGATCGCGGTCGTAATCCTAGCGCCGCTCGCATCCGCGCAACTCACCAACAAGACCACCGGTTCGACCGCCGGACTGGTCGGCGCGAGTGCATCCATTGCCCATGTCACAGGCGCAACGGTCGCCCAGAACCAGTCTTCCCTGACCCTCCCGTCCCCGGGCGCATTGAACATCTTCGGCATGGCGAACAGTGGCAGAAGCACGACGACCGGGTTTGCGTCCGGCAATGTCGTGTCGGCCACCGACAAGTAGGGGTTCATCTCGGCGGCGATCGGCGTGACCCAATCGGCTTCGAACAACTACACGACGAAGGACCACTACTACTCGATCGGCGGAGTGGGGGTCAGTGGATTCAAGTTCTACGGGGAGCAGACCAAAGTGGTGACTCCCCCGGTCCAATCTTCCACCACGCTGACAGAGAAACTCGTGCTGCCTGAGTCGGCCCTGGTCGTGGTGGTCGCGTCGAGCGGCGGCCAGACCAATATCGTGTTGAAGGGAGTCCCTGGGCTCGGCATAATGGCGAACGGGACCGGGGGAACCTGGTCCGGCATATTGATCGGTCAGGCGCAGCTGAAAGCAGGGACATATTCCGTCAAGGAAACGACAACCAATCACGACGCGGGCGGAACGAACTGAGCCGACGTACTCGGCCTCTTCGCATTTTCGGACTCGCGAAAAGGGTTCATCGACGAAGGGACCATCCAAGTCGTGGCGACCATCTCGGTCGGCACCCATCCTTATGCTGATGTGTTTGACGGCGGCAAAGGGGAAGTCTTCGTCTCGAACTATGTTTCATACACCGTGAGCGTAATCTCAGACGTGACGAACAAAGTGGTGGCGACCGTCCCGGTGGGCGAGGCTCCATACCAGATGGCCTATGACCGCGCGAACGGGGAGCTTTTCGTTGCGAACATGTACTCGGGCTCCGTAAGTGTGATCTCGGTCGCGACGAACACGGTAGTAGCGACTCTCTCAGTGGGCGGCTATCCCGATGGTGTGGCGTACGATAGCGGAACCGGCGAAGTGTACGTCACGTCCTTCGACTCGGAAGCCGTGACCGTGATCTCGGGCTCGACGAACACCGTGCCGACTACAATCTTAGTCGGCAGCCACTCCTTCTTCTGGCCCGACGGAGTGGCGTACGATAGTGCACGAGGGGAAGTCTTTGTCGCTTACGCGTACTCGAATAGCGTGACCGTGCTCTCCGACGGCTCGAGTTAGGGCACGGCGGCGGGTCCGAAACGGACACGTTACCCCAGGAGGGACTGTCCCACTCATCTGGCTCGCGCCGAAGAAGAAAGTGGAAGAGGTTGACGACGGACGATCCGGTGCTCAGTCGGTCCGGTGCGCACTCCCCAACCCTTACGTCGAGTAGACGTAGAGAGTCCCAGTAAGAATGTCGGTGACGTAGATGTCGCCGTTGGCGTCGTCGTACGCGCTTCCGATGATGCCCTTCGCAACGGAAATCTTCAGCACAATGTGATTGCCCTGGATGGCCCACAGCCCGCCAGAGCCATAGTTTGTCACATAGACCGCCAACTTGGCTTGCGACCACGTCGCGGAGGACGGTTCATCGAAGCCCTTAATCGAGCCGCCAGTTGCCAGATCGGTGACGTTTCCAGAGCCAAAGTTGGTGACGTAGTCACAGTAGCCTTCGATATCGTAGGCGACTCCTTTCGGATTCGACCCGACGGCTTGGGTGTAGAGGGTTGCCCCATTGCAGGCATCGATGATCGTCACGCTGCTACTGTAGTAGTTGGCCACATTCAGTGTACCGGACACACCGGAAATTGGGTTGTAGTCGATGGCATCGGGCCCCATTCCGGTGGGAAGGCTCACTTGGTCGAGAGTTGTGTTGGACACTTCGGAGACGTTGTCGCCTTCAAAGTTCGTAACCATCATGGCGCCCTGACAAGGATCGTAGACCAGTCCATCCGGCTGGTCGAAACCGTGCAGGGTTGTGATGACCTTAGTGCCCGATATCACGTAGACCGCGTTCGCAGCGCTGTCCGTAACGTACACGTGGTTGTTTTGGGGATCGAACGCCGCGGCGAAAGGGAAGCTTCCCGAGGGTAGCTTGATGGTCGCGGCCACGGTGCACGGCGCTTTCACGACACTGACGCTGGCCGACCCGGCGTTCGGGACATAAACCTCGTGGTTGGCGGGGTCGTAGGCAGGGGCCTCCGGGGTATTGCCCACCTTGCACTTCGCGTCCTTCGCCAGACTAGTGATCACCCCCGAGGTCTGGGCGGAGCTGGCCGACCAAACAGCCGGAGAAAGCAACACCACGACAGTGAAGGCCACGGCAAGTGCAAGGCCCATAGCCCCCCCTCTTCTTCGTTTCAATTTCCCCGCTCCCGACATCTCTTTACATTCTCCTTTTTGGTCCAGCTCACAACGAAAGCCGCCGGCCTCCGGGACTGGTCTCTGAGTGAAATACGTTGGGATGCGCCTCGTTCCAGTCAGTCAAACGATTGCCGGACGGGGCTCACTCTCTAACATGGGGCTCGAAAGTCGACCCTTTAAACCGTTGTCTACCGACGGGTTTGTGTATTGGGTGATTCCTGGCACGGTGGGTCCGGGGCGCCGCGGCAGTCCAGGGTAGATCGTCGCTCCGGATTGTAAGAGTCGCACGGTGCCTGGCTCCGGCAGCCGCACCCGATGGGATGGCCTCGCAATACCTCGTTCGAGATTGCCACACGTCGGTGGAACGACGCGGCGGTTCCGGGAAGTATGTCCCGAATCACCGCTTGCCGGTCAACAAGTTCCGGAGGTCCCGCAACGGGAGGCCGGTCCACTCGACGTCGGGGTCGTAACGGTCATCTGGGCTCGGTGACGCGCCGGGGAAGTTGTAGAGAAAGGCAGTGAGGCCGACTCCGGTGGCTCCCGTGAGTTCACGGCTCCCTCCGTCGCCGACGAAGGCACAATGCTCCACGGGCAACTCGAGCCTTTGGATCGCGAGACGGTACATCCGCGGGTCCGGCTTGCAGAACCCTTCCTCGCAGGAAAACACAGCCGCTTCGAACCTTTGGCCAAGCACGGTCGAGGGCCAGAGGCGTGGCGTCTCCGCCGAAGTGTCGCTCACCACGGCGAGACGCACACCGGCGGCCCGCAAGGCATCCAGCTCGGGCAGGACTGACCCGCAGGATTCGAGGTGGCTCTTGGCGAACCTGAGTCGAATCTTGAGTGCCTGATGCACACGGTCAAAAGTAGGCTCGATGCCCTGACGTTCCGAGATGCGCCGAACGGTCTCCTCGAGTGAACCAAGTTGGCCCCTACAGCGCTGGTCCAAGCTCTCGGTCCAATCCTTCTCGAATGTTTCCGGATCCACCTCGAGAATCCGTGCCATTTCGTGCAGATGCGGGGCTCGAGCCGCCCGCGGACCCGCGGGAACTAAGGTTCCGAAAAGATCGATCAGGACCCCTTTGAAATAGAGAGGAGGTTGCACCGTAACTGCCGACCTCCCATGAGCTTAGTCGGTGCGACTTCGGGTATTCTAAAGCACGTATCCTCGACATTCTTCCCGGAGCGTGCCGGCGCGACAATCCCGACCTGATTGCGGAGGGAACTTCTGGCGGGTCTGTCGGGAACTGGCGTTCGCCGAAGACCCGCGACACGAATTGCCGGCGCGGCGAACGTGCTGGAGATCCGGCCCGACTTCGACGAGGTCCTGAAACTCATCGAGAGGTATCACTCGACAATCGGCCGGGAAGGTCCCGGTCGGCGCTGAGCACCGCCCGCTCCATTGAAACATGCCGAACGGGGGACCGATGGCGCTGCGGAGGCTCCCAGAGCTCCAAGCGGTTGGCCTCCGGATCATTCGCCCAGCCGAATGTCCCGTACCGGGACTCTTCCACTTCTTCGGAGACCGTCACGCCTTCTTTTCGGAGCTGACCGAGTAGTCTATCTAAGTCGTGCACTCGGTAGTTCACCATCGCCGTAGGGCGGGTCGGTCCTCAGTTTCTGTCGCCTCCCCGCAAGGCAGCCCAAAGCGTGTTGCCGATACGTTTGCTCGCGCGGGGGCTGATCCGCTTGAAGACTGCAACCTGGTCGTTTATTGAAAGCCCCAGGTGATCCCGCTACCAATGCCCAAGTTTCTTAGGATTTCGAGCGCGTAGGAAGACTCCTCCGATTCCCGTCACTCGTCGAGCAGCGCGGCGACTCCTGCCATTTGCCCCACCCCTCAGATACCCAATCGCATCCTCAATTTATGGCCGGTCGTAGGGCCTTCCCGCTTCGCGGTCTCGCGCACTCTGGGGGCGCGCCATCGAATCACGCCCATCTCGGTTTGGCGCGTTTCCGATAGACGGGGATGCGCCGCGAAGGTCTTGCCTGACGGTGGATTCTGCGCGCTGACTCGGCGGTGCGCCCTTCAGCGGAATCCGGCCATCACTCGGAGCGACGTGTTCGCCTTCCTACGCGCTTCGGCGGCGGATAGGCATGCGATTTCCTTCAACGAGCGGGTACGTCCGAGTTCGCGGACGACTTCGGCGCCGAGGTAGTAGCCACATTCGGTATGTCCTTGGATGGTGTACCACGAGCCGAAGAACCTCCGAACGGACCGGCGAGCGTGAACATCCCGAAGGAAGAGGCGGGCAAGATCGGCGCGGTGCCGCACGCACCACGGGAGCCAGTCGGCTTTTCCGGTACGGAGCCGGAAGTGGGCAGGAGTCTCAATGCTCCGTTCGCACGCCGTGGCGAAGCCCTCCTCGTAGAGCTGCCAATAGGGACCGCGCCGGCTTTCGCCGCTCGGAAGACCCGCTTGTCGCCTCCACTCGTTGTGCACGAGGTGCGCGACTTCGTGTGAGAGAGCTCCGGGCCACTCGCCTCGCCGACCAGTGGTCATCTCCGCCGCATTCTCGATACCGAACAGAACCGCCGGCTTGCCCCCGAGTCGAGTAGCCCACCCCGCGCCGCAACCCAGGCCGACGTAGATTACGAATTGAACCTCGAAGTCCACCTTCAGCGCCTTTCGCGTCCTCCGCCAGGCGCCCGGGAGCTGCCGACGAAGGTTGGCGTGGAGCCGACGGAACCGAGTGAGCCGCCTCGGGATTTCTGGAAAGATGCGGTCGCGCGCGATTCGTCGCCAACTGACCCCTGCCCGACGATACTCGTCCTTCTGTTTCTGCAGCAGCTCCGGCCAGAGGGCCATGTAGTCCGACTCCCAGCGGTCCATCTGCGCAGGAATCGGAAGGCCCTCGACGTTCGCCCAGAATCGCTCGAAATCCGGGAAGGTATCGAGGAGCTGCACCAGCCTCACGTACGCGGCGGGGTCAAAAGAACCGCTACCCTAGGGCGGCCGGGCCGGCTCCGAGGAGGCGCGGGACCGGGACGCTCGCCCCATACCCATAAGCAATCCCGCGGCATGCGACGCACCCGTGAATCGAGTTATCACGATCGTCGGGGCGGCGCTCGTCGTCACCGGCCTTGTCTTCTCGTTCGTTCCGCTCATCGACGGACCCTCCAAGATCCTGACGCCTTCCCAGCCGATAGTGGCCTACAACGCAACGACGGCCCTCTCGCTTTCGACGGACTGGACCATCGGCCTGAGCTGGACTTCGAACCAGGAGGTCTCGCTCCTGGTGGTCGTGTGCCACACCGTCAACCTGACCGCCTCCTCCTTGCAGGCGGTGTGCCCGGGAGCTTCTCTCACCGTGCTCAACGGAACCACAGGAACCGGCACGTTTTCGGTACCGATCGGAGGGACCATTTTCGTCGGGATCGTCTCGAACGCCACCCCGGGTCTCCGGGTCGATGTGCAGCTTAAGCCGACGCTGATCCTCATCGGGGCGATCCTCGTGATTGGGGGCGCCGGCGTCACGGTCGTAGGATTGCTGCCACGAAGGAAGGCTCGTCCTCCGCCGCCCGCCCCCCCGGGCCCAACCGCGGAACAGGGTCCTTAGGACCTACGCAATCGGCGTGACAAACGTCGGCTCGTAATCCTTCGGCAGGGAGCCTACGATCGGGATCGAGTGGCGACACACTTGGCACCGGTTCTGGCTATCGAGGTTCCACCGGCGGATGGTGAATCCATACCGCTCGACGGCAATGGCCCCGCATCCGGGACAGTACGTGTGCTCCAGGGGGTGACCCCAGACGTTGCCGAGGTAGGCGTACTTCAGTCCCTCGTCGACCGCGATGCCGTGAAGCCGCTCGAGCGTACGAATCGGCGTGGGCGGAAGATCCATCATCTTGTAATCGGGGTGGAACCGAAGCAAGTGGAACGGAGTTTCGGGGCCAAGCTCCTCGCACACGAAGCGAGCCAGCTTGCGGCATGCGTCGGCGTCGTCGCCAACTTGGGGCACGATGAGGTTCGTGACTTCGATGTGGACGCCACCGTGCTTCAGTCGAACGAGCGTGTCGAGGATCGGGGCGGGTCCTTTGGCGGTGATGTATTTCCGGAGGAACCCCTCCTCGCCGCTCCCCTTGAAATCGACGCTGATGGCGTCGAGGTGGCCGACCAAGGCGTCGACCGCTTCGTGAGTCATGTAGCCGTTGGTCACGAAGTTGGCGAAGAGGCCGTGCCGTTTGGCGACCGCCATCACGTCAAGGGCGTACTCGATGAAGATCGTGGGCTCGTTGTACGTGAAGGTGAGTCCTTGGCAGTCGAACCGCTCGGCCCAGTCGACCGCCTGGGTGGGCGAGAGGGGGCGGCCCTGCACCTCGTGCTCTTGGGATATCTCGGAGTTCTGACAATAGAGGCAGCGCCAGTTACAACCTACCGTCCCGATGGACAAGACGCGGCTGCCGGGGTGGAAGTGCGACAGGGGTTTCTTCTCGACGGGGTCGATCTGAACGGCAGCCGCCCGGCCGTAGCTCAGAAGCTCGAGGCGACCCTCGACGTTCTTTCGTACGAAGCAAAATCCATGGGAACCCTCCGGTATCGTGCAGTACCGGGCGCAGGCGGTGCATCGGACTTTCCGGTCCGGCAACGCCTCGAAGAGCGTGCATTCGTGCGCCATGGTCCGCTCGATGGGTCCTCTAGAAACGAAGGCCGCCCGTAGGGATAACCGTTGTTTGGTCCTGAGAGGCGAACCGTTTCCCGACGCAACCTTTGAAGCCCCGGGAACGGTGAGGCGCGCGTGCCGACTTCGGCCGAAACCTCGGACACGTCAGGGGCCGGAGTGCTCGCGGTTGTCGAACGCGAGGTCCTCGTCCGCATTGCGCCGGATCCCACCCTCCTCGCTCGACTGGCGGAGGTCCGTGACCATCTGGTCCGGCGGGCCTCGACCGAGTCGAACCATCGCGGGATACCCCTTCGCCGGGCCCTTGTGGCCGGAAGCGCCGCACGCGGGACATTCTTACACGAACGATTCGACATCGATCTCTTTCTGCTTTTCCCGCCCGACCTCCCCCGCGAACGGCTCGAATCGGAGGGGCTGCGGCTGGCCGAGGCAATCCTCGAGGCACCCGAGAAGCACTACGCTGAACACCCCTACCTCCGGGGGCGATTCGAGGGCTTCGCCGTGGAGGCGGTGCCCGGCTACGCGATCGAGGACCCGTCCCACCCACTCACCGCCGTCGACAGGACTCCGTTCCATCAGGAGTACCTCGCCGCCCACCTCGCGCCCGAACAGGTGGATCAAGTCCGCCTCACAAAGCAACTCCTCCGGAGTCTCGGAGTCTACGGCTCCGAAGCCAAGACCGCAGGGTTCTCCGGTTATCTGGTGGAGCTGCTGATCGTGCGATTCGGGTCGCTCGGAGCGTTGCTCGAGGCCGCGCAGGGCTGGCGACTCCCGGTCCGACTCGCCACCCCCGGGAGTCGACCCGCCGTTCCCGAGGACGTAGCGATGATCCTCGATGACCCGGTGGATCCCCACCGAAATGTCGCTACCGCGCTCTCCGCCGAGAGCCTCGCCCGATTCATCTTGGCTGCTCGCGAGTTCCTTCGAGCCCCCACCGTCTCGGCGTTCTTTCCGGCGCCGCCGGCGCTGATCTCGATCGCCGACGCTCGGTCACGGGTCGCCGCGCGCGGCACCCACGTCGTCGTCGTCCGGCTGCCCCGGCCCGACTTGGTCGACGACATACTCTATCCTCAGCTCCGCAAGGCCGAACGGAGTGTCGGAGCCGAAGCAACCCGACTCGGGTTCGGAGTGCTGGGCACTTCCAGCGTGGCCGGCGTTTCCGACCTATGGCTCGGACTGGAGACGGGCGGACCGACTCTGACCAAAGTGCGGGTCCAGGACGGCCCGCCGCCCGGCCTCGCGCACGCCGACGCATTTCTGTCGAAATGGAACGCCTCGGGAGCGTCGGTCTTGCAAGGCCCGTACATCCGACCGGACGGAAAGTTATCCGTCGATGTGGCTCGAGAGGAGACGCACCTCGAGGCGCTGCTCCTGGCCGCGCTGCCCGGACTCGCCCTCGGTCGCGACCTCCGGGAAGCGTCCACCAGCGGCGCCTGGGTCCGGCCCCTAGAGGCGCTCGACGCCTCTCCGGAATTCTCCGAGTTGCTCGACCGGCTGCTGAACAAGCGACTTCCGTGGGCGCCGACGCGCCCCCACGTGGCCGGGCGCTAGTGGAGATTCGCGAACAGGAACCAGAAGCCGAGCCACCCGAAGATCTCCATCAAGAAGAGGCCGGCCCAGTCGCCCTTGGTGTAGATCTTGGTCTCGTCCCGCAGCCGGGTCAGCACGACCGGAACCAACGCGATGATAGCGATCGAAATCGCGACCGGCGCGTACCAAGGTAACCCGACAACACCTAGCGCCCAGGACAGCAGCCCGAGGAGGATCGCCACGAACAGGGCGATGGTGGTCGCCGTAGTCATCTCGAACTCATGCGTCAGGAACGTCTGGGAATCGAACGTAGGGAATTCGAACGGAGGCTCGGCCGCCTCCTCGAGCTTCTTGCGGGCCTTCTTCGCCATACACTACGCCTTCCGCGGTCCAACGGCGCTTCGATAAAGCTCCTCGGCCCGGTAGGAGCTTCGCACGAGCGCCCCAGATTCGACCCCGGAGAAGCCTCGAGCGAGGGCGGCCTCGCGCAGCGCCCCGAACTCCTCCGGGGTCGGGTAGCGGACCACCGGGGCATGAGCCGCGGACGGTCGGAGGTACTGCCCCAACGTAAGGAGGTCCACGTCCGCCTTCCGGAGATCCTCGAAAGCGATGGCGAGTTCGTCCGCGGTCTCTCCCAGCCCTAGCATCAGCGAGCTCTTTGTGACCAACGTGCCGGCGGCGAGCCGCTTCGATTGGTGAAGCACCGCGAGAGACTGGTCGTATCCGGCGCGATGGTCCCGCGCCTCGGGCGAGATGCGGCGGACCGTTTCGAGATTGTGAGCCAATACGTCAGGGGCGGCGTCCACTACCGTGCGAAGAGACGCCTCCCGGCCGGAAAGGTCGCCGATTAGAAGCTCGATCAACGTCCCCGGACAACGCGCGCGGATCGAGCGTACAGTCTCGGCGAGCACCGAAGCGCCTCCGTCCTCCAAGTCGTCTCGGCAGACCATGGTGAGTACGACGTACCGGAGTCCCCATTCGCGGACGGCTTCTGCCACGCGCTCCGGTTCGGTCCGATCGACTGCTCCATGGGGCCAATGAGTGTTCACCGCGCAGAAGGGGCAGCGGCGCGTGCAATCCGTACCGAGGAGCATCAGGGTCGCGGTGCCGGCCGACCAGCATTCCGAGAGGTTGGGACACCGGGCTTCCTGACACACCGTGCCGAGACGATGCCGTGCCAGGAGCGCCCGAACCTCGGGGTAGAGGTGGCCCGTGGGTGGCCGCACTCGGATCCATTCCGGCAATGCCCGGGGATAGATCGCGTCCGACGCGGTAGTCGCCATGAGCTCCGGGCCGTTGCGAGCGGGGGTCCACCTTTAGCGTTTCCGCGAACGCGGCCGCTGGACCCGCTCCTCGACGAGCAGTTCCAGGGTGCTGGCAGGAAGCTCGTTCATGGCGAGGTGGGCCGACTGACCGGCCGCCGCCGGTTCGACTTCGACGAGGCCATCCCGCTCGAGCTCCTTGATCGTGCGCCAGAAGGTCACGCGGCTCATCGGCTCTGCCCCGTGCTCCTCGGCGGCGACCGCGTAGGCTTGCCGGACCTTCTCGGTCGTCGCGTTGCTTCGTGGACCCTTCAATGAGCGCGCCAAGCCGAGGAGAACGAGGAGGGCCGTGCCGGAGAGACCCGTCAGTTTCTGCTCGGTCACGGTGGGAGCGATCGAACCCTTGGCCGCCCGTACGTCCTCCGGCATGATCTCACCGCGGCCGGCCGATTCGGCCGCTTGCGCCGCGCTGGACAACACTTCGAGCGCGAATCGGGCGTCCCCGCCGGCTCCGGCGGTGCGGGCGATCTGCGCCAGGACATCGGGGGAAAAACTCCCCGGGCGGAGCGCCAGTTTGGCGCGCGCCGCCAGCACGATCTCCAACTGCGCCTCGTTGTACGGCGCCAAGTGGAGGCGATGCGTGACCCCGAAGCTCGACCGACTCGCCGAGTCGAGAAAGGGAAGCACATCATTGGGGGCGATCAAGAGCAGCGAGATGGAGCCGAGGCTGACCTCGCGCGACCTCGACAACAGGTAGACGAGCTTAGTGCCCTGCCGGACGAGCGCGCCGACCTCATCCAGAACGATGAGCAAGTGGCGCGGATCTCGTCGAATGCCCTGCTCGAAGACATCCAGCATCTCCGAGAGGCCGTAGCCCCGGTCCGGAAGTGAAACACCGACCCCGCGTAGCAGGTCGAGAAGGACCGTTCGGTCGCTGGCTCTGCGCCAGCAGTTGACATACAGCGGATGAACGGGCAGGCCCGCGATCTTGACCCGCTTGTTCAGGTCATCCGAGAGACGTCGCGCGAGGGCGGTCTTGCCGCTCCCTACTCCGCCGGTGACCATCATGTGGTAGGGCACCCCGTGTCCGAGCCGGGTTCGGTAGCGCTCTTCGAGGATCCCGTACTCGCGCTCCCGCCCGGGCAACGTCGGCGGGACGAATCCGGGGTCCAGCGTCTCCTCGTGAGTCAGGATCGTCGGCATGGGGGGGTTGCGACCGAGGAATCCGCCGGGGGATTAAGCTCGCTCCCGGGCCCGGCGTAGGACCCAGGGCGTGAGCCGTCGGTCGAGCCGGGCGAGGAGCTGTTCCGGAGCCTGCCGTGCATCGAGTACGACCCATCCGGGTCGCCGAGCGAACCGGCGATATGCTCGGGAAGCCCGACGCAACACCTCGCGTTGTTCCATCGGCTCCCGATCGGGGCCCCGGCGGTGGATTCGGGACTCGGAGAGGCTCACCGGAAGTACGAGCAGTATCACACGGTCCGGGACGACCGTGGCCCCAAGCTGGATTCGGGCTAACTCTCGCCGGCGGCCCGGTGGCAGCGCAGTTCCCTGGTACGCGAGGGTGGAGTAGAAGGAACGGTCCTGTAGAACCACCGTCCCCCGTTCGAGAGCGCGCTCGATCCGGCCCCGCTGATGCCGCCGGTCGTCGGTGAAGGCCACCGCCGCCGTCCAGGGGTCCTGACCCGATATTCGGCGCGCCTTCTGACCGGTGGGCCCTCGGGAGGGCTCCTGGAGCTCGAGTACTCGCAGTCCACGACCGCGCCATTGCTCCGCGAGCGCGCGTTGGAGGGTGGTCTTCCCCGACCCATCAATACCCTCGATAGCGACGAGTGGCGCGCGATGGGGCCGTGTCAACCGGATCCCTCCCCAGGCCGTTCCGGAGTGAATCCGTACACTCTGCGCACCGACTGAACGAAAGGGACTCGTAGCCGGTCGACTTGCTCGGGATGGTCTCGCGCGATTGCGGCGGCACGTCGGGGCACTGTAGCGATGTCAAGGACCGCACCGGGCCGTTGCGGATCGTCGAGAAAATCTGTCTCGAGAAACCACGGGCCGTCGTCGTCCAATGAGGCCGCGACGGTTTCCTTCCGGGCTAGGAATGAGGGAGTGATTCCAGACCGTTCGGCGGCCGGCACGTAGGTCCGGGCGTAGTGCTTCACGACCCGCTCCGGCTGTAACCCCGCCGCCCGCGCCTGCTCGCCGAGCGCCTTGTACCCATCGGCTGAAAGGTCCTCGCAGTGAACGACGGCGGGGCATCCGACGTCGTGTGCGACCTCCAGCGCGTGTTGGAAGACATGTCGTGCCGCGGATCGCTCGTCCTCGGACACTGGAAAGTGCGGCCAGCCGACCTCGCCTAGGGCGATCGCCCGTCGCTCTCGGACCCAATTGCCCGCGAGATCCAGCGCCAGCATCTGGACCTCGGTCGCCTTCGCGAGTCCCATCGCCTGGGCGAGGGCGAGCAAGTCGACCGGATAGGGCGCTACGACGAGAGAGATCCGGACCGGTGTCTCGGCCTGTATCCGTCGGCCCAACCCCTCGATGCTCTCGAACTGGGTGCGGTAGTCATCGACGGAGCGGAGAGGGCTGTGGTTCCAGTTGTGGGTCGTGAGGAACAGGTGGGAGCCCCCCTCTCGGTGGAAGCGAAGGGCCGCTTCCACGCCCTCGCCACCGGGGGAGAGGTGACAGTGGTGGTCGACGACCGGCAGGTCGGCCGGGAGCGACACGCCGTCCGCCCGACCGGACCTAGCGCAGCAGACCCGCGCCGCGAAGCTCCTCGGTGATCTTGTTCACGGCGAGCTCGACGTCGGACGGTTTCCGGGCGCCCGTGCAGACGAGTTTTCCGCTCCCGAACAGGAGGACCACGACCCGGGGTTCCTCGATACGGCAGACGAGCCCGGGGAACTGTTCCGGTTCGTACTCCACTCGGTCCAGCCCGAGAGTGACGGCGATGGCGTTGAGATTGATCTCGGAGCCGAGGTCCGAACTCGCGACGATGTTCTGCACCTCGATGCGCGGGTGCATGTTGATCTTCTGTCCGCCCTTCTTGATCTGCTGGGAGACGGTGAGGATCGACTGCTCAACCTCGTTCATGCTCTTCGCGCCCGTGCAAACGACCTTGCCGGATCGGAAGAGCAATATCGCCGTCTTCGGCTGCTTGAGTCGATAGATCAGGCCAGGGAATTGCTCGGGCTCGTACTCGGCGCCGTCCAGGCCCAATGCGATCGACTGGAGGTCCAGTTGATCCCCGAGCGAGGTCGAAGCGACGACGTTTTCGATGCGAATCTTAGGCATGAAATCCCTCGCGGTTGCATTTAAATAGGGTTTATATATGTTCCGTTAACGACATCGCCCCTCCCCCGGGGCGTCCCGGAGTCGTGGGGGACCGACCCCTGTTTCGCTCTCAAAGGGCTTGGCTTCGCCAACTGCGGAGTTCCCCGCGAGGCTCCGACCAACAGGAATCCGGCGTCGTGAGCCACGCCATAATATCTCGGAGCACGCGGAGTGTGAATCCCCAAATCACATGGCCCTCGAACACGACCGTGTCGACGTGGATCTCTCCGAATATGGTGGCGCGCGGCCGGCTCTCGGTTTGGCTGAGAGCTTGGAGGGGCAGCCAGAAAGTGGTCGCCACCTCCTCAGGATCGACCTCGCCGGGGCCCTCGGGGACGGTCGCCACGAGGCCCAAGAATACCGCGACGCGCAGTCCCGAGGGCCGGGCGCGTCGCACGTCGAAGAGGCGGGGCGTTCCATCTAGGGTGGAGGGGCGGATACCGACCTCTTCCTGCAGCTCCCGAAGAACGGTTTCCGTCAGTGACCGATCCTCGGGCGTCTTGTGGCCGCCGGGCAGCCCCACTTGGCCGGACCAAGGATCGCCGGGGCGCTCGGCTCGTTGCTCCGCCAGGACCTCCAGACCTGTTTTCCCCAGGCGGAGCAGCACAAGGACCGCGGCGTCTGCCCGCGCGGGGGAGGGAGGCTCGTCGGAGAGGGCGACGAGTCGGACCACTAGGTCCGCGGCGGGGTCAAGAGCTCGGTGTCCCAGCGCCGTCACGACTGCCAGTCGTAGACGACCTTCTCCTGGACCGTCTTCTTGTCGACCGGGTTTTCCTGGCGCGGACGGTCTCCGTGTTCATAGGCCGCGAGGCGCTGCACCAAATCGGACACCTGGCGTTCCAGCTGCGCGATTCGAATCTTAAGGGCCTCCTCCGAGGTTCCGGCCATCAGCTTCCCCCTAGGTGTAAGCCACCGACGCTTTTATCGGCCACCGTCAGGCGGAGGAGGCGCCCGCGCCGAGTTCCGGCCGAACCAGTCGAGGAGGATCTGACTGGTCTCATCGGGTCGCTCGATCGGGATGAGGTGACCCGTATTCGGGAATAGCCGGACCTCGGAACCCGGAATCGCCTGACGTAAGAGGCGAGCATGCGATGGATCCACTACGCCGTCGTCGAGCCCGTGCAGGATGATCGTGGGAGTGTGCACCTTTCCAAGCCGAGACCGGAGGTCGTAGTCTTTCATCGCCAGAGCCCACTGGACCACGCCCCGTAGGTCACGTTTCTCTTGGGACTTCGCGATCCGCTCCGCGAGGTCCATGTGGGCCTCCAGCCAATCGGGCGCGAACAGATCCCTCGCAAGCCGTCGAGAGTAGGCTGCCGGACCCTCGTCGCGCAGGATGTCTGCCCAGGCCTGGCCGACAGCCCGAGTGTGGTTGTCCATGTGGCCCATCGCCCCAAAAAGGGCCAACGTGCGGACCCGACTCGGGTCGTCCACGAGGAGCCGGAGGGCCAGAAGGCCTCCGCCACTGAGGCCGACGAGGTGAACGGGTCCGGTCTTCCGGTCATCGAGGAGCTTCCGGATATCTCCCTCGAACTCTCCGAAGGTGTACCGAGCACCTTCTGGCGGCGGAGACTGTCCGTGTCCCCGAAGGTCCGGAGCGAGGATCCGGTAGGATTTGGCGAGAGTCGGTATCTGGTAGTCCCACACCGTGTGGTCCCCTCCCAGCCCATGCAGGAGCAGTACAGGGTCGCCCGCGCCCTCCTCAAGGACATGGAGGGCCATCGGCGGCGAGCTCGCCTCCGGCACGCGGGCGCTCACTGACGAGCGCTATTTAACGCGGAACTGCACGCGGCGACGCGCCGACTCTGGCGCGGGCGCATCGTCAAATACGCCGAGCCCGCTCGGTCCCCCCGATGAGCCGCGGCGTGATGCTGATGAGCGGAGGGATCGACTCGCCGGTCGCTCTCTACTACATGATGCGCCAAGGTCATGACATGGTCGCCGTGCACATGGACAATCGGCCCTTCACGGACGACTCGCCGCTCGAGAAAGTCGTCGACCATTTGCGGGCACTCGAGTCCGCTTTCGGACGCAAGGTGCCGCTCTACGTGCTCCCCCACGGACCGACGCAGATCACGCTCATGCGAAACACGGACCGCCACGTCGGGTGCGTCATGTGCCGGCGATTCATGTGGCGCTCGGCCGAGAAGATCGCCGAGCGGGAGGTCGCCTCGTTCCTGGTGACTGGCGAGGCGCTCGGTCAGGTGGCTTCGCAAACGTTGAGCAATATGCGATCCGCCACCGCATCGGTGCAGCTGCCGATCGTTAGGCCGCTGATCGGGTTCGATAAGCAGGAGATCGAGGCCGTGGCGAAGGCCATCGGTACGTACGGAATTTCCACCCGTCCCGGGCTCTGTTGTCAGGCAGTGCCGGACAAACCGGCGACTCGCACGAACCTGGTCCAAATCCTCCAGGAGGAGGATCGTATCGACGTGGACCAGATCGTCGACGAGTGCGTCCGCCGCGCCGTCGTGATGTGAGTCCCGGGCGCGGTTCGCGCAGGAGACCTGAGTCATGGGCTACTATTCGTTGCGACTGTGCGCGGGGGGTGGAGCATTCGAGGCCGTCCCCGCCCCTCGCCTCGCGCTCGACCTACGCCGGGTCAAAAGCACGCTCGAAGCACACAGTATTCCGGTCGTCGACGCCCGGGTGATGCTCATCGCCCAGCTCGAGCGAGAGGTCACGCTGAGCCGGGACGGTCGAGTGCTGATCAAGACCAAAGACACCTCGGAGGCCGAGGCGATCTTTGAACGCCTCCGAGCGTTGCTGGACCTGCCCGCTGTCGGGTCCGGTAAC
>JBARJD010000057.1:0-7617 GCA_049800095.1 Thermoplasmata archaeon | reverse complement strand
GGGCGGGGGAGCCCATTGGCTGCATTGGCTGCATGGGCTGCATTGGCGGCGGGGCACCGTACGGCATGCCCGGGGACATCATGGGTGCCGCGCCCGGGTACCCCTGAGGCGGCATCTGCTGCTCACGTACCGCGTCGCCGAGCTTGATGTAGGCGATCAAGTAGAGGACTCCGGCAATGATGTTGATCGTGATCAGAGATAGAATCGCGAAGATCAACGTCGGCATCTTGGCCTGCTCGTAGCGGCCCTGTTGGACCGGCTTATACGAGAACGTCCAAACTAGGAACAGGAAGATGAAACCCAACACGCCAAAGGCGATGTAAATCACGGCGAAAATGGGGAACACTCCGAAGGTAGCCAGGAAGACCGCCGTCAATCCGAACACGAATAGGAATAGCAGGGCGAAGATCAACTGGAGGATCAGTCCCACCAAGATCAGGGTCTTGGCAGTTGACGCCGATGGGGGGACGTAATTCGTCGCGCCGGGTGTGCCGTACACGGCGAGCCCACTAAGGGAGGGGTATTTTGACCCTTCGGTGCGGTCTACGAGCCGTCCTAGGGCCCGTGCCGGCTCAGATTCGACCGCCCTCCACGTCGTCACCCTCCATCGCCCGAAGGCCTAATCCCCGAACGGAGGCTCCGCGCGATATGCCAAGCCGGCCTACCCTCTACGGGTACCCGATCAGCCACTACTGTGTCTCCGCAGAACGGATGCTGGCGTTCAAGGGAATCTCCTGCAACCCCGTCTACGTTTCGTACCACGACAAGCGGGCGCTCATCAAGGCCACCGGCCAGGACTACGTTCCCGCGTTGACTTGGAACGAGAAGGTCGTCACTTGGGAAGGAATACCGGACTTCCTCGAGAGTCAACAACCCGAACCCACGCTGTTCCCCCGTGGGACTCGGGGTCTCGTGCGGACGCTCGAGAACTGGGGCCATCAAGTTCTGGAAGAACGGGTGTGGCGGTACGTGGTGACCCGGGTGCCTCCGCTGTTCAAGGACGAAGTGGAGCGCTGGACGTTTGAAGAACTGCAATCCCGGACCCGGGGCCCGTGGTCGGTTCTCGAGCAACGTCGAGAGGAGTTCCGGGCCGATATGGAGAAGCACATCCAATTTGTCGAAGAAATGCTCGAGGGCCGCGAATGGCTCCTCGACGTCCCGAGCCTGGCCGACTTCGGGGTCTTTGGCGCTCTTTCTCCGTTGCTCACTGTGGGCGACGAGATTCCCGAACAATTCCCGCATACACACGAGTGGTACCAGCGGATCCGGACCGTCGGGCGCCCCCCGGTCGAGTGGATCCAAGCCCCCTCGGGTGTTCTCCCGATCGCGGTCGGTCCGGAGTGAAAATATGGCGGAGAGGCGCCGTCGTTCCGCTCCACGACGACCGCCGGTCTCCGGCCGGCGCACACCTCCTTCCGAGCGCGCCCGTCGCGGCTTGGGATTCTACGGGTACGTGGTCCGGGACGTGATGTCCCAACCGGTCATCAGCGTTCGGCCGGAAGCCTCCCTCGAGGCGGCGGCATCTTTGATGAGCACCCATGGAGTGTCCGGGCTGCCGGTCCTCGACCGACGTCCTCGGCTCGTCGGCGTGCTCAGCCAGAAAGACGTCGTCCGAGTGCTCCACGAACGAGCGGGGCTCTCCCTTCCCGGCGGGATCTTTGACTTGATCCTAGATTCGACGAAGGCGCGCCGCAGCGATCTGCCGCGCGAATGCCGGACGATCCTCGAGAACACTCGAGTGCGATACGCCATGTCGAGCCGGCCCATCACCGTCCATGCGAACGTATCCCTCGACGAGGCGATCCGGCTCCTGATCGAGCACAAGATCAACCGCCTTCCGGTGATGGAGAACGGGAGCCTCGTAGGAATCGTGTCTCGACACGACCTCTTGAGCGGGTTCTTGTAAGGTCGGCTCGACCGGCTCGCGCTAGGGCGATCCCCGCGAAGGGGGTGCTTACAGCCCGCGCTCGGCTTCGCGTCGGGCGCGCAGTTTCGCGAAGAGGTCCGCGTATTCGAGTCCCTTCTGGATTCCGCGTTCTGCGCCCAGCACGGGATGTTCGGTAAAATGGTCGCGAATGGGCTTCGGGCGGTCCGTTCCCTCCGCGGCGACGAAGAGCTCGACCAGGAAGTGTAAGGTCGAGGTTCCGGCAAAGCCTTGCAGAAATCGGTCTCCCTCCCGGAGGAACCACTTCCAGACCACGGGCCTCGACCTAGGATGGCGCAGGGCTTCCATCAACAGCCAGGGAGCCTGGGAGAACGGCATGTCGCCGCGGCTCAGGCGCTCGAACGCCTCGGACACGGCGGCAGGATCCTCGAACGACCCCAACGCACGGGCCATCTGCACCTGCGCCCCGTCGTCCCCCTCGCGCACGCGCTTCCAAAGCTCCTCCGCAACGCCGCTCCCGCCGACCTGCGCGTACGCCATCGCGACGGCCGGACGCACATCGGGGTCCAGCTGATCGTAGTTCGCGAATTGGGCCGAGAGCTCGACGGCGAACTCGGGGTCGAGCAGCAACCGGCTCCGAAGAACCAATTCTCGGAGGCGCCGGTCCATATCGCTCTCGCCCGGCTTGGGCACGAGGCCGAGCCGACGCGTCTGGGCGGCATGGAACCGCCGGTAGAGGTCGACGAATTCCGGGTCGTCGAAGAGCGGGAGCGAGAGCAGGAGGAACTGGCTTAGGATGCCGTGCCCGACGAGCGGATCGCCGTCCTCGACGCCCCGTTCGATAAACGATTTGTAGCGAGCGAAGGGCACATCGCCGGAGAGTAGGAACGCGAACAGGTCCTCGGTGATGAGCCAGCGTTCCGAGGGGGCCAGACGCTCGAACTGGTGGAGTATCCGGTCGTAGGTCGGTCCGTCGTAGAGCACCCGATAGAACCCGAGGGCCCCCTCGTTCAGGAAGATGTCCGTCCCGGCCGGTACGTTCAACGTGATCTCGGGGCCGGCCATCAGAACGCGCACCGCCTTCCCGTCGGTCCGGGCGACCAAGGGCAATGGCCAGAATTGCCGAGGGTGTTCTCCGCTGAGGGAGAACCGACGTTGCTCGAGGTGAAGCCCGTCCGAGCTCCGGTGCACGATGAGTACCGGATGACCGGGCCGCTCGACCCAGCGTCGCATCAGGTCGGAGATCGGCTGATCGGCCGCGGATTCGAGGGCGCTCCAGAGGTCTTCGCTCCGAGCGTTCCCGTACTGGAACTTGACCAGGTAGTCATGGACCCCTTGGCGGAACGCCTCCGGCCCCACAAACGCTTCGAGCATCCGCAGGACGCTCGCCCCCTTGCCATAACTAATCTCATCAAAGATCTGGTCGATCTCGTCTGGGGAGTCTACCGGCTGCCGAATCGGGTGGGTCGACGCGAGGGAGTCGCCCAGAAGCGCCCCGGAGGTATCCCCGAGGAAGAAGTCACTCCAGATGTCCTGGAAATCGCCGAGCCGGTCGAGCACCTTGAACGACATGAGGGAGGCGAAGCTCTCATTGAGCCAGATGTCGTCCCACCACTGCATCGTGACGAGATCCCCGAACCATTGGTGCGCGATCTCGTGCGCGGTCACGATCGAAATGGCTCGCCGGAGGCCGGAGGTGGTGCGTTCGTCGGCGAGCAGCAGCCGTTCCCGGCTCGAGATCGCGCCCCAATTCTCCATCGCCCCGGCACCGAACTCGCGGAGAGAGATCAGGTCCAGTTTCGGTAACGGGTAAGGAACGTCGTAGTACGCTTCGAATTCTCTCAGCACCCGCTGGGCCAGCCCCAGAGCGAACCGTCCCTTCTCCGATTCGCCCGGCGGGGCCCACACCGCGACACGAGTGCCCGGTCCTTCTCCTTGGAGGGCATCGAACTTCCCGATCGCCAGAAAGACGAGGTAGGTCGACATCCGAGGGGTCTTCGCGAACCGGATTCGCTGGCGCCCATCCACCGAGGTGATTCCGGAGGCAGGAGTGTTGAAAATAACCTCCAGATGGGGGTCTACCGTCACGTCCACATCGAAGACGGCCTTCTGGTCGGGCCGGTCCAAGCAAGGAAAAACGCGTCGCGCGCCGGTGGATTCGAACTGGGTCGCGAACACGTACCCGGGCGGCTGCTGGGAGCGATATAACCCGAGAAGGACGTGGTCGAGCACCTTCCCTGAAAAATCGAGCTCGACCTCCCGGGCCCTGTCCGGGATCCCGTCCAGTTGAACTTCCTGACTGGCTTCGAGCATCTTGACGGACAATGGCTGGGAGCCAGAAACCGCCCGGCTCACCTGTAGACCCACGGCGTTCAGTCGGAGCGACGGGCCGTCTAACTCGCCGCTCAGAACGACCTTCCCGCGGAAGGTTTGGTTCGTGAAGTCGACGTCGATCGAGAGCTTGTATTCTTCTGCCTTCACGCAGCTTCGCCCTGAGGGAAGCCCTAACGTCGCCCTCCTCTAAAGCCCGGGCCCCCCCCGCGGGCCGGGCCCGAAGGCCCGTCTCTTCACCTGAAAGCCGATGTTTATGCCCCGGAGCGCGGTCGAAGCAGCCCGCGGACCGGCATGGACAAGAGGGATTCCTCCGAAGCGCTGCCCCACGACCGCGTCGAGGCGCTGTCGGACCTGGTGTTCGGACTTGCGCTCTCGATCGGCGCCATCGTCCTGGTGACGCAGACAGCTCCGAAGGATAGTGGAGATGTGATTTCGAGCCTCATCGAGTTCGGGTTCAGCTTCCTGGTGCTGATCCGCGTGTGGACTCGGTACACCAAGATCATGGGAGAGCTCCCCTTCGACACCGCTTCAACGCGCAACCTCAACCTGCTCCTCTTGTTCCTCGTCTCTATCGAGCCCTACCTGTTCTACCTGCTCTACGGGTCGCTGGGCCGGCACCCCTCCATCCTCCTCAGCGCCGACTTTACGACGGCGATCTATGCTCTCGACCTCGCCGGACTGTTCGCCGTGCTCGGCTTCATGACCTATGTGCTGGCTCGGGAGGAGAAGACCCAGCACGTGCCCGAGCTCGTCCGGAATTTCCAGTTCTCGGCGAACACCCAGGTGGTGGCCGCGGCCTTGTTCCTCATCTCCGCGGACGGTTTCTTCTGGCGCGTCGCTCCCGCGGGTATCCCGCTTCGCTTCTGGATTTGGATCTTCGCTCTCCTGATCGGGTCCGTCGAGCGGGCGTACTTACGCCGCCACCCCGTGCCGGTGAAGACCGCGCCCTCTACCGCGCCACTTCCGGCCAGCGCTTCACCGGGCTCCGTTTCTGCGGAGCCAATCCAGAATTGATTTCCGGTCCTCAGCCGGGAAGATCTCCTTGCTTGAGTCGGGCGAGTACGGCCGTCCACGCCTCCGTCTGCCACCGCAGCGCCGCCGCCCACTCCTCACCTTCGCGCCACCCCTCGTGCTCAAGTCGCAACCGAGTTCGGTTGGGACCGAGGGGCTGGAACAGCGCGACCAACGTCGTGGGGGGCGCCGCCTCGCTCACCGCGGCCCCGAACTGGGAGGGAAGCCGCCAGGCCACCTTGAGAACGTACTCCTCTTCGAGGCCTACGATAGGTCCGCCCACGGGCTCTTGCAAAGGCCGCGTCGCGAGGTGGCCGGTCAGCTGGTACATCCCTCCCACTCGTAGGTCGATCGTGGCTCCCCCGGCCAGCCACTTCGCCACTTTGTCTGGCTCGGTCCATAGCGCCCAGAGGTCCTCGACGGCGATCTGGAGCTCTTCGATAAGCACGAGAGGTTCCTTTGTCATACCGGCTCTCTGCCGCCCAACGAGCCGTCCGTATTACGGGTTCGCTTCGGCCCCGCGCCCGTCAGTCGTCCTCGGAACTTAGGATTCGGGCGCACGAGATGCACGGGGTCGGTCGAGGTTGAAAATCGTATGAGCGGTGGGCGATCCGGTCCACCGGCGGTACCTCGCCTTCTCCGACCGCAATCCCGAGCTTTCCACTGACGATGGTCCGTACGATATCGCCATCGCTCGCGCATCGGGCGCACAGGTCGAACTCGACCATCGCGGCGGGGGGTTCGCCCGTTGACCGGGAGCGGAACCGAGGCATGGTGCGGTCCCCATCGGTCCCCGAGTACAAGAGGACCGTTGGACGCCTGGATACCTCGGGTCTGACCAGAAAGAGGCGGTAACGCCAGAGTCAGTAAGGGGGCGTTGCCCCACTGCGCTTTCATACTCGCAAGTCTTCCCTACGCAGTCATGATCGAAGCCGGAGCACAGGCCCCTGATTTCGACGCCCCCACCTCGAAGGGCCAGAATCTCAAGCTCTCTTCCCTTCGGGGCAAGCCCGTGATTCTGTACTTCTATCCGAAGGCGTTCACCTCCGGTTGCGCCATGGAGACTCGCACCTTCGGCGAGATCTACTCCAAGCTGACGGCCCAAGGCGTCGAGGTCGTGGGAGTCAGCGTCGATGACGTGGAGAAGCAGACCGCATTTGCGGCCGATTGTAACGCCGACTTCCCCCTCGTGGCAGACCACGACACGCACATCGCTCAGAGCTACGGGGTGCTCGGAACCTTCCGCTTGGCGAAGCGGGTCACTTTCTACATCGATCCGAGCGGCAAGGTCTCGGACGTCGTTGAATCGATGCGACCCGGGCCCCACACCGCGAAGGCCGTCGACAAGTACCTCCAGGGCATGCGAACGAAGGGCTAGTCCTCCGGAAGGACCTGCGGACCCGATGCCCGTCCGCTGCGCTACCACACGTTCTGCGAGTCAGGGAGTTTGGAAGCTCCGAACGGCCTCGGTTACGGACTCGAGGGTCCTAGTCGATCACCGTCACCGAATGTTCGCCGACGTGGGCGGAAGTACCCCCACGCAACTGGCCGCACACGACCAAGTCTACAAGCGGTGGATCCTGCCCCGCCTCAAGTCCGGGGAAGTCATCGTCCTCGTCATTGAGAGGAGGGGTCTCGGGGCCGTCGCGAGCGGCGGCATCTGGTTCCGCCCGGAGCAACCTCGACCGAGATTACCAGAGGACTCCGTCCCGTACTTTTTCTCGATGTATACCGTGCCGGAGTTCCGGCGTCAAGGGTTCGCCCGGCGGATTGTGCGGGCGGCCGTTCGCATGGCGCGAGTCCGCGGGTTCCACCGAGTCGTCCTCCACGCCGCCCCGAAGGGCCGCCCGCTCTACCGAGGCCTGGGGTTTGAACGGACCTGGGAGATGCGACTCGACCTCCCTCGTTGACCGGGGCGGTCGTCTGTGGCGCGGTGCTCTGGCGTCCGTATGCGACGGCTTCGATTCGAAGGCCGACGCGGCGGGGTGGCGTCGGACGTAGGCCGACGCAGAGGATGCGCACCCCTACACATTCCGTCTCCACTTGGAAGCAGCCTTTGATATAGTTCGACAGCGCATATTCTCGGTGGTTGGGGCGCGGCGGCTCCCATTCTGCGCGCGTCCCGGGGGGGGAAAATGACAATCGTATCCATGGCGGCCCCGGTGCTAGCGCCGATCGAACAGCTGAAGACGTCTCTGGAGGCGGTCGCGGTGGCCATCGTCGCCGACGATGGTCGGATGCTCCACAGCGCCTTGCCCTCGGGGGTATCGGCGGACTCGTTCGCGGTCATGTCCGCGACGATCGTGGGCGCCGCCGCTACGGTGAGCAGCGACCTTCGGCAGACACCGCCCGACCATATTGTCATTCGGGGGAATGATTTCACCATG
>JBARJD010000056.1:0-8949 GCA_049800095.1 Thermoplasmata archaeon | reverse complement strand
CCGGAGGGCCGCGTCTCGGCCGGTCCGGCCCTGGACGATATCGGATCTCGATGACGAGGAGGACGACGTCGACCCCGAGGAGAAAGAGAAGGGCGGGACGGGGATAGGCGGCTTTTTTCAGAGTTTCCGTCGTCCAGTGTTCTTCCGGGCGCGCGACAGCTGGTACTTCGAGCCTCTGATGGCCCTCGCGATCATTGTCCTACTGCTGGTTTCGCTGTTCGCCTATACGTCGAACTGGCCCCCCATCTTCGTCGTCGAATCCGGCAGCATGCAGCATGGGACCGGGGACACGGTCGGGTTGATCAACACGGGCGACCTCGTGTTGGTGAAGCAGGTCAGTGCCTCCGCCGTGATTCCCTACGTGGTCGGCGAGCAGACGGGATACTCCACCTACGGAGAATACGGGGACGTCATTCTGTACCACCCGAACGGCGACACTCAAGCGACTCCGGTCATTCACCGGGCAATCCTCTACCTGATCTGGGACGCCGCGGCCAAGGATTACTCCGCGCCGTCCCTCGCCCCGTTACCGTGTGGTACGGAACCCGGAGCCCGCTACTCGATCTCGGGGACCCCCAATGGCTGCGGCTCAACGGGGCTCCTCACCACCCTCACGTTGTACGACGTGGGATGGCGCAATGCCTCTGTGACGATCCCGTTGGGAGCGCTAGGCCACTACTCCGGCTTCATCACGATGGGAGACAACAACGTCGCCCCGGGGTCGCCCCCGCAAGGGGAGACTGACCAGCTGTCGGGCATCTCGGCCCTCGTGGCGGGCAGTTGGATCGTGGGCGTAGCCCGGGGGATGGTTCCCTGGGTCGGGGCGTTCAAGCTCCTGATCGATGGCGATGCGGGGCAGGTTCCCCCGCAGTCGTGGCAGTTCCTCGCGTTGACGATCTCGGCCATCGTCCTAGGGGGTTTCGGGCTTCATTACCTGTTCCGAGTCGAGGGGATCGAGGACCCGCGACGCAAAGAGGAGGAGGAGGCCGAAGCCCGCGGGCGAGCCGAAGAGGTCGAGGAAGGGCCCAACTCAGAGGAACGGCCCCCGGGAGGCCGTTGGAAGGGCCTCCGCGAGTGGCTGGCGCCCTCCGATGAAGAGCCAGAACGGCCCGCACCTGTCCACAGGGACGTCAAGAAGCCCAACCACCCGGCTGCGCGCTCGAAGTCGGCGATCGGTTCCCGCTCCCGGGGCCGACCGCGCCCCGCAGTCCGCAAGTCGAAGGGCCTGTTCCACCGAAGGTCCGAGCCCAAATCTGGGAAAGACTCCGATGACGAGTCCCTGTAGAACTCGGGACTAGTCGCGGGGTCTCACGGAGCCGGGGCGGCCCTCCCTACGCGGGCACAGCCCGCACAGGAACTGAAGGAGCACGGCGGCTCGACGGGCCTCGGAATTAAAAAATCGGACCCCCGGAGGACGGTGAACCGTCCGCCGGAAGGAGGGAAAAGGTTGGACGCTCCAGTTTCGCGAGCGGGCCGATTACGTGATCGTCCCGGAGGTCGTACCCGAGAACGATCCCTGACCTAGGGCGACCAGCGTGCAGCCGGAAAGGCTGGGCGCCGGCGCCGCGGCCGAGGTCACCTGGACGGAGAACGTATACTGGGTCGTCATCGCCGAGGCGGTGCTGCAGGCGGTGGTGTACGTCGGGGCAACGCAGCCGGCTCCGAAGGTCGTGGCCGCACCAGGCGTGAACGTCGCTACGACAGTGTTGATCGGGTTCACAACGACCACCTTAAGGGTGGCAATTGTAACGCCGCCAATCACGCTACCTACCGCGAGGATCGACCCGGTCGGTGACTTGACCTCAAAGGTGAACGAGCCCAGCGTCAGGGTGGTACTGACCGACTCTACCGTCATGTTGTAGAAGTTGGTCGTAGTCGGGCCGGTCCCGTCCGTAGAGCCGCCAATCGCGAGCGCGCTCCCAATTGTGACGTTGTTTCCGCTCTTCGTGTACTGCTGGATCAGGATGTACAGGACAGCGGCCAGTACCACCGTGATCGCGACGAGTAGAATCGTTGCGATGATCGGCGACACGCCGCGCCCGTTCTTCCGGCGCCAGCTTCGTTCTTTCTTTCCCCAGATGTTCATTCGCGTTTTCCTCCGAGGAGTCTTTCTCCCCTCAGAGAGCCGTGAGGGGCCAGATTCACTATTTAAACCCTGTGGCGGGGGAGTCGGCAATTGACGTTTTCGAATTCGACATGCGTATACATGCGCATTGAGTTCCTCGAGGGGGGGCACAAATTTCGGGCCCAGGAACCGTGCTACCACGACGCGAGCCCCAATCAGAGCAATACGAGCGCGACCTTGGAAGGTACGGTTCAACGTCACGCTAGGCAGTAGCCCATCACTCAAAGCACGGCAGGTCACGAAGGCGGTTCGATCCGTTGCGGAGCCGCCCGGGGTGGTCTCGCTAGAAAATATGGACATCGATCGACCCGGAATACGCGGATACCCCGATCGTCCTCAAGGTGTCCCCCGAGAGGCTTTGGGGGGAGGCTCCGGAAGTGTACAGGATGATGGTCAGCATGTCCGTCACATCCACCATGGAGCCGGTGGTCCAACCTGTGGCGAACCCGTACTGTCCGACCAGGCTGTTGGCCGGATTCAAGACCACGATGCCCCCCGTCGGTACGAGGTTGGCCCCGTTTTGTCCCTGGATCTCAAACGACAGGTCGTGCAGTTCCATCCCGCTCGCTGCCGACTGGACGGTAATGTTGTAGAAGTTGCACGGGGTGGCGGCACAGGCCCCGACGAGAGAGCTGGTGGACACGGCTTCCTGCGGATCCGACAAAACGAGGGAGGTCCCAAGGCCGGGGGGGTTGGTCCCGGATGAGGTATAGTGCACTACTAGAATGTAGAGCACGGCCGCCAGCACCACCGTGATCGCGACGAGGAGGATCACTGCGAGAATGTCCGACACCCCACGGGATCGACGCCGCTGCCAACGGCTGGAACCCGCGAAGGCGCTCCCGGACATCTCTCGCCACATCGCTTCCTTGAGGAATGGGCGAGGGCCGGGTCGGTGTATTATAACTCATCGAGCGTGAATTCGACATTTGCCGGCCACTACATCGACAGATGGACCGGCCGAGGGGCCCGGCCGCTGGGCACCATTGGTGCGTCACAATCCTCTCCGAGCGCGGTGAGCCGGTTCCCACAACGTTTTTGCCCCGGTCCCGGTCGCTCCCGTCCGGGGGTTAACGAGTGCACGTCATCGCTGGTACGGCCTCGACCCCCCTCGCCGAACGGATCTCCCGTGAACTGGGAAACGTCCCATTCGGAATGCCGTTCCTCAAGCGGTTCCCGGATGGGGAACTCTACGTTCGGATCGGCGGCCAGTTGAAAGGAGAAGACGTCGTGCTCGTCCAGTCGACGCGGAACGACCAGGACGTTCTCGAGCTCCTCATGCTGGAGGACGCGGTGCGGCAGTCGGGCGCCCGTCGACTGGTCGTGGTGGTCCCGTACTTCGGGTACGCGAGGCAAGACCGGGTGTTCTTCCCCGGTGAGCCCGCGACCGCCCAGGCCCTCGCCCAACATATCGCCCTCGAAGCCGACGCCGTGGTGAGCGTCGACCTGCATTCTCCCGAGACGCTCCGGGCGTTCACGAAGCCGGCCTACGAAGCGAGCGGTATCCCGGCCATTGCCCGCCTTCTCAAGCAACGGCCAGTCGACCTCCTCGTGTCCCCGGATAAGGGCGGCACGGACCGTGCGCGGCGGATGGGACAGCTGTTGGACCGACCCTGGATGGCGCTCGAAAAGCACCGGATCGATAGCGAGCATGTCGAACTGGAGCTCCCGGCATCGGTCCCGATCGAGCTCGAGGACAAGCACGTCGTCATCGTGGACGACGTCATCTCGACGGGCGGAACGATCGTCGAAGCCGCGCGGCTCCTCGCGAAGCGGCACGTCGGCGCCATCACCGCCGCCTGTACCCACGGCCTGTTCCTCCGGGACGCCTTCGAGCGGATCAAAGCGGTCACCGACGAGATCTATTCCACCGACACGCTCTCTAATCCCGCCGAGAAGGCCTCCGTGGCTCCGGATATTGCCCAGATCGTGAAGGCCCACATCGCGGACCTACGCTCCGCCTAGGCCGACCCGCATCCGATCCATGCCGAACGAGATTCGACCGGCCAAAGAACTTCCGCGGGACGAGCTCTGGAATCTCGTGGGGACGATCCGACATCTGCTGGGCGTTCGCGGCGAGATCCTCCCGGCCAGCTGGGTCGACGACACGGTGGATGCCATTACGCGGGGCAGCGGGACCGCCTGGTATTGCGGGGAGATCCGTTCCCCCACAGCGCTTGCGATCTTATGGCTCCGGGACCAGAAGGGCTACGGGCATCTGCACGCCACGCAGGGCGCCGAGGCGGTGCCGGACCTCGTCCGACTCAGCCGGCACCTGGCCGATCACCTCCCGGCCGGCATCGATCGACTCGATATGGGAGCTACCGGCCTTACGGAATCCAACGAACGGGAGCTCGGCCAGGGGCTCGTCGCGGACCCCCGATTTGCGATGCTGCTCCGGCACTCGATGGTCCGGACCCTTTCGAACTCGACCACCCCTCCGGAGCCGCGCTGGCCCGAGGGAGTGGAGCTGACGACCGTTCGTCATGTCCCCTTCGCCGAGCTCACCGCCCTCGATTGGCGGACCTACCGGGGCACGCCGGACGAGACCCTGCTCTCGGGCACGCCGGAAGGAAATCGGGAGCTCCTGGAAAACGCGTTGGCCGGCCTATTCGGACAGTATCTCGACGACGCCTCGCCGGCCGCGCGGGATCGCTCCGGCGTGCTGCTGGGCTTCGCCGTAGGGTGTCAGGAATCCCTTCGATCGGGGATCCTGCTCGACCTGGCCGTGGATCCGGAGTTTCGGCGCCGGGGACTAGGCGAAGCCCTCGTACTGCGGACCCTGCGGGCCTTCCTGGCACTCGGCTACCCCAAGGCCCATCTCTGGGTCACGGAGGGGAACCACCCCGCGAGAACACTTTACGAGAAGGTCGGGTTCACCGTGGACGCCTCCGCCGCCATCTATCGATGGTTCCGCTCACCGGCCGAGTGACCCTTTCTACCCCACCCTGGTGAGGGGCACCGATGGGAAACGACGCGAGGTCCCCGCTGATCGTGGGGAGCGGGATTGCCGGCCTGTATGTCGCACTCAGGGCGCGCGAGCAAGGTCTCCACCCGACGATCGTGACCAAGGGCGGACTCGCCGAGTCGAACACCCGGTACGCCCAGGGCGGCATCGCCGCCGCGATCGGGCCGGACGACACGACCGAACTCCACCGGAGGGATACGGTCCGCGCCGGGGCGGGAATTGCGGACCTCGCGGCCGCGCAGGTGCTGACCGCTGAGGCGCCCCAGCGGATCGCCGACCTCGTCCGGTACGGCGTTCCGTTCGACACCATCGAAGGGCGGATCGCTTTGGGACGCGAGGCCGCCCACTCGCGGGCGCGTATCCTCCATGCCGGCGGCGACGCGACCGGACTGCAGATCGAGGAGACCCTGCGCGCCCGGGTGCTGGAGGCGGGGATCGAGGCGCGCGAGCGATGCCGCCTTCGGGCGCTCCGCGCCGAGGCGGATGGGACCGTCACCGCGGTTCTCTCCCGGGACGACGGAGGTCAGTCGGAGGAGATCCGTTCGCGGCCGGTCGTCCTGGCCACGGGCGGCACCGGCAGCCTGTATCGGCAGAGCTCGAACCCGATCACCGCCACCGGCGAAGGGGTGGCGATCGCGTTCCGGAGCGGCGCTCTAGTGACCGACATGGAGTTCATCCAGTTCCACCCGACGGTGTTCGCTCGGGAGGGGGCCCCACGGTTCCTGATCACGGAGGCCCTCCGGGGGGAAGGCGCCCTCCTGCGGAACCGGAGCGGAGAACAATTCCTGTTGCGGTACCATCCGGACGCGGAGCTGGCCACGCGGGATATCGTCAGCCGGGCGATCCACCAGGAAATGCGTCACTCGGGCGATCCCTGCGTCTTCCTCGACGCCACGGCGATTCCCCGGGACCGGCTCTACGCGAGGTTCCCCAGCATCTGTCGATTCCTGGCCGACTACGATATCGACCCTTCGCGGGACCTCGTCCCGGTGAGCCCCATGGCCCACTACATGATCGGCGGCGTAACCACGGACCTGGAAGGACGCACCTCCCTCCCGGGACTGTGGGCCTGCGGCGAGGTCGCGTCGACCGGCGTACACGGCGCGAACCGGTTGGCGAGCAACTCTCTCCTGGAGGGGGTGGTCTTCGGCGAGCGAGTCGCCCGACAGTTGGACCACCCGACCGAGGGGGGTCCCCGCGACGCGCCCCGGATGCTCCAACTGGAGCTTCCCCCCGGTCACGGCGGGGACGATCGGGAGGCCTGCTTCCGGGAGGTGGGCGCCCTTCTGTGGGATGACGTCGGGATCGTTCGAGAGCGGAAGGGGCTGGAAACGGCCGTGAATCGCTTCGACGACTGGCGCGACCGGTCGGAACCCTCGGTCGATTCGGAGCTGGCCTCTCCTTCGGCCAACGCCGCGCTCACGGCGCTGCTCATCGCCCGCGCGGCACTTTCGCGGGAGGAGAGCCGCGGGGCGCACTTCCGCGCCGATTTCCCTCGGCCCTCGCCCCGTTGGAAGTATCACCAGGGGCTTCGCCGCGCCCGCCGCTAAGCGCCGGCTTGCCAACCGTTATGGCCCGAGTGTCCTAGGCCGGTCGTGAACCTGGACCTTTCGCCCGACGAGGTCGAACTGCAATCGACCGTCCGTCGTTTCGTACGGAAGGAGATCAGCCCCATTGCGGACCGGATGGACCGGGAGGACCGTTTCCCTCGAGATGTGTTCTCCCGTCTCGGGGAGCAGGGGTTCCTGGGGCCGACCATTCCGTCCGAGTTCGAAGGGCTGGGCCAAACCTATCGCGCCCAAGCGTTGATCCTGGAGGAGATCGCGCGGGCCAGCCCCGCGCTGGCCCTGAGCGTCGGGGCCCATTCGAACCTGTGCGCCGACAGCCTCTACCGGAACGGGAACGCCGACCAGCACCAGAGATTCCTGCCGGATCTCGTCGCCGGACGCGCCATCGGCGCGTTGGCGCTCACCGAGCCGATGGCCGGCTCCGATGCGGTATCCCTCCAGACCCGCGCCGAACACCAGGGGGAGCACTACGTACTCAACGGGTCGAAGCAGTTCATCACCAACGGGCCGGTGGCGGACACGCTGTTGGTGTACGCCAAGACAAAGCCTGACCAGGGGCCGAAAGGAATCAGTGCGTTCATCGTCCCACGCGATTCCCCCGGGTTCTCCGTTTCGCGCTCGCTCGATAAAATGGGCATGCGCGGCTCCCCCACCGGGGAGCTGGTCTTCCAAGACTGCAAAGTCCCGCAGACCAATCTCGTGGGCACGGAGGACAAGGGAGTCTCCGTGATGATGAGCGGCCTCAACGTGGAGCGTGCGGTCCTCTCGGCCATTCCCGTGGGCATCATGGCGGAGTGCCTCGAGCGGAGTCTGGAGTATGCCCGCCAACGGGAGCAATTCGGGAAGAAGATTGGGCGCTTCGAACTCATCCAAGAGAAGCTGGCGAACATGTACGCCCAGCTCGAGGCCTCTCGGCTCCTGCTGTACCAGGCCCTCTCCTCCGTCGCCGGAGACAAGACGAGCCATCGCGCCAGCGCCACCGCGCTCACGTTCGCCTCCGAGGCCTCTACACGGGTCGCTCTGGATGCGATCCAGATCTTCGGCGGATACGGCTACATGCGGGACCTTCCGATCGAGCGCTTCGCGCGCGACGCGAAACTACTGGAGATCGGCGCGGGCACGTCGGAGATCCGCCGACTGCTCGTCGCGCGCGAGCTGCTCGGAGAGGGCTTCGACTCTCATTGACGTCGATGCCAGTGCCACCGGGACCACCACGGCGACACCAATCCCTCGGCCCACTTCAGGTCGGGTCGCAGGGCGAGGGCCGCTCCGGGTGTGTCGCCCGCGGTCGAGGGCGAAGGTTTTTGGCCTCACTCGGTCCATCTGACGGATAATGTCGGGTCGACCTGCGGGCACGGCACCGGTGCCGCAGATTCGCACAGAGGTCCTGAAGGAGCTCCAAGCGATCCTGGAGAACCGGGATCAGCGCGACCGGCTCGACAGGGGCCCCTTGGCCGAGGTGAAGGGGCGGGAGCACTGGGTCCTCCACCTACTGTTGCGGGCGTTCGAGCAGGAGCAAGCGCATATCAACACGCTCGTCGGGACTGCCTATTCGAACACGCTCGCCCGTTTCCAGGCCCTCGAGGACCGCCTCGCCCGGATCGAGGAACTGGAAACCACCGTCGAGAGCGACTTCCGGGGCCGGTTCGACTCGCTCGAAGGGAACCTGGTCCAGCAGCTCCAACGGGGTATCGACAGCTCCGTCCAGCAGATGACGTCGGGGATCACCGCCGCCATGAACGACAACCTCGACCGGAAGTGGAAGCCGATCAGCGAGTCCGTAGAAACCTTCGCGCAGGGGTCGAAGCAGATCCTCAAGGACGTCGCCGACACCTACCGTGTTTCCACCCAGACCCGCCTCTTGCTCAACGAAAACGCGCGCCGCATCACCGACCTCGGACGTGACCTCCTGGCCTTGGAGGAGAGCCTCAAGCTCGTCGTCTCCAAAACACTCGAGGAGGCGCTCCTGCCCTTCGAACAACGGCTCGGGGCGCTCGAAGCCCATCTCGGGATTGCGGCCGCGCCGGCCGCCGGTCGACCGGCCACGAACGGAACCGTCGAGCCGAACGGAACCACCGACCCGCCGGCCTAGCGTTTCCGGGTCCCCTCCGGATGACGCGGATCTCCCCCTCTCATCCCCGGTATCGCAGCCTCCTGGCCCGGGCGCGACTCGCGGAGGAGCTCCGCTCGGGACTGGTGGTCCCCGAGGGCCTCATCGCGCAAGGTCGCGCCGAAGCGTTCGATTACTTCCTCGGAGAGCGTACGACCCCGTCGGCCCGCCGGGCGAT
>JBARJD010000055.1:0-16702 GCA_049800095.1 Thermoplasmata archaeon | reverse complement strand
CCATTCCGCTCATCACTGCGGGATGTTCGCCGGGGCTAGTATAGACGTTCTAACCCCCCCACCCACCAACAAAATCATCCTCGCGCTTCGAACCACTTTTAAGTCGCCCCGAGTACCGCCTTTCCATTGAGAGACATTCATGCGATGGAACCGACGGTCGGTCGGTTTGAACTCCATCAGGTCGGGCTCTCCGGCATCCGGAAGCCCCTGACCATTCGGCGGCCGGACCGGGTCGTTACCCTGACCACGACCTTTGACGTCGCCGTGGACTTGCCCTCGAATCGGAAAGGGTCCGATCTATCCCGCAACGCGATCCTCCTCGCCGAGATCGTCGACGAGACCGCCGTACGACCGGCGCCAAGCTTGGAGTCCGCTTGCGTCGCGATTGCCCGGGCGCTCCTCGGGCGACATACGTATGCGCGGACGGCGACCGTCGACGCGTCGGCCGAATACTTCCTTCGACGGGGCATCGCGGAGGAACGCAAGAGCTTCGAGGACTACACCCTCCTCGCGGCCGCGCGGAGCACCCGGTCCCAACCTGAAGGGCCGATCATGGTGACGAAGTCAATCGGTGCCGAGGCCGTTGGGATGACGGCCTGCCCTTGCGCGATGGAGACCGCCCGGGAAGCGCTCTCGGAAGAGTTTCCGCTCTTGCGAGACCCGTCGATGAAGTCCATGCCGATGATCACGCACAACCAGCGGAACCGGACCCGGCTGATCTTCGACCTGAACGACGATGTCGAAATTGAGGTCGACCACCTCATTGACACGATAGAGGCCGCCCAGTCGAGCCCGACGTATGCAATCCTCAAGCGAGGCGACGAGGCACAGATGGTGATCCAGGCTCACCGCCATCCCAAATTCGTCGAGGACGTCCTGCGGGACTTGCTCCAACGTGTGGCGACCGGATTTGCCAACGTACCGGACACCGCATTCGTCCGGGCCCGAACCGTCAGCGAAGAGTCGATCCACAAGTACGACGTGGTCGCCGCGCATCAAGCCTCTCTCGGCGACCTTCGGAAGACATCGGCGACCTAGGCGGTCGCGAGAGTCCCGACCATGCACTACTCCGCCGACGCACTTCGACGGCGCGCGGGCCGCACCGCGCTGACGGCCTTGGGGATTGGGCTCGCGACGGCGCTCGTCTTGGTTCTCCTCTCTGTGTCCGCGGGCATCCAAGCCAGCGCCTTCCGACTCGCGACGTCGAGCGGGGTCGACCTGTTGGGCACCAGTACGAACACATCTCTATCGACCACCAGCTTCCCCCCGCTGACGGGAGCGCACCAGCTCGCCCGTGAGATCCCCGCAAGCGACCCGAACGTAGCTACCGCCAGCCCGTGGCTGGTTTCGTCCCTCGTGTTCGCCAACGCCTCTCTCTTCGCGGCCAGTAACTCGTCCGCCAACGGCAGTTCGGTGCCCGCGACGTGGCAACCGGCGACCGCCACCTCGATCGGCTGGATCCCGGGAGATAATACCGGGCTCGAGGTTCCTTCCATCGTCTCGGGCTCGAATCTCCCCGTGGGGGGGGACCCACACTACGCGAATGGTAGCTACACGGGGCCCCGGACCGATGACGTCGTGCTCAATACCGCGCTGGCCCAACTCCTTCACATCGGCCCGAATGCCACGGTCTGGGCGAGCGCTCAGTCGCCCTCGGGTCCCTCTTCGCTCGGGAGTTGGTTCGCACAGGCGACGCCGTTCCGTGTCATCGGACTGAGCGGCCCATTCTGGTTCTTGCCCTCTGCCGCTCTCGGAATGTTCTACCTCTCGGAGCTCCAGCAGGTGGTCGGCGGCAACACCGCATGGACCGATTATGCCTCGCTCGTGCTGATTCATCTGGTGGACCCGACGCTCGCAAGCCAGGACCAGGCCCGACTCGAAGCCGCCTTCCCCGCGATCACGTTCTTCACCCTCGGAAACGTTCTCGGGGCGATCCAACACGTCGTCGACCTCTACCGCACGTTCGGCACGCTGGTCGGTCTGATCGGGATCCTCGTGGCGACCCTCTTCACGGCCACGGTGCTGCTCATGAGCGTCGAGGATCGGAGCCGTGAGCTGGCGCTGCTGCGGGCCGTCGGGTACTCCCGGGCGCAGGTCGGAGGTTTCGTCGTACAGGAGGGGTTGCTGCTCGCGCTCCTTGGCTTGGCCGTGGGGCTGCCGCTCGGATTCATCGGCGCCACGTTACTCAACGACTTTCTGGGCCGGCTGGTGTCCGGCCTTCCGACGGGTTTCACCTTCGTTGCGTTCAACACCTCAGTCCTGGCCGAGGGCGTGGTTGAGGTCCTGCTCATCGGACTCGTCGCCTCGCTAATCCCGCTCGTCCGCGCCCTTCGGATCCCGGTGGCGGAGGAGCTCCGAGCGGCATGAACGCGATCCGGTGGTCCCTTCGATGGCGCTCGTTGCGGCACCGGACCGCACAGACCGTGCTCGCGATCGCCGCAATAGCGGCCGCGGTCGCGCTCCCCGTGGTGCTACTCTCCGTGGGGGGAGGGGTCTACACTCATGAACTCTCCTCGATCGAGCAAGCGGGTTTCTCGATCTCGGTCGACTCCGCCGCGAGTCACGGCATCTCCGATGCCCACAACCTATCGGAGGAGATCGATGGAGTAAGTGGCGTCGCGGCCGCATCTCCCATCCTCAGCGTGCCCATCGACCTTTTCCCTCCGGGCGGGGGCGTGGTGCCTGTTCTCGCCGAGGGCGTCATACCGACGGCGTTCGCGGCGACGCAGAGCGCGGCGGAAAGGACGCTGCTCCCTGCGTCCCTCAACCTCGGCGATCCCGACGACTCCAGGCACTTTGCCAACGGGACGTACTCGGGACCTTGGAGCTACCAACTCCTTCTCTCCACCCCACTGCTTCAAACGCTGAACCTCTCGAGCGGCACTGTGGTGGGACTCTCCCCCTCGTCGAACTCGAGCGCGGGCGGCGCCTTCACTATTGAGGGCTCCTTCGGCCTACCCCCGGGGTTATTGGGGCCGTCTCCACTATTCGTGGCCCTTCTTCCGCTATCGCAACTACAGTCCCTGGTGGGCCTCGCTCACGCGCCCACGGGCGCGCTCCTCGACTCGGCCGACAGTATCCAAGTGGGTATGGTACCGGCCCTCGCCGCGGACCCGGCCGCCGTCCACCGCGTGGCCTCGGAGATCCAGCAGCTCGTTCCGTACTACTCCGTGACATCCCTTACGCAGCAAACCACCGAGATCCAGAACGCGCAGGCGGTCATCACCGGGTTCTACGTCGGGCTCTCCTCCATCGGGCTCCTCGTGGGGTTGCTGTTTCTCGTGATCATCCTATTGAGACGGGTGGAGCAAGAACGCCAATCCATCGGCATTCGACGGGCCATCGGAGTGCCGGCCTGGATGGTGGCCCGCGGTATCGTAGTGGAGGCTCTCGGGCTCACCCTCGCGGGGGTGTTCGGCGGCATCGCCGGAGGGGTGATCACGGTGGAACTACTCGCCCGGTACGGATCCTCCACGATCTCCCAGATCGCCGGTCTCGCGGTGTTCGAGCCCACCGAACTGGGACTCCTTGCGGCGGCACTCGTGGCGTTGGCACTTCTCGCGAGCGCACTGCCGGTACGCCGGGCCTTGAAGCTCTCGTTGCCTGAGGTGCTGAGATGAGCTCCTCCGCTTCCGCCACGATTCGCCTTGAGCACGTCCGACGGGTCTACCATGCAGGTGAGCCCGATGAGGTGCGTGCGCTCGATGGGATGGACCTGACCATCGTCCCCGGGGAGTACCTTTCGGTCGAGGGCCCCTCGGGCTCCGGCAAGACCACGCTTCTGAACCTGCTCGGGCTCCTCGACGTACCGACGGAGGGGCGTGTGCTTTGGCAGGGAGCGCCCGTGGAGCGTTTGCCGGAACGGGAACGCACGCGCCTACGCCGCACCGGCATCGGCTTCATCTTTCAACGGTTCTATCTTCTGCCGACCTTGACCGCTCTTGAAAACGTCGAACTCCCCCTCCAGGCGCGGCGCGTCGCGGGACCTGAACGACGACGTCGCGCCCAGCAACTGTTGGCCCAGGTGGGACTTTCCGACAGGGAAAGGTCGTTCCCGCACCAGCTCTCCGGCGGAGAGGAACAACGCGTCGCGATCGCGCGGGCCCTAGCCAACTCCCCCCAGTTGCTCCTGGCCGATGAACCGACCGGCGAGCTCGACTCAGTGCGCGCTCAGCAGGTCCTCGACCTTCTCGAGGAGGCGCACCGGGCCTCCGGGGCCGCCGTCGTGGTCGTGACCCACAATCCGACCGTCGCCGCCCGCGCGACGCGACATATCGTCATGCGCGACGGCCGTGTCGTCTCCGATTCGGCCGGACGGTAGTGCGATGGCGCGGATCGCGATCCTCCTCAACGACCGTTGCCACCCCACGGAGTGCCAGTGGGAGTGCCAGGCCTACTGTCCACCGGTCCGGATGGGCCAGGAGTGTATCATCGAGGGTCCGACAGGCAAGCCGATCATTTCCGAGACGCTGTGCATTGGCTGCGGCATCTGCGTGCACAAATGCCCGTTCGACGCGATCAAGATTCTCAACACGCCAGAGGCCGATGAATCCGAGATCGTGCATCGCTACGGCTACAACGGCTTCCGGCTGTATCGGCTACCCTTGCCCGCTCCCCAAGGCATCGTGGGCCTCCTCGGTCCGAACGGTACCGGCAAATCCACGGCTCTCCGGATTCTTGCCGGCGTCGAGATTCCGAACTTGGGCGATTACAACCGGCCCGGCACGTGGGAAGCAGTCGTCGAGCATTTCCGCGGGACCTCGCTCCAGAGTCACTTCCAGCGCATCGCGCGCGGGGAGCTTCGCGCCGCGATCAAGCCCCAGTACGTCGACCGGCTATCGGAGACTCGGCAAACGGTGTCGGAATTCGTGGGGGGAGCCGGCGGAGCGCCCTCCGCGGCGCTCGCATCCGTCGGTCTGTCGGGGAAGGAGACGCGGCCGGTCAGTGAGCTGTCGGGCGGCGAGCTCCAGCTCGCCGCGATCGCTCGCACGCTGGCCACCGACGCCGACCTCTACCTGTTCGACGAGCCGTCGAGCTACCTCGACATCGTCCATCGCCTCGAGATCGCTCGGGTGCTGCGTCGCTTGGGTCAGCACAAGAGCGTGATCGTGGTCGAGCATGATCTCGCGTTGCTCGACTACTTGGCCGATAAGTCGCACCTGCTCTACGGAGAGGAGGCCGCTTTCGGAGTGATCTCTCATCCGTTGCCGATGCGGACGGCGATCAACACCTACCTCACCGGCTATCTGCGCGACGAGAACGTGCGGTTCCGGACCGAGACGATACGGTTCACCGCGCACCCCCCCAAGCCGGCGGCCCAACGGAGCGCGAAGGTGCAATTCGGGCCGATGGAGAAGGAGTACCCCGCCTTTCACGTTCGAGTCGGCGGAGGAACTCTTCCCAAGGGGGAGACACTCGGGATCGTAGGCCCGAACGCCACCGGAAAGACGACGTTCGTGAAGATGCTCGCCGGTGTCGAGATTCCCACGTCGGGGACCCCCCCCTCCGGCGTCACCGTGAGCTACAAACCCCAATACCTGAAGGCGACGCAGGCCGCGAGCCTCCGCGAGCGCCTCGGCGCGTTGGGAAGCGACCCCCAGTTCGACGTGGGTGCGCTGGAGAAAGAGTTGATCCCGGCCCTGCGATTGGACAGCGTCATGGACGTCGCCTTGCCCGATCTGTCGGGGGGCGAGCTCCAGCGGGCCGCGGTGGCGCTCACGCTCGCGCGACGGGCGACGCTGTATCTGCTCGATGAGCCGTCCGCGTACCTCGACTCGGACGAACGGATGAACATGGCTCGCCTCATCCGCCGACGCGTGGAACATGACAGCGCGACGGCGCTCGTTGTCGACCATGACGTCTATTTCCTCGACCTGGCCTGTGACGGGCTCATGGTCTTCGCGCCGGAGGGCACCGAGGGACGGGCCGGGCGCGGCGACGGCCCGTTCGCGATGCGCGAGGGAATGAACCGCCTGCTGCGTCAGGTCGAGGTGACCTTCCGTCGAGACCCGGAGACCCTGCGCCCCCGGATCAACCAGGAGGATTCGGTCCTCGACCGAGAACAGCGGGCCAAGGGGGAGTACTACTACGAAGCCGTCGCCTGACCCCGCGGCGAAGCCGGGCACCGACGGGCGACGCCCCAAACGACCCCGTCCCTTTCGGATGCCGGCCCGACTCTCCGCAGGGATCGTCGGGTTCTACCTCGTCCTCATCGGAGCGATCACGTACCTCGGCACGTACCGCCTGACGACCCCCCTCATCGCGGAGGTGCTGGACGCCGCCCTCATCGTCTACCTCGGGCGATACCTGTCGACCCGCTATTGGCTCGATTCCCGGACCTTTACCGCGGCCCGCATTTTCGGCAGCCGCCGGATCCCGATCGACGAGATCCGGCATGTCTCGCCGGCCAACCTTCGAGACCTCGCCCCGGTGAGCTTCATCGGAAGCTGGGGTTGGCGGGGTCGCATGTGGAGCCCGCGACTCGGGCCGTTCGATACCGTCCACACGAGTTCGGAAGGCCTCCTCGTTTCCGGAGGTAGCGGCGTCCCCGTGTTCATCTCACCCCAAGACCCGATCGGTTTCACGACCGAGCTCGACCGCCGGGTGCGATCCTATCACCCCGAGGTCGACATCGAGGGTTCCCCTGAGTGAGTCGGGACCCGCTGCCCCGGTCTCACTTGGCGGGCGGGTCGGTGTCCGTCGCCGACGCGCTACTCTTCGATTGCCACGCGGTCAGTCCCGCGGCGTGCTTCCGCAGGTAGCGGGCGCCCAGCCAGACGCCGACGAGGCCGAAGACCACGGCGAATACGACGGCGAACGCGACGAGGTAGATGATGCCGATCACGAGACTGCTGAGGTCAAAGAAGCCGAACTGTTGGCCCAGGAAGACGAGGCACAGGCCCACGACAAGTCCGCTGCCTGCGGCGCTGCTGCCCGCGCCCATCTCAAGAATTCTCCGGCGGAGGCGTGCCCGTGTCGGCGGACGTCTCCGCGCTGTCGTCCTTCGGCGTGCGGGTGGGCGGTGCCTTCCGAACCTTGTCCCCCGCCCGAGGGCCGACGGTGGCGATTAGGTACAGCTCGGCAATCGCAAGGAGCAGCAGCCCGACGGTCGCCACCACAAGGTCGTAGGGCTGGGTGACTCGCACGTAAAAGTTCTCACTGAAGAGACTGTTTCCCGCCGGGTTCTCGAGGTAGGCGTGGAGCTCGTACACACCCTGGAGGTACCACTTGAACTGCGTGAGGTCGTAGGTCATGCTGATCGTTCCGCCCGTCGCCAAGAAGGGCGTGGACTCGACCGTTTGCTTCGTATACGCCGGGAAACCGAGGAAAAGGATCACGAGGAAGGCCTGAGAAACCCCCACGCCGGTCAGCGGGCCGGTGAACACGAACTGCACCGTCGCCACGGTGCTGAACGACCAGGCGATGGCAGACGACGGGTTCGGGGCCGTGTTCGCGTTGATTCCGTTCCATGTCACGTAGCCCGAGGCGCCATTCACCAATGCCGGGGCTACCGCCGGGGCCGCCCCGCGCGCTTGGGACATGAAACCGATCCCGTAGGGAGCCAGAAACACGAGCACGAGCGCCACGGAGAGCAAAGGAAGAAGTCTCCCTCCCCTCCGAGCCAAGGTCCGAGAGAGTGACCGCACGGGTCGGCCAATTCCCCCCGGGCTAAGAATCTATGCTTGGAGTTGACCACCGTGGCGGAGGTCAGTAGCGGGCCATCGTCGGGTCGATCTTCTGCGCCCAGCCTTCGATGCCTCCGGTCAAGCTGGAGACATGGGTGAAGCCCAACTCCAGCAGGAGCTGCGCGCCCTGGGAGGAGCGGCGACCGGTGTGGCAGTACAGAACGACCTCATGGGCCCGGGCGAGCTCGGTGACGCGCTGGGGAAGCTCGGGGAGCGGGATGAGGGTCGCGCCCGGGAGATGGACGATCTCCCACTCCGACGGATTCCGTACGTCTATGACCATTGGCGGATCCTCACCGGAAAGCCGCGCCGCGAGCGTTTCGGGGGAGATTTCGGGGATCGCGCCGGCGGTCGCAACGTCTGACTCCGAACCGATCCCGCAAAACGCCGGATAGTCGATCAAGCCGGTCTGTGTCGGATGCGTTCCGCAGACCACGCAGTCCGGATTCTTCCGAAGTCGGAGCTCCCGGAACCGGAGTGACAGGGCGTCGAAGAGCAGGAGGCGGCCGATCAAGGGCTCCCCGATTCCCAAGAGTAGCTTCACCGTCTCGGTCGCCTGGATGGTACCGATGAGCCCCGGGAGAACCCCCAACACACCGCCCTCGGCGCACGACGGAACGAGTCCGGGGGGAGGAGGTTCCGGATAGAGACACCGATAGCAGGGACCGCGGCGCGCGTCGAATACGCTCGCTTGACCTTCGAACCTATATATCGAACCGTAGACGTTCGGCTTACCCAACAGCACCGAGGCGTCGTTGACGAGATACCGCGTCGGAAAATTGTCGGTGCCATCGAGTATCACATCGTATGGCCGGAGGGTCTCAAGGGCGTTCTCGCTCGACAGATGCTGATCGTACGTTCGGACCGTCACGTCCGGATTCAGGTCCAGGAGCCGGTCGCGGGCCGCGTCGAGTTTGGGCCGCCCTATGTCCCGGGTTCCAAACATCACTTGACGCTGAAGATTCGACGCCTCCACTTTGTCGAAATCGACGAGTCCGATCTCGCCGACGCCCGCCGCAGCGAGATAGAGCGCCGCGGGAGAACCTAGTCCCCCGGCCCCCACGAGGAGCACTTTGGACGCCCGCAACCGTCGTTGTCCGCGCACGCCCACTTCCGGGAGCAACAGGTGGCGACTGTACCGGCGCAATTGGTCCCGCGTCAGCGGCGGACCGAGTTCCTCCTCCCCGTTGGCCAAACCGACCAGAGGCGCCAGGCGACCCGCCGAACGGATCGCCTCCGCTGGTGCCCCGCCGGCGATAGCCGGAACAATGCTCAGCACGTCACCGTTGTGGACGGGCGTCGCTTCCCGTTCCAGGTATCGTACGTCTTCGTCGTTGAGGTAGACGGTGACGAAATTCCGAAGCTGCCCCCCGGAGCCATAGAGATGCTTCTCGAGCGGCCGATGCTCCTGGACAAGCGCTCGCAGCACTTCGCCGACGGTCGACCCCTCCGCCTCCGCCATCGCGGCGCCTCCCGTAAAGCTGCGAAGCGGGGTGGGGACACGGACCTGGACTTTTGACATGGGAGATGGGCCTCTTCTGGCTTCGTCGATATTACTCCCTCCGTTACCCATGCTTCACTTCGGGCGAAGGTCGTCGAGCTGAGTGGCCCACGCTACGGGTGCGAAGCGACGATCCTCCGCGTCGAGCTCGAACGCCCCGATATCTCCGGCCCGTCCGTGCGCCACTGCAAGGACGAGGTAGGTGTACCAAGGCCATGCGTGTTCTTGGTCGAACAGCGAGGGCACGGCCGGATGGTCGGGATGGGAGTGATAGAACCCGACGACGGCTTCGCCCGTGCCGTCTAACGAAATCTCGAATCGTCGAAGCTCCTCCGGTGGGATCACGAAGCGACGACCTCTGGCTCCTTCCATTCGGTTCTCCATCGGTGTCACGCGCACGATCCGGCGGTGCTCGGCCGCGTCGGGTGACGGGTCCTTCGCGACCAGAAATCCGCAGCACTCCTCGGGGTAGGTGGCCTCTCCGTGACGGCGGATTTCCTCCACGAGATTGGCCGGGACCACAACCCTCACGGAGGTTCCTCCCAGTAGCGTTCCGAGAGGTATCGGTCCCCGCCGTCCGGAAGGATCGCGACAAGGAAGGCCGGCCTTTCCGCCTGCGCCGCAGTCGAGAGCATTGCCGTCACGGCCGCTCCCGACGACGTTCCGACGAAGAGCCCTTCCTCGCGGGCGAGGCGGCGCGTCATCGCTTGCGCGTCCTCGGTCGCGACCCGGATCGTTTCATCGACCCACTTCGCGTCATACGTTCCCGGTCGCAAGGCCGTGGGCAGGTGCTTCAACCCTTCAATCCCGTGCATCGGTCCTTCCGGTTCGACGCCAATGATCCGGACCGCGGGGGAGACCTGCTTGAGGAACCGACCCACCCCAGAGATCGTTCCGCCCGTGCCCACACCGGCGACGAGATGGGTGATTCTCCCGGCGGATTGTTCCCAGATCTCGGGTCCCGTGCCGGTGAAGTGGGCCTTCGGGTTCGCGGGGTGATTGTATTGATCCGCGTAGTAGTACCGGGCCGGATCTTCCGAGACAAGGCGACGCGCCTCACGCTGGGCCCCGTCGGTTCCCTCGGCGGGGTCGGTGAAAATGATCTCGGCGCCATAGGCCTTGAGCTGTTGTATGCGCTCGGGGCTGGCGTTTCGAGGCAGGCAGATTGCGACGGGAAACCGGAGCCGCGCTCCCAGCATTGCGTACGAGATGCCGGTGTTCCCGCTCGACGCGTCGATCAATGTACGTCCTGGACGGAGATCGCCCGACGACAGCGCCCTCCCGACGATGCTGAAGGCCGCCCGGTCCTTGACCGAGCCGGTGGGGTTCAGAAACTCGGCCTTTCCCCAGAGTTCGATTTCGGGGGGCAGCTCGTAGCCGATTCGCCCGAACCGCAACAGCGGGGTATGACCCACGCCTCCGAACCAGGCTGCGGTTGGTAAGGCGGAGTCGCCGGAGGCCGAGCCGGCGTTCGCAGGTACTACCGGAGCTGGATGAGATGAGTGCACGTCAGCCCGCCCCGCGTGATCGAGTCCTCAAGCTGCAGGCCGGACTGTCCCAGGAGGGCCTCGGTCAGATGTTTGTCGAAGACCTCGCAGAGCAAGTACGCGTGGGTCAGGGCAGTGTGCCGGAAGACGCAGTTCGTCCGGTTGATCCGGACCTCACCGTCGGGGAGCGTTTGGGCCTCCGCCCGGAAACCTAGCTTGTTGAGGGCATCCACGAGCGCGCTGATCCGGTCCTCTTTCGGCAACTCCGGGGAGACCTCGGCGGCTATCTGCCTCGCCATGCGGCGGGCCGCTTCGGCGAAGAGGGCCGAGGTGTATCCTTCCCCTTCCTGAGCGAGGAGCTCCTCCATCACGGAGTCAAGCAGGAGCTCGTACTGGCGGGGAAAGAGGTCTTGGCCCTGGGAGGTCAGAACGTACCGCTTCTTGGGGCGGCCCACCCCTTCCCGATGGAACGACGGAGAAACCAGGCCTCGGTCCTCGAGCCGGTCCAAGTGGCCCCGAACCGCGCTTTCCTGGATCCCGAGGTTTCGAGCGAGGTCGCGAGCGCTTCGTGGCGAGACCGCAAGGGCCTCGATGATCTTCCCGCGAGTACCGTCCGTCAAGACCAGGTCGCCGGCTCCCATCGCTACCCTGAGGGAGAACAGGGGAGTGCGCTATATGGACTTTCCCGATTTTACACACCACAATATGCTTTAATAGACGACCGGGCTCAAACGCGTGAGGCCTACGATGGCGACCCCCGGAACCCTCCAGCACACGCTCACGATCCACGACCTGCACGCCGAGATTGCGGGCAAGGAGATCCTCAAGGGCGTCTCGATGGAGATCAAATCGGGAGAGCTCGCCGCGATCATGGGACCGAACGGCTCCGGGAAGAGCACCCTCGCGTACTGCCTCATGGGCCACCCGAAGTACAAGGTGACCTCGGGGGAGGTCACGCTCGATGGACAGGACCTCCTCAAGCTCCCGGTCGACAAACGGGCCAAGCTCGGCCTCTTCCTCGGATTCCAGTATCCTCAGGAGATCTCGGGTCTCTCGATGGCGAAGTTTCTGTGGACCGCCTACGCCCAGCGGCATCCGGAGCCAGACGTCGACACCACGGTGTTCGACGACCAGCTCACTACCCACCTCGGGTACCTCGACATGGACAAGTCCTGGCTCAAGCGCTCTCTCAACGAGGGCTTCTCCGGCGGGGAGAAGAAGCGGTCGGAGATCCTGCAAATGGCCACGCTCGACCCGACCATCGCAGTCCTGGACGAACCGGACTCGGGGCTCGATATCGATGCGGTCAAGGCCGTCGGAGAGACGGTGTCGAAGGTCCAGAAGGAGCGTCCCGAGATGGGGATCCTCGTGATCACACACTACCAGCGGATCCTGAAGTACCTCAACCCCGACAAGGTCCACGTGATGGTCGACGGCGTCGTAGCGCTCTCGGGCGGTCGAGAGCTCGCCCTCGAGCTTGAGTCGCGCGGCTACGACTGGGTGAAGCCTTCCGTTCCGCCTCTGGCCTGAGGCGCCTCGGCGACCCGATCGGGCAACGACGAGCGCTCGAGGGTGCAACCTAGTCCATGGACGTTGAACGGATCCGCCAGGATTTTCCGATCCTTCGCCGGACCTTCCACGGACACCCTCTGGCGTACCTGGATTCGGCGGCCTCTTCACAGAAGCCTACCGTGGTCCTCGACGCGGAGCGAGAGTTCTACGAGGAGCGCAACGCGAACGTTCATCGAGGCGTCTACGGACTGTCGGAGGAGGCGACCGATGCCTACGAGAAGGCCCGGGAGCGGATGGCCCGATTCCTGCACGTGCGGGACCCCCAGGAGATCGTCTTCGTCCGCGGGACGACCGAGGCCCTCAACGTCGTCGCCGCCGGGCTCGGTCGGACTCGCTTGCAACACGGCGGTCGCGTGGTGACCACTGTGATGGAGCACCACTCCAACATCGTCCCCTGGCACATGCTCCGGGAGCGATCCGGGGTCGACCTCCAATTCATCGACATCGATGAGGACGGGCGCCTCAAGCTCGAGGAGTACGACGCGGCGCTGGACAACACCGCCAAGGTGGTGACCCTCTCGCATGTTTCCAACGTGCTCGGGACAGTCAATCCGGTGCGGGAGATCGCCGACCGGGCCCACGCCGCTGGGTCGGTCGTGGTCGTGGACGCCGCCCAGTCGGCTCCGCATCGGCCAGTGGACGTCGAGAAGCTCGGCGCGGACTTCGTCGCTTTCTCGGGTCACAAGGCACTCGGTCCCATGGGGATCGGCGTTCTCTGGGGACGGTCCGAGCTGCTTCGGGAGCTTCCGCCCTTCATGGGCGGAGGAGAAATGATCCGGTCCGTGCACACGGACCGCGTGGACTATGCGGACCCACCGGCCCGGTTCGAGGCCGGAACCCCGAATGTCGCAGGGGCCTGCACGCTCTCGGTCGCCCTTGACTATCTCGAACGGGCGGGATGGGAGGATTTGGCGGCCCACGAGCACCGACTCTTGGAACGGGCCAGCCGCATCGCCCGCGAACGGTTCCCAGACACGATTCGGATCTACGGGCCGCCGATCTCCGGCGACCACGAGTCGGTGCTCTGTTTCTCTGTCAAAGGCATTCACCCGCACGACGTCGCGACGATCCTCGACCAGGAGGGCATCGCGATCCGGAGCGGCCATCACTGCGCCCAGCCGCTCATGGAGCGGCTCCAGGTCCCTGCCCTATGCCGGGCCAGCGTCTACCTCTACAATACCACCGATGAAATCGACCGGCTTTTCGTGGCGCTGGAAAAGGTCAACAAGGTCTTCGCGGTCTGAGCGACAACCCCCCACCGTCAGGGCGGCCCGGGGATGTCGGCCCCGGGACTACGCCTTATTTAAATACACATAGGTGATGGAATTACTGGAGTCGTTATGGCGCAGACGGTCGCAGAGTTCCAGCCGCTCGATTACACTCGCTACGACTTCAAGAATCCCGAGACCTACAAGGTCCGGATCGCCAAGGGGCTCTCGCGCGAGATCGTCGAGCAAATCTCGAAGATCAAGGACGAACCCCAGTGGCTGCTTGACTACCGTCTCCGGGCGTACGAGAACTTCGTCGACAAGCCGATGCCGGACTGGGGCCCGGACTTGTCGGACATCGACTTCGATGCTTACACCTACTATGCGAATCCCCTCGCCGAGGGGGACACGAAGAAGAGCTGGGACGACCTCCCGGCCGACATCAAGAACACCTTCGACAAGCTCGGAATCCCGAAAGCCGAGCGCGAGTTCTTCGGCGGCGTTGGCGCCCAGTACGATTCGGGCACCGTTTACCACAAGATCCGCGAGGACCTTCAGAAGAAGGGCGTCATTTTCACCGACACCGACACCGCGGTGAAGGAGTACCCCGACATCGTCCAGAAGTACTTCGGGAAGATCGTTCCTTTCAACGACAACAAGTTTTCCGCCCTCAACTCGGCCGTCTGGTCGGGGGGCAGCTTTGTCTACGTGCCGCCGGGCGTCGACGCCGGCATCCCGCTCCAGGCCTACTTCCGGATCAACGCGAAGAACGTCGGTCAGTTCGAGCGCACGCTGATCATCGCCGACCGGGGCGCCAAGGTCCACTATATTGAAGGGTGCACCGCGCCGGTCTACTCCACCGACTCCCTGCATGCGGCGGTCGTCGAGGTCATCGCCGAGCCGTACGCGAAGGTGCGGTACACCACCGTCCAGAACTGGTCGAAGAACGTCTACAACCTCGTCACCAAGCGCGCCATCGCCGAAGAGGGCGCGCTCGTCGAGTGGGTCGACGGGAACATGGGCTCGAAGGTGACGATGAAGTATCCCTCGGTCTTCCTCAAGGGCCGCGGTGCCCGCGCCGACATCCTGTCGGTCGCGTTCGCCTCGGCGGGGCAGATCATCGACTCCGGCGCGAAGGCCGTCCACCTCGCGCCGGACACGTCGAGCAAGATCATCTCCAAGTCGATCGCCATCCGCGGGGGCCAGACGAGCTACCGGGGCCTGCTCCGGGTCGCCAAGGGGGCGAGTGGCGTGAAGGCCGCCGTCCGCTGCGACGCGTTGCTCCCGGACGACCTCAGCCGCTCGGACACGTATCCGTACAATGAGATCCACGAAGAGGACGCGACCATCACCCACGAGGCCGTGGTCGGAAAGATCGGCGAGGAGCAGATCTTCTACCTCATGAGCCGCGGGCTCAACGAGAACGACGCGATCCACCTGATCCTGATGGGCTTCCTCGCGGAATTCGCGAAGGAGCTCCCGATGGACTACGCCCTCGAGCTCAACCGGTTGATCCAGCTCGAGATGATCGGCGCGGTCGGCTGAGCCAACCTTACCGCAGCTTCGTGTCGAAGCGCCAATCGTTGCCGCTCTCGACGCCGAGAAGCTCCAAGGCCGGCAACGCCGGGTAGCCGCCGTCGGTCCAAGCGACCTGGCGACCCTCCCAGCGGGTCGTGAGGTGGGGGTACAGGTACTCCCGGAGGCCCGCGATTGGCGCGCGGTCGAAGACGTAGGATAGGAAGCCTTCGCTGATCATTCGGATCGCCTGTTGGCGGGGAATGCCACGAGACTCGAGGTAGAACACCCGCTCGGGGTCGACGGGCGCCACCGACGAGGAGTGCGTCGCCTTGACGTCCCGGCAAAGGATCTCGAGCACGGGGATCGTGTCCGAGCGGGCTCCCTTCGAGAGGAGCATGGCATGCTCGGAGAGGTAGCTGATGGTCTTGCGCGCCTCCTTCTCCATGCGGGCCATTCCCCGGCTGACGCCGCGTGATTCGTCCCGGAAGACGCCGCGGGTGATGGATTGGCCGTGGGTATCGGTCCCGATGTGGGTGATCTGCACGTAACTGTCGTAGGCCTGCTGGTTGTCGCCGTAGAACGACTGCAGGTCGCTCAGGTCTCCTCCGTTCCCGACGATGTCGGAGTAGTTGCGGCTACGGGTCCGGAATCCCCCCAGGCCCGCCGATACCCAGGAGAGTTGCGAGTTCGGCCCGATCGTCGCGCTTCGGGAATAGGATGAAACGACCTTTTCGTCCGGCGCATGCACGGACAGGTACGCCAGCCGAGCGGACTCGTCGGACTCGGCACGGACCACGGAGCCGTAGTAGCGCTGGCCGGATGCCTCTCCAGTGCTATAGACCTCCTCCGAGACGATGACCCGGCTTTGAGCGCCGGCATGGATGTGCCGCCGGACCGCGAGCGCCTCACGGGGCCGGGAGAGGATCGTAAGGTCCTGGATCCGGACCGGGAAAGGGCAATGTGCCGGCACATCGACCTCCAGACCGCGGTTCAAGAATGCCGTACTCAGGGCTTCGAACTTGTCGACGCGCTTGCCCTTGACGTCGACTCCATGAAGAACCGCCGACACGACCTCGTCTCCGGCGCGAAGTATGTGGGGGAGTGTGCGAACCTGGACGCCCGCCGCGCGGAACTCCTCTGGGACCTCCAGGCGCGAGCCCGTGCCGTCATGGACGACGCGGATGACATGAGCTGGCAAGGGAGGGAGGCCCACCGTGCTTCCGCCGGAGCTCGGGGAGACATCCGTTAGGTCGGTGCCTCGAAAGTAGGCGTACTTTCGGTAGAGCGGGTCGGGTTCGATCGGCAGTGTAAGGAACGCCTCGAACGCGGTCTTCCGGAGGAGGGCGAACTCGGGCGGGTCGCCCAGCTCTTTCGACAGCCCGGCGACCTGCGCTTCATCGAACCAACGTCCGTACGCCGGAGCCGAGGCTTCCATCGAATATACACACGGATTCGTGCTTATAACTTGAACGGGAAGGCTGCGGGCCGGACTGGTCCGAAGAGAGATTTGGGAAAAGAGAAGAAGGGGTTAGCGGGGCCGGCGGGGGGGAACCGCTGGCCCCGGGGTTCAGCGTCCTGCTCGGTCTGTTCCGCCTCACTCACCACAGGTTCCCGAGAGGGTCCGAGGGTTGTTGGGGCGGTGTTCGCGGAGGGGGAGCGATCGGTCCACCGGCACCGGCCGGCACGCGGCCTGCAGGGTTCGGGACGCGGACGGGCGGCGGCGCCTTGGGG
>JBARJD010000054.1:0-4614 GCA_049800095.1 Thermoplasmata archaeon | reverse complement strand
GCCGCGATTCCCCCGGCTCCGCTCACCGTCGCCATCCCCGAGCTCACGGTCACGGACCCGCTACCGACAATGCTCTCGAGCGTGTAGCCCGTGCAGGCCGTCGCAGAGACCGGATAAGCACCGGCCGTCACTTGCACCGACTGACCGTCCGTGTACCCCGTCCCGTTGAACGCGATCGTCCCACACGTCGACGGGCTCGTCGTGAGCGTCACTGGATACCTTGCGACAGACGGCGGCTCGGTCGTAAGCAGCATCAGAGACATCGGCGCGAGCGTCACCGTCCCGTTGAGGGTCACGCTAGAGCTTGTCGGCAGCTCGGCGCCGTTTGCCCACGAGTATTCGGTGATGCCGGACTGCTCCATCTTGAATCCCGACTTTTCGATGTTAACGTTCACGGCGGAGGTCGTGTTCACGTTCACGAGTAGCAGCGCGAGGCCGGACTCGTCGTAGGTCGCCACTCCGTAGAGCGTCGACGGACCGGTCACGTTCGTGGGAAGGGTCTCCGTGCCGAGCTGGGTCATGATGTCGCTGAACAGGTAGTACTGCATCTGCCACTTTTGCGGTCCCAGCGACCAGGCGCCCGAGTAGTTGCAATCATAGCAGAACCAGTCCAGGTTGGTCGCGTTTAGGGTGAGTCCTTGGACCGTTTCGGCCGCCAGGTACAACGTGCCGGCAAACGTCCCGAGGAGCGTCTCGAACGAACTATCCTCGGCCGCATTAATCTCGGTGACGAACACTTGGAGGTTGGTGCAGTTCGGGCACGCGGCTCGGATGAACTCGCGATCGGCCGAGATCTGGACGGGTAGGGAGTACGACCCTGTAAGATTCATGAACAATTCGGCATCCGTGGGGTTCGAGGGACCCTTCAGGACGTAGGAATGTACCGAGATGCCGGAGAGTTCATGCCCATCGATCTTGGCCAGCTCCTCCACCCACGGCATCGAGTAGTCGGGCTGGGCCAGTCCCGCGCCCAGGGCGATGAACTTGGCAGCCGGGTCCACCTGCAGGACCGCCTGAATGTAGGCGTGGACCTCGTTGGCAAAGGGCGCGGGGGTCGTGTTCCCCCCTCCCTCGGAGCCCCACTCGGACCACGGGACGTCAAAGTGGGTCCAACCGGCGGGCGCGTCGCCGAGGTCCCAATAGGCGGGCTGGAGGTCTAGCGTCTGGGCTACGTAGTTAGCATAGTAGGCGGCCGTCGACGGGGAGTCGATCTCCACAGGGAGTTGCATGATCGCCTGGCAGTCGATCGCTTTGCACGAGGCGACGAAGGCCGCCGTGGAAGTTAATGCGTGGGTGTGGTTCCCGTTCGTGAGGGTAATCACCCCGGAGGTGTAGTTGAGCTCCTCTCCGAGAACTCCCCCGGGAAACCGAACGTACTGAACCGGAGTGGCGGCGACATCGGCGGCATCGGTGCTCGTAAAGGGCTCATTCGCTACCACATTGACGCCCCAGAACTCCGGCGATATAGGAACGGCCGACGAGAAGGCACCGACTACCACCTTTCCCGAGGGGGTAGAAGCAAGGGGCGAGATCGCGGGGGGCCCCGGATGGGGGGTCGCGGGCCGCGCGAAGTTCACTGCCCCGACGACGAGGAGGAGGGCGACGACCAGAGCAGCTAGCAGGGCGGGGAAGAGAACCATTCGAACGCTCATCCGGTAGGGACCTCCCTTCGGTTTAGCCGCCACCGCCGCGGCCCCCTCTGCAGCAGGTTAAACGACGCCGAGGATCCTGCCGGCCAGGGTGTAGAGTGCGCCGGCATCGCGCGGGTACGACGATATAGGGGAAATATAACGACCCCTTTCGGGTCGACCCCTCAGTTTGGGCCACTCCCCGCGGGGGAGGAGGTCGCTCTGGCCCATACGATGCGAGGCCGGGCTCCGTCGCCGGCCGCCCCCGGGGCCTCTGGCTCGGTCCCCGGCATGCAGCGACCATTGAGGCGGAGACAGGAGGAGGACCCGGGTTGAGAATCCCATACCCTGGGCTGGACGGCGCGATCATGGAAGATCAACTGGCGGTTTTACTGCGCCGCGTCTCGAGGACCGCGAATCCGGTCAGCTCGCGGGGACTATCCCTTGGGTCGCCCCGCATTCAGCTGGGTCCGAGAACGTCCGGGTGCACGTTCGTTCCCAAGGGGCAGCGCCCCTTACGAGCAATGGCCCAGGCTCGGTAGGACAGGAACCACTATGAAACGCCCATCGCCGCCAAACTTGACAGCCGCGATGCACCGACGTCGGCTCAGGCGGGTGCCGGCCCTTGTATGACTTCGTATCGGAGCGCTGTCACGCCCGATTGGAACATCCGACTCTCCTTTAGGGCCAAAGGCTGTCGAACTTCGGACTCCGCAAACAGTGGCCGCCCCCTCCCGACGACGACGGGCTGGATTCGGATGTTCACCTCGTCAACGAGGTGCTCTTTCCAGAGGGGCGCCAGAATTGTCGAACTGCCGAGGAGTAGGATGGACCCGTCGCCCTCGTTCTTCTCTTCCCTGATCACTTCGGCGACCGGACCACTAACAAACTTCGTATGTTCCCAAGTCGAGGAGTCGAGCGTGCGAGAGAACACAATCTTTGGCAGCTCCCGCATACGGCCCGAGATGTAGGGTTCCTGTTCCAGAGCCGACTGCGTAGGCCAGAACTGCGCCATCAACTCGAAGGTGCGACGACCCATGACGATCGACCCGGCCGCACGCATGATGGTTCGGGACCACTCCATCGACTCCTCATCGAATCCGAACCAGTCGATTTCGCCGTTCGGCCCCCCGAAGTAGCCGTCCAGGGAAAGTAGATGGTCAGTCACGACCTTGCGCATTCGGATTCCTCGACCTCCAACGGGGGCACTCTCCATCAAGCTTTGCGGGTGAGACCTCTCGATATCCCCTCGAGTGCGAGATAATAGACCCGGGGCGGCCGAACCCGGATCTAAGTTGGAGTGCGTTTACGGCGCCACACCTACCGGGGCGGCCGTGCATCCGAGGGCACGCTCCGTCTCACGGGTATTCGTCCCTGCGGGAGGCGTCGGATAGTCGCAGCCACCTCGACACACCGCCGGCCGGTGTTCGCCAGCCGTACAACCCTGTTCAGACGAAGTCGAGCCTCTCCCCGCCGGCTCTGCCCCGGAACTCGGCCCCCGCACGAGAACTGACGCACTGCGCCTCGTTTTCTGGATAAGCCCGTTCGGTCGCGTTGGTCCGTGCCTCGACGCCAGCATCCACCCAATGAGATACGCCAGGGCTGATTTCTCCTATGGAGCGGACCGGTCGGTATCCACACCCCCGGGGGTTCAAATCACCCCAGAAAAGGGTCGGACTGGACAGTTACCCGTAGAGCCTTGGGTCCAGTCGGACCCGCCGCATAGAAGGGTTTGAAATGGACTCGTTTACGCGCTCATCGCGGTCTGGCGATCGACCGCGCGCTGCCCCCCATGAAGGCCGCGCGCCGCATGGGCGAACCCACGTTTGGCGGAATCAATCTCTGGGTCGAGAAGAGTGTAGTTTTCCGGAGAAGAGGCCGACGCCGGGCCTCACCCGCCGCGAAACCCGAACCCGACTTCTAGATCCTTAGTCCCGGCGCCGTACAACGTAAAAGAGGAGAGCAGCGGGCCCAATCACCCATGCGAGAGCGGCGCCAATCACGCTCCCATCGGTGATTCCATAGGCGATCGGAACCCCGGGGGCGCCGGGGTAGAATATCCCTTGCACCGAGCCGAGGAACAGGTCCTCCCCTAGGATCAGGAACTGGGTCGGATTCAGGAACGCCAGTTCGACGATGGCCGTCTGGAAGCCCGGAGTAAAGTACACCCCTGTGAGCGCACCGAGGAGCGGGATAAGCACCAGCCAGCCGATGGTGAAGAACGCGAAGATGGCGAGACCGATACCCACGAGGCCGCCGGTGGTGCGGAGGACGTGGGAAAGAAGAAACGTGATCCCAGTGAACGCTCCGACCTCGACCAGCAAACCGCCGAGGATCACCCCGACGACGGCGAGCGGGAGGAAACCTCCATACACCCACGCGACGAGGGCGTCCAGCGTGATGACGCCCGCGAGCACGGCGATGCAGAGGGCCGTAATCACCGCCAAGTAACGCGACGCGACCAGCCCTAAGCGACTCACGGGACGAACTAGGACCCCCTCGAGGACGCCGGTGAGCCGATCCTTTCCGTACACGGAGTAGGCGGCCAAGACCGCCATTAGAGGGACCAGAATGACCATCACGATTCCCGCGAACCCAAAAGTGATGGAGGTACCGGCAGCCAGTCCGGTCGGGGGGAAGAAGTTGCCCGCCGATTGGTTGGTGTCAGTCGCGACCAACTGACCGTCGCTCGTGAACAGTTCCACTTGGAGGTTTCCCGGCCCACACTGGAAGGCGGTACAGGGACCTGTAGAGGTAGGGGGGACTGGAACGACGAGATGAAACGTCTGGTGGATCTGGGTCAGTGTTCCCAGGCGATGCATGGCGCTCTCCGGCAGGGGGGTGACAAGGCCAGTCTGGTTCTGCGGCACGGCCCAGTACACTTGGTAGCCTGGCGGCGCGGTGCCATTGGGCCCGGGGTAGAAGACCAGCAATTCGTTGTACGACCGGAAGCCGCCCGCGTTCTGGACGGTGCCAGTGAATCCAT
>JBARJD010000053.1:0-3243 GCA_049800095.1 Thermoplasmata archaeon | reverse complement strand
GACCTATCTTGCCCACACCCTCCGGGCGATCGTGCCTCTCTCCCGGGATGCCTCCGAGGCCCTGCGGTCCGAGATCGTCGGCACCATCACCGACGACCCCGACGCACTGACCCGCTTTGCCTCCGACGCCTCCCACCTGTTCCAGCTGCCGGCCGCCGCGATCGCGCCCCGAGATCGGGACGATCTCCAGCAGCTCGTGACGTGGGCCCGGCGATGGAAGGTCCCCCTCGTCGGTCGAGGCGGAGGAAGCTCGCTCGACGGAGAATCGGTGCCCCCGCCGGACGGCGTGGTCGTGGACTTCTCGGGGTGGAACGCGATTCTTGAGATCGACGACGCGGACCGGCTGGTCCGAGTCGGCCCCGGCGTCGTGAACCGGGATCTCCACCTGACCCTCGCCTCGCACGGCCTGTTCTTTCCGCCGAATCCCGGTTCGTGGACGATGTCCACCATCGGGGGCAACGCCGCCACGAACGCGTCCGGCCCGCGGTCGTTCCGTTACGGCTCCACTCGCACCTGGGTGCGCGGCCTGGAGGTGGTGCTGGGGTCCGGGGAGCTGCTTCGCGTCGGGCACCGGGCCCGGAAGGCCTCCACGGGGCCGGACCTTCTCGGATTCTTCGTCGGAAGCGAGGGCACACTCGGGTTCTTCACCGAGATTTGCCTCGCGCTCGCCCCGGCGCCGGAGCGGCGGATCGGTCTCGTGCTTCCCGTCCCCGACGACCTGGCGTTTCGAACCACGCTGCCCCGACTGCTGACATCGCCCGCGCCGGCGTTCTCCGCGCTCGAGTACCTGGACCGCCCGACGGCCGCTGCGTTGAGCCGGTTCGCGTCGGGACGCCTGCCGGGGGAGACCGCGCTTCTCCTGCTCGAGCTGGAGGCCACGAGCGCGGACGAGGAGTCGGACCTCGAGCGCGTGGGGCAGCGATTGGTCGAGGCTGGCTTCACGGGGGACCCGGTCGTCTATCCCGATGCGGATCAGCTCTGGACGTTGCGGGGACAAAGCGGCGAGGCGATCGAGGGGGAAGGGGTGCGCGTCCACGAGGATGTGGCGGTACCCTGGTCCCGGCTGGACGAGCTCATCGAGGGAACCCGGGTGCTCGCGGCCCGGCACGACGTGCCGGTGCGGTTGTTCGGGCACTTCGGCGACGGCAATCTGCACCCGGGATTCTTCGTGGACCCTTCGTCGGAGCGCGCCCGCGCCGTCCGAAGAGACCTCATGCTGCTGACGAAACGCCTCGGAGGAACGATCAGCGGCGAGCACGGCGTCGGCGCACTGAAGGCTCCCTACCTCACCCTGGAGCACGGCGAGGTAGGGGTCTCCGTTCTCGAGGCGTTCAAACGGCGGTGCGACCCCGACGGGATCATGAATCCCGGGAAACTCTATCCGGAGCCGGGACGTAACCCAGGGACGGGAGCATCTTGAGCGTCGCCCGGGGCAACGGCAGCCGCCGCAGTTCGCTCCACCCGACCCAGCGGTGTCGTCTCCCGCGGACTCGGAGCGTCCCCCGAGCGGAGCGGGACCGGAACAGGTGCAGAGCAACACGGAAGTGACTGTAGTCGTGGCGGAAGAGCCCGAGCTTCTCTAACGGGCCCGCCGTCAGACCGGTCTCCTCCCGGAGCTCCCGGCGCGCTGCCGCGATCGCCGGCTCGTCCGGCCGCAACTTGCCCCCCGGGAATTCCCACAATCCCCCCAGCAATCCCGCAGAAGGGCGACGCAGGAGTAGCCAGCGCCCCCGGCGGGTCACCGCCACGACCGAGGCGACGACGAGCGGTTTGGCGTGTCTCGCCCGGCGGGTCGGAATCACACCCGGATCGGGGAGCTCCTGACGGGCCCGACAGTCCGACGCGATGGGGCACTCCTCGCAACGGGGGCGAGCCGGGAGACACACGGTTTCGCCGAGTTCCATGAGCGCCTCGTTGAACGCGCCCGAGCGAGCCGGGGGTCGCCGGTCGATGGCCCATCGGCCGAGCCGACGGCGTACCGGAGCGCGCCGGGGATCCCCCCGCTCGAGCGTCCATCGAGCCAGCACGCGAAGGCCGTTCGCGTCGAGCGCCACGTCGGGTTCGTTGAACGCCAGACTCGCCACCGCCGCCGCGATGTACGGGCCGACACCGGGAAGCTGACGGAGCTCCTCCGATCGATGGGGGAGACGTCCTTCGTGCGCCCGGACTAGGAGTCGAGCGGCCTGGTGGAGGTGACGGGCGCGGGCGTAGTATCCGGCGCCCTCCCACGCCTTCAGCACCTGCTCCTCCGAGGCGCGGGCGAGGGCGGGGACGGAGGGGAACCGCCGGACGAATCGCTCGAAGTACGGCGCGGCCTGAGCGACCCGGGTCTGTTGGAGGAGAACCTCGGCGACCCAGATCCGGTACGGGGTCCGATGGCGACGCCACGGCAAGGGCCTCCGGTGGCGGCGGAACCAGGCGAGCAGGGCCCGGACACGCGGGTCGGAGACCTCCGCCGCCGGTGGACCGGCGGGACGCGGGCGAGTATTCACCGGCCTGCCGCAAGAACCACAAGGCTATAATCGGGGTAGAAATCGAATCTCCGTCCCGTCCGATGGAAAAGTCTCGATGACCGATATCGTGTTGGTGACCGACGAGACGTTCGAGGACGAGGTGATCCGGTCCCGGCTGCCCGTGGTCGTGGACTTCTACGCCGACTGGAGCGTGCCGTCCCGCGCGGCGGAACTCTCCCTCGAAACGCTTTCCGAATCCTTGACCGGCCGGGTCAAGTTCACCAAGGTGAACGTGAACGATTCCGCCACCGTCGCGAATTCTTTCGGCATCCACACGATCCCTACGTACTTGTTCCTCGACGAGGGTCGCGAGAAGGGTCGAGAGGTCGGGATCGTCGGACCGCGCGAGTTGCGCACGATCCTTCAGAAACACTTCTCCTTCGAATGACGCAGTGAGGGCCCCGCCCCGGACCGCGCTCCGCGGGCGTGAGCCGCAGGTCGCCGGTGGCTCGACGCGCTCGGCCCGAGCCTGCGGCTTTCACCTCCGGGCGCGGGCGGACGAACCTAGTGCCGGAAGACCCTCCAACCGGTGACGTACATCGCCATGCCGGCGCGGTCCGCCGCGGCAATGACCTCGGAGTCGCGGAGACTTCCGCCGGGTTGTAGAATCGCCCGGACCCCGGCTCGGCCGGCGGCCTCGATCCCGTCGGCGAATGGAAAGAACGCGTCCGACGCGAGGACCGAGCCCGGGGCCCTCGGGCCGGCGACCTCGGCCGCGAGTTCAACGGCC
>JBARJD010000052.1:0-3972 GCA_049800095.1 Thermoplasmata archaeon | reverse complement strand
CGCCCGGGCCGTGGAGACGCTGGTGCTCACCGGCGTCGCTCTCGCCTCGTTATTCTCGGCGCTCCTCGCCACGTTTCTCCTGATCAATCCGCTCGGAGAATTCCAGGTCAGTTTCTGGCTGCTCGGGGGGATGACCGGCGCGACCTGGACCCGCTCGGGGATCGTCCTCGGAGCGGTACTGATCGCCGGCGGAGTGGTCGCCCTGAGGGGACGGCAGCTGAATATACTGCAACTGGGCCCGGACGTCGCCCAGAGCCTGGGCGTCGACGGGCGTCGCGTGGCACGCCAGCTCGTCCTCACGACGACGCTTCTCACCGCCACGGCGGTGGCGTTCACGGGGGTGATCGGATTCGTGGGGCTCGTCTCTCCCCATATCATCCGGCGTCTCGTGGGTCCGGACTACCGCGCAGTCCTCCCCCTCTCGGCGGCCATGGGCGCGGTCTTCCTCATGGCAGCGTGGGACCTCGCCCAGGTAGTGATCCCGTCCGTCGTGCTGCCCGTCGGGATCCCGACCGCGTTCGTGGGGGCTCCGTTCTTCGTCTACCTGCTGTACCGGCGGCGCAGCCCGACCGGGGGACCGAGCGTGTGACCGAAAATTCTTCGGCCCCCATCGTGTCGGTCCGCGGGATCACCGTCCGGCTCGGTTCGGCGATCGTTCTCCGGGACGTCTCCCTCTCAGTGGCGCGCGGCGAGCTCTTGGCCATCGCGGGCCCGAACGGCTCCGGAAAGACAACGCTCATCCGGACCGTGCTGGGTCTCCTACCGAGGGTATCCGGCGAGGTCGCCGTTGCGGGTGCCGCCATCGATGGGATCTCGATCGCCGAACGGGCGCGTCGGGTGGCGTGGATGCCGCAAGAGGAACTCCCCGGGGACAATGTAAGTCTGCTCGACTACGTGCTTTACGGCCGGTACCCCCACATTCCGCCGTTCGGCGTGGAGGACGACGACGAACGACAGCGCGCCCGGACCGCTCTCGAGGAGGTGGGCCTCGGCGACCGGTGGCAGGACGGCGCCTGGGAGATCAGTGGAGGCGAGCGCCAACGGCTTCGATTGGCTCGGGTGCTGGCCCAATCGACGCCGGCGATATTGCTTGACGAACCGACTGCCCATCTCGATATGGCGCACCAGCTCGACGTCCTCGAGCGCGTGCGTCGCCTCTGCCACTCGGAAGGACGCGCCGCCCTCGCCGCGCTGCACGACCTGAACCTCGCGGCGCGGTTCGCGGATCGGGTCGTCGTGTTGCATCATGGACGGCTCGTTGCGGAGGGATCCGCTCAGACGGTCCTCTCGCCGGCCCTGCTCCAAGAAGTGTGGGGGGTCGTCGCCGACTTGCGCGAGGACCCCCGGACGGGCGTTCCGTATCTCATTCCCCGACTCCCGCCCGAGGCGCCGAGGTTCCCTTCCTCCTCCCCCCCGCTCCTCGTGCACGTCGTCTCCGGTGGGGGTTCGGCTTCGCCCATTCTACACCGACTGTGGGAACGAGGCTTTCGCCTGACCTGCGGGATCGTCGCGCTCTTCGACACCGACCATACGACGGCCGAGGAGTTGGGGATTCCCGTCGCCACCGAGGTTCCCTTCGCCCCGTTGAGCCCGGAGAGCCGGACCCAACAACGGCGACTACTTTCCGAGGCAGACCGCATCGTCGTTGCTCCGTTCCCCATCGGCCCCGGCAACCTCGCGAATCTGGAGGACCTGCTTCCGTTCGCGGGTCGCGTACCGATCTTCCTCGTGGGGGGGTCCAATTGGGAGGCGCGGGACTTTACAGGAGGCGCCGCCGCAACGCTGCGCGATCAGCTCGTCGCGCGGGGCGCCCTACAGGTAGACGGAATAGTCGAGCTGCTGCGCTCCTTGGAAGGAACCGGCGCGGGCCGGGCCGAGACCCCCGACGGGTCCGCGTTAGTCTCGTAGTCGCCGGACCGTGATCGGCGGGGGCTGGGGCTGATCGAACCGTGCCAGCACCCGGGGCAGGTCGCTCTCCAATACCACGAGCGTGGTCGGCACACCGACCTTCGAAGCTTCGATGGCCGCGGCGGCCACCGCGTAGCGGAGTACCGGTCGGGGGGTGGCGCGCTGGAGCCAGTGCGACGCCTCTATGCCGGCGGCGGCGAGCAGGCCCTCGGGACGGGCGCGGACCCACCGGCGGAGCTGGCCCAGCAACCGGCGGTCGAGGGCGTCCGAATCGGGCACCGTCACGATTCGGATCTCGGCCGGCTCCAGAGGGACGATCCCCTCAAGGTCCCCGACCTCGACGAGTTCTCCGCTGAGAGCGGCTTGGCGCGCCCTTCCACGGGATGGCCCCTTATCCCCGGTACGGGCCTCGAGGACCCCGCGTCGTACCTCGAGGACCACATGGGCTCCCGCCGGGATCCGCCCCCGTGCGACGGCTCGGGTCGACCGGATGACATGCAGCCGCTGGAGACGCTCGTCGAGGTCTTCCCGGACGGAACCGAACGCCGAGTGGAGCCAGGCAATGCCGGCAACGGTGGGACGGTACCGGCCGTTGCGTACCTCCGCGAGCCCGCGTCGCCGGAGTTGCCGAAAGCTGTGCGACGCCGCCTGGACCGTCAGGCCCAATCGCTCGGCGACCGGCCGGAGCTGCGTGACCTCGCGGGTCGCGCAGTCGTGCAAAAAGAGCAGCTCGGTCACCGCGCCGCTGCGCCGGAGAAGCCCAAGGCCGGCCGAGCGGTCTAGGGTCGGCGTCGGGGGAACCACGTTCGCCCGACCCGTGCCCGGCTCAAAAGAACCTCGTCGGCAGGTCCAGTCCGGCGCGGGGCCTAAATATCGTCCTCGGTCCAAGGGGGCATGGTAGACCGGACCCTTGTGGGTCTCTCGCTCTACTCTCTTCTCTCCAGCAATCGGTCGGGCGTATTCCTGGTCTTCTTCCCGGTCTTCTTGGTCGAGATCGACCACGCTCCGATCCCGCTGACGCTGGCGCTCACTTCACTGGCGTACGTTGCTGGTAGCCTCGTTCAGCCAGTAGCTGGTCGATGGTCGGACCGAATCGGCCGCCGCCGACCGTTCCTCGTGGGCGCCGAACTCGGGGCCCTCCCCCTGTACCTCTCGATCCCATTCGAGCCGGGCTACCTTGCCGCCGGCCTCGCCTTCATCGCCGGGACCACGATCCTATCGATGGGAGGTCCGGCCCTCAATGCCTTCGTGGCCGACGTGGCGCGGGACAAGCAGCGCGGAGGCGCCTACGGCCTCCTGAATGCCGCCAGCTCGGGAGGCGGCATCGCCGGATTCCTGATCGTCGGCGTCCTGGTCCTCGACTTGGGTTTCCACTTTCTGTTCTACTTCGTCGCATTGGTGCAGATCGGGACGCTCGCCATTCTGCTCATCCGGGTCCCCGACGATCGGGGGATCACCACCCCCTCGCGGCGCCCGCTTGGCGAGATGAAGGAGGTGGTCTACTTCTCGTCGACTGTATCGATCCGCTCCCTCGGGGCCGGGGCCGTGGGAGCGTTCTACGGGATCTATGCCGGCGCGCTGGGGGCGAACCTCTTCGAGGTCTCCCTCGTGGCGATTGCCGGACTCGCCACGATGGCGCTGACCGCGCTCCCCATCGGCCGCCTCGTCGACAATATCGGCGAGATCAAGGGACTGCTCTGGGGGACCGCCGTCTCGATCGTGGGCATCGTGGCCTTCCTCGTAGCCACCAATTGGGTTCAACTGCTGCCCGCCCAGGGGTTCCGGAACCTCGGATTCGCGTTCCTCAGCCCGGCAATGCTGTCGTGGGTCGCCCGTCTCGCGCCGCCCGGGCGCCGCGCCGAGTACCTCGGTCTCTTCTCGCTGATCAATTCGACGCTGTGGAGCCTCGGGCCCCTGGCCGGGAGCGCGGCGTTCTCGCTCGCGGGTCCCGTGGGCCTCTTCGTGTTCGCCATCGGAGCGACGGCGGTCTCCTTGGTCGCGATCGAGGGATTCTACGTCCGGGGGCGACGCGGGCGAAAGGCCCACCCCACGATCGCCCCGGCC
>JBARJD010000051.1:0-10759 GCA_049800095.1 Thermoplasmata archaeon | reverse complement strand
GCCCATGAGTCCGGCGGCCAGCGCTCCGTCTCCACAGCCGGTCTCCACGCCGGCCGCTGCCCCCGCGGCCGCTGCCGGCATGAAGAGCTGCCCCAACTGTGGCAAGCAGATCAACGCGGACTTCCTCGTCTGTCCGTTCTGCGGCTCCGTGACCGGATAGTCCGGAACCGGCCCCGAAGGGCCGGTCCGCCGCGGGTCGGTGGGCCGCGGTAACCAACGCCTTTAACCCCGCCCGGTTCTGCCGGCGCCCGGTGGACCGGTGCCGGGGGACCTGGAGCTCGGACGGCTCAAGATCGCGTGGGCCCGGTCGCACATGCCCGTCCTCGCGGCCATCGAACGACGGTTCACGAAGGAACAACCGTTCGCGGGAAAGCGGGTCTCCGCCGTGCTCCACGTCGAGGCGAAGACCTGCGTGCTGGCGCTTACGCTGAAGGCCGGGGGGGCCGACCTCCGACTCGCCGCCGGGAACCCCCTGTCGACCGACGACGACACGGTGACGGCCCTCGTCGACGCCGGGGTCCCGACCTGGGCACGGAAGGGTGAGACGGTGGAGGAGTACAACGCCGGGATCCGCGCCATGCTCGAATTCGACCCCGAGCTGATCATCGACGACGGGGCCGACCTGGTGGCGCTGGCGCATACGACGCGGATGGACCGGGGGTCCGTTCTCGGGTCGACGGAGGAGACCACGACGGGCGTCACGCGGCTCCGGGCGATGGAGAAATCGGGCGCGTTGCGCTGGCCGGCCATCGACGTAAACGACGCGTCGATGAAGCACCTGTTCGATAACCGGTACGGCTGCGGCCAATCGTTCCTGGACGGACTTTTCTCGGCTACCAACCTCCTCGTCGCGGGTCGGACCTGCGTCGTGGCCGGCTACGGCTGGGTCGGAAAGGGAATCGCTGCGCGCCTCCGAGGGATCGGCGCCGACGTCGTTGTGACGGAGGTGGACCCGGTGCGCGCCATCGAGGCCCGGCTGGAGGGCTTCCGCGTCCGCCCGATGCTCGAAGCGGCGGCGGAGGCGGACCTGATCGTCACCACCACGGGGAATCGGGGGATCGTTCGAAGGGAGCACCTGAGGGTGATCAAGGACGGTTGCCTCTTGGCGAACATGGGCCACTTCGACGTCGAGATCTCCAAACCGGACCTCATCTCCCTGGCGACTCATCGCGCCGTCGTACGGCCGTACGTGGAGGAATACCGGTTCGGTGACGGCCGACGGGTCTACCTCCTCGGCGACGGCCGACTCCTCAACCTGGCCGCGGGCCAAGGTCACCCGGCCGAGATCATGGACCTGAGCTTCGCCCTGCAGGCGCTGTCCGTCGAGCATCTGGCTCGCCACAGCGCCGAACTTTCCGTCCGCGTGCACCCGGTGCCGGCGGAGCTGGACCGGGCCGTCGCGGAAGCGGCGATCGGCCCGCTCGAGATCGGACTCGACCGGCTCACGCCGGACCAAGTTCGATACTCCCAGAGCTGGACGGAAGGAACGTGAACGACCCCTCGGTTGTTCCGGCATCGCTGCGCTACACGGCCGAACACGAGTGGTTCCGCCCCGACGGGAGCGAGGTCATGGTCGGGATCACCGACCACGCGCAGCGCCAACTCACCGACGTGGTCTTCGTCGACCTTCCCGCCGTCGGGAAGACGGTCGCGGCGCATGGCACCGTTCTGACGCTGGAATCGGTCAAGACGGTCTCCGACGTCTATGCGCCGGTCGGTGGAACCGTCACGGCGGTCAACGACCAGCTCAAGGTCCACCCCGAGCTGATCAACCAGGATCCGTACGGCAACGGCTGGCTGTTCCGGCTCCGCCCCACCACACCGCTCGGACCGGCCGAGGGCCTCTCAGCGAACGAATACCAGGCCCTGGTCGCGGCCGCCCCCTGACTGGCTCCGGACCGGCGGTTACTTTCCCTCGAAGGCCGGCTTCCGGCGCTCCAGGAAGGCCGTCATCCCCTCGGTCCGGTCCCGTGTGGCGAAGGTGTGGCCCGCGGACTCCCCCTCGAGCCGGAGCGCGGAGTCCATCGACGAATCCACCGCCCGATTGACCACGCCCTTCGCCCATTGCACGGCGAGCGGTGCCCGGTCGGCGATGAGCTGCGCGATCCGGGCGACGTCGTCGCGGACCGTGTCGGCCGGGACGACCCGGGTGACGAATCCCAGACCGAATGCCTCGTCGGCGGTGATGTCCTCCCGCCCGGTAAAGACCACGTACTTCGCGTTCGCCCGTCCCACGAGCCGGGTGAGCCGGCTGGCACCGCCCCAACCGGGGTGAATGCCGACCTTCACCTCGGGCAAGCCGAGGCGGGCTCCGGAGGCCGCCACGATGAAGTCACAGGCCAGGGCGAGCTCGAGACCCCCTCCGAGAGCGTAGCCTTCCACCAGGGCGATGACCGGGGTCCGGAACTCCTCGATCCGCTTGCAGACCGCCTGACCGGCAAAGCCGAAGGCCCGGCCCCCGGCGACGTCCTTCCCGACCATCTCTGCAATGTCGGCGCCCGCGGCGAAGACCGGCGAGCTGCCGGCGAGCACCACGACGCGGAGCTCGGGGACCTCCGCCAACGCGGAGAAGCTCTGGGCCAGCTGCTCGAGGACCTCCGAGTTGACGGCGTTGAGAACCTCCGGACGGTCCAGAAGGACCCATGCGATCGGCCCCTCGCGTTCGACCCGGACGAGACGGAGCGGCCACCGCATCTCCCCGCTCCGCACCCGGGCGTGGAGGTCGGGTGAAACGGGAAAGTTACCGGGGAAACGGGCGGCGTACGATTCCACCTCATACAAGGCGGTGGCCAGCCCGACGTCGGACATCAACGCGAACGGGCCCTTTTGCCACCGTAGGCCCACCACCGCCCCGCGATCGGTCGCCTCCGGCGATGCCACCCTCTCTTCGACGAGGCGGGTGGCGATCCCGAACACCAAGCCGCGGAACCGTTCCCGGACCGCTTGGGCACGCGCGGGGTCCGGCGTCGACTCTTTCCAGGGCCACGGAGCGCCGGCTTCGAACTGGCGCTTGAGCAACGCGGACGGCGCGTAGGCCGTCCCGAACGCTCGCTCCAACGAGCTCATCGAGTGATAGGCGATCGTAACCCCCGTTTGATTCATCAGTTCGAAAGGACCGAGCTTCGTGCCGAACAGCTCCCGACCGACTCCCTCGATCGTCGCCATGTTGGCGACCTCCTCTTCGGCCAGCCGGGTCGCCTCGTTGAGATAGGGTACGAAGAATCGGTTCACGGCGAACCCAGCCCGGTCGGCGGTCCGTATCGGGATCTTTTTCAACCGGTACGAGACGGACTCCAGGGCCGAGACCGTCGCCTCCGCGGTGCGGGCCCCTCCGACGACCTCGACCAGGCGGTTGATCGCTGCCGGATAGAAGAAGTGGAGGCCGGCGAAGCGTTCCGGATGGGGGAAAGTCTCCTGGAGGCGGGTGACCGAAAGGGAGGACGTGTTGGTGGCCACGACGGTGTCGTTCGGGACGATACCAGCGAGCTGGTCGAAGAGCGCGCGCTTGACTTTCTCCTCCTCGAAAACCGCCTCGACAACGAGCCGGGCCTGCCCGGTCACGGCGGTCAGGTCCGTCGAGAAGAAGATGCGGGCGAGCACGCGGTCCCGTTCCTCCGGGGAGAGCTTCTTCCGTTCGACCGCGCCCGCGAGGGTCGATTCGATGCGGCCCCGGGCCTTCTCCACGAGCGGTTCGGTGAGGTCGTACAATCGGACCGAGTAGCCGGCTTGGGCGAACGTTTGGCCGATTCCGCTCCCCATGTTGCCGGCGCCCAGCACGGCGACGGCGCTCGCGGGAGGGACTGCTGCGTTCATCGACTGGGCCAACACACGGAACCGAGGTCCCTTAACGGCGCGCGACACCGGTCGCGCACATAAGAACCCGGCGGGGAGAGTGCATAAGAATGATGCGCCGCTTCCGAGAATGTGCCGACGGGCGCATCGCCACCCCACGACGTAGATTCCGCGCTCCGAGAGGAGCGGGAGTTGGTGCTGAGCCTCGGCGGGTACGCCCTCGAACTTGCCGGGGGTGTGCTCGTCGCGAACGAACGGATTCCCGTTCCGAGGTTCAACTTCATCCAGTACGTTCGACTCCATCGGAACCGTCAATCGGCTTTCCTGGAGCGGGCGCTGGACCATTACTTTCAACGGGCGTTACGGCCCTCGATCCGCGCCGAGCGGCCGGTCCCGGATTTTCTCGACGCGTCCCTCCGCCACCTGGGCTTCCGCCTCACGCAACATCCGTGGTCGTTGTTGCTTCAGCGACGTCCGCTGCGACCGCATGCCGCCGCCTCGGCGTACGAGGTGCGAACGGCCACCGCGGAGGAACTTCCCCTGCTCGCCGGTTTTTGGACCGGCGCGACCGAGCGGGAGGAATTCCTCCGCGCCCTCGCCGTGACGCTCGAACACCCGAACCCTGAAGAATGTCTGGTGCCGGGCGTCGCGCTGCGCGATGGCTCTCCCGCTTCAGCGGCCCTCCTGCATTCCCACGGCGCCTCCGTTGGGATCCACGGCGTCGTTACGCAGCCCTCCGAGCGGGGCCGGGGCGCGGCCACCGCGCTCGTGGCCGGGTTACTGAACGTGCCCCAGGCGCGCGGCCGGGCCGGCCCCGTCGCGATGTGGTCTGACAATCCTCGGCTCGACCGTCGGCTGGGCGAACTCGGCTTCGAAGTGGCGGTCCGATATTCGGTGTACGAGCTACCCGCCGACGCGGAACTCGCTGTCTCATCGCCGGCACCGCCGGCGCCTCCGCGCTGGCGCCCGCCGAGTCGGCGGGGCGAGCCGGGAGCCTAGGATTTCCGGAGCCCGTCGAGCTTCATCTTCTGCTCGAGAGCGGCGATGGTCCGGGTCGTGGCGAGCACGGTGTCGGCATTGAGGGAGATCGAATCGATGCCGGACCGCACGAGGAACTCGGCAAACTCGGGGTAGACGCTCGGTCCCTGGCCGCAAATCCCCACGGTACGTCCCTCCGCGTGGGCCCCCTCGATGAGCAGCTCGATGGCGCGGAGGACCGCCGGATCCCGCTCGTCGAAGTACCCGAGGCGCGCGAGCGTCTCCGAATCTCGGTCCGCCCCCAAGACCAGTTGGGTCAGGTCGTTCGACCCGATCGAGAAGCCGTCGCAGTGTTTCGAAAAGTCGCGCGCGAGGAGCACGGTGGAGGGGACCTCCGCCATGAGGTAGAGCTTGAAGTCTCGCGAACGGTGCAGCCCTTTCTCCTTGAACATTTCCGCGATCTGCTCGAGCTCCCATGTGTTGCGCACGAAGGGGAGCATCACGTGCGCGTTCCGGAGACCCATCTCGGTCCGAACCTTGTGGATCGCCTCGAGCTCGAGCAGGAACGCCGGCCGATACTCCGGTGAGATGTACCGGGAGCACCCCCGCCAGCCGATCATCGGGTTCTCCTCGCGCGGCTCGAAGTCGGCGCCGCCGGGCATGCCGGCGTACTCGTTCGTCTTGAAGTCGGAGGTCCGGACGATGACCGGGCGCGGATGGAAGGCCCGGCAGACCTGGGCGATGCCTTCGGCGAGGCGGTCCACCAGCTCCTTGCTCCGGCCCTGCTGGATGAGATAGAGGGGATGTTCCCGTACGTGGGCGGTAAAGATGAATTCGATCCGGAGCAGGCCGACGCCCTGTACCGGGAGCTGCGCGTACTCCTCCGCCTTTTCGGGGACGCTGGCGTTGACGTAGATCTTGGTGGCGGTGACCGGGACGCCCGCGTGGGGACCGCCGCCCGTCATCCCGGACTCGGAGGAGGGGGCCGCGGCCTTCTTCTGACCCCGGGCGAGGCCCGCGTAGACCGCCCCCATCTTCCCGTCGACCGACACCTCGTCCGCGTCGTGGAGGGTCTTCGTCGCTACCCGAGTCCCCACGATGCACGGGATCCCGAGTTCACGGGAAACGATGGCCGCATGACACGTCATGCCGCCTTCATCGGTAACGATCGCGCCGGCGCGTGCCATCGCCGGAACCATGTCCGGGGTGGTCATCGTGCTGACGAGAATCTCGCCCGGCTGGAGTTGGGTGTTCTCCTCGACGTGGAGCACGATCCGAACCTTTCCCGCCGCTCTCCCCGGAGCCGCTCCCAGTCCCTTGAACAAAAGCCCCTCCTCGTCCGTCGCGGCCGGAGCCGGGCCCGCTGCACGCCCGCCCGGTTTGGCCCCGGTCGACGGCGGGGCCGGGACGGCGGTCAACGGGCGGGCTTGCACGATGAAGAGGGTCGAGCCATCGAGACACCACTCGATGTCCATCGGGCGCCGGTAGTGCGACTCGATCAGGCGCGCCAGCGACACGAGGCGATGCAGGGCATCGTCGGAGAGCTTCTGCCGGGATCGATCTTCCTCGGGGACCGGTTCGCGCTGGTTTCCCCCGTCCGGATTCCGCACGAGCCGTATCGACTGTTGGGAGATCTGCTTGTGCACTACTTTCAGCGTGGCCCCGTCGACGACGTAGTGGTCGGGGGTGACCTCCCCGCCGACGATGAGTTCGCCCAGCCCCCATCCCGCCTCGACGATCATGTGGTTCTCCCCCGTGTTCGGGTCCCGGGTGAACAGGATCCCACTGGCCGAGGAGTTGACCATCTTCATGATCAGCACGGCCAGACGGAGAATGGCGCGGTCGAAGCCCTTTCGCGCCCGATAAACCAGGACGCGGGGCGTGAAGAGTGAGCCCCAGCAGCGCCGGATGTCGCGAAGCACCGCCTCGCTGCCCCGCACGTTCAGGTAGGTGTCCTGCAGCCCGGCGAACGAAGCGTCCTCGAGGTCCTCGGTCGTCGCCGAAGAGCGGACCGCCGAGAAAATGACGTCGTTCTGCTGCACGTACGTATCGAAGGCAGAGACGATCTCGTCGCGCATGGTGTCCGGAAAGTCCGTGCTCTCGAAAGCCGCACGGATCCGCTTCGAAGCCCGTTCGACGCTCCCGGAGTCGGCCGGATTGATGCCGCTGAGCGCCTCGGGTATCTCGGTACGAAGCCGCGTGGCATCGACGAAGGCCTGGTAGAGCTCCGTGGTGATCACGAACCCGGGGGGGACCGGCAGGCCCCGCCGGACGAGCTCTCCGAGCTTGCTCGCCTTTCCCCCGACCAGGGGCAGGTCGCTCTCCGAGACCTCCTCCAGACCGACGATGTGCGGCATGGTTACTCACGATGCAGCGTGTACGCCACGAGATCCGCGTGGGGGGAGAACGGGTGTACGCGCCGGGCCCCGACGCACGTCCATTGGGGCGAGGAGGCAAGCTGGTTCAAGAGTGTACGTCCCCGCATCGAGTACTCCGCACGCGGGGTCACCTCGTAGTAGTGTACGGTGCCGCCCGGTGCTACGGCGGCGCTCACCGGCGGTAGGTACTTAATTCCTTCGTGGGGGAGATTTAGGACGACCCGGTCGGCCGCTCCGGCCGAGGGCAAGAAACGCTCCACCGACTCGTTCCGGGGGTCGATGCGGGCCGTCACTCCGAGCCGCTCCGCGTTCTCCCGGAGCAGGGTCATCGCGTCCGGATTCGAGTCTACCGCAACGATCCGGCCCGCCGTTCCCCGCCGCGCGATCGTGAGGGCGAAGGGCCCGATTCCACAGCACAGGTCCCACACCGTCTCCCCGGACAGCACTTCCTGGGCGACGCGCGCATGTTCTCTCGCCAGGCGAGGAGAGAAGTAGGCCACCTCGGGGTCGACGACGAACACCAGTCCGTTCTCTCGGTGATGGGTTCTCCACGCACCGGCACCAGCGATCGCCGTGAGGTGTCGAAGGCGAGCCCCCCCACGAACACCCTGGTCCCAGCCCACACGACGCGCGCCCGGGACGAAGGCCAGGAGGGCGGCCCCGACTTCCGCCGCGTGCGATTCGAGTTCAGATGGAAGTCGGATGAGCACGACCTCGCCGACGACATCGAACGCCCGCGGCAGCAACGCCTGCAGGTCGGGCTCCAGGTGGAGCAGCTCACGGTAAGACTGGGGAGCGATGCGTTCGGTCGGGAGGTCTCTCTCCTCCGTTCGAGTGTGCCCACGGGGGGGCTCCGGGAGCGTTTGGACCGGGAAGATCACTTCCCGCTTCGACCGAGCGACACGGACGTCCTTCCGGAGCACACCGAGGTTACGCAAGGCCTTTCGGACCGGTTCCGCATCTTCCCGACGAGCGATAACGACCCACGTCCTCATATCGGCGGGCTCGCCGGTACGCCGGCCCAGAGGCGTCCGAGCACCTCGTTCCCCCGAATCGTGCCCAGTACGCTGTCCGGGGGCACGTGGCCGAACTTGGGCGTTCCGCCCGTTTTGGCCACGCCGACCCCGACGAGGAGCAACGGCACCGGGTCGTCGGAGTGCCGCTTCAGGATCGCCGGCGTCGCGTGGTCGGCGGTCACTGCTACGCGGGTCGTCCGCAAGTCGAGCCCCTCGATAAACGGACCGAAGAACGACCGGTCGATGTCTTCGACGATCTCCCGCTTCTTGCGCGCGTCTCCGTCGTGCCCGGGCTCGTCCGGGCCCTTCAGATGAATGTACACAAACGGGTACTCCCGGAGCGCCTGACGGGCCACACGGGCTCGCTCGGAGAGGGCCGCGGTCCGGTCAGCTCCCATCGGGCCAACGTAGATGTCGGCCAGCCCCAGAAGCTTCGCAATGCCTCGCTCGACCGGCATCTCGGTGACAGCCGCTCCAAGAATCCCATGTTTGGTGGCGAAGGATACGGGCGGGATCGCCGGGAGGGCCCCGGCGTTTCGCAGCAAGACAGCGTTCGCGATCTTGCTGCCCCGCATCGCCCGGCGCGCGTTGACGCGGTGGCCCGCAAGGAGCGGGGGAACTTCGTGGAGCCACTCATTGAGCGCCACAGCGGTACGCACCGCCGATGGGTCGGAGGACAACGGCTCGATCGATAGCGGCACGGGCTCGGTGACGACCCGGGCGTGGCCCATCCCGCCGGTCCGTTCGTAGAAAGGGTCCGAATTCGAGACCTCCGCGGAGAGCGGCATCCCATCGGTTGGGTGGAGCCACAGCACACCCCGGTGGCCCACCGTGGGGCGCAGTTCTGCGTGGACGTGCAAGTCGGCGAGAAGGTCGGCCTCGTTGATCGACCGGGAAAGGTCCGCCGCTTCGCCCGTGCTCAACGAACGGCCCACCCGAGAGTCGAGGATCGTTCCCTCTCCACTGACGGTGGAGAAGTTGGACCGGAGGGCGACGTCGCCGGCGGCCAGAGGAATGTCCACCCCCAAGGCTTCGAGGACGCCGCGTCCGGGTGAGTCGCGCGCCGGGTCGTAGCCCAACAGCGCCATGACGCCGGCGTCGGACTCGGGGGCGATTCCCGGTCCGACCAGCATGACTTGGCCGACGGCTCCTTCGGCCGCCCACCGATCGAGGTGGGGAGTTTTGGCGGCAACGATGGGCGACTCCCCGTTCGTGTCGGGGTGGGGCCGGTCGCCCAACCCATCGAGAATCACGAGAGCGAATCGGAGGGATGGGTCCGGCGTTGTGTCCCGCTCCTTAGACTTATATGGGGCACCCCAGTCGCTTCTCCCCAGCCGTGCAGCGCCGTAACTCGATTAAGGCTTTCTTCGCGAAGCCCCTCGGCCGGATCGCACTTCTTGCGATCATTGCGCTGGCCCTCGCGGGCGCGTCCATCTACCTCGGGTATCTCATCGCGATTCCCGTCTTCCTGCTCGTCGGCCTCGCCCTTCCGATCTACCTCGGCTGGACCCGCCCCCGCACCCTCTTCTTGGTCGGGCTCTCGGCGCTCCTGGTGGCGGGCCCGATCGTGACCGCCGGCACCGTTTCGCTGCTAATGACCCCCTCACCGGCCGTGAACGGGGAGGTCTTCCTGCCGCACACTCAATCCCCCCTCCAGAACGCGACGGTCCACCCCTATACCTCAACCGGGAGCGGGACATTCACCTTCGTCGTGGACGTGAACCCCGCGTTCCTGCCGAATGGCAGTCAGCCGGAGGTGCTCTGGATCGACTTTTTCCTGAGCACTTGTCCGAACGCCGAGTCAAACAATTCCAGCAGCTGCGGGGGCCTGAACGCTTACCCGTACCACTTCGCGAATTTCACCTACGAAAGCGCGAGCGCCCAGACGGTCACCTTCTCCGAGAACATCGGAGGGGTCAACGTATGGTGGTGGACGATGGGTGCCGCCTACAACAACTCCACTGGCGGGGTCTCGTGGACCTATCTCCAGCCGACCAACGGCTACACCACTGTCGAGGGTCCCGTTACCGGCGGCTATCTTTCGATATACACGCTCATCCTGCCGGCGATCTACTTCACGGTCTTCATCTATCCGGGCTTGGTCTTCTTCCTCGGCGTTCTCGTCTACCTGTTCCTCAAGATGCGACAGAAGCGGCGCGCCGGCGGGGCGCCCTCGGTTCCGGCCCCGATGGCTCCGGCGGCTCCGACGTCCCCCGGGAGCCCGCCGAGCACGGGCGCGGCGCCGTCGGGGGCTCCCTCGAGACCCGAACTGGCGTGCCCCAAGTGTGGGGCCGTGGTCTACCCAGGGGAAAGTCGCTGTTGGAAGTGCGGGACTCCCTTGACATCGGGGCAAATGCCTGCCTCCGAGGAGCCACTGCCCTCGGGCAAGCCCTGACGGGGCCGAGACGAATACGGGCCGTGCCCCCCGGGGGGGCCCTGAGACCGGTCGGGGCCGCCCCGTGGGCGACTAGGTAAAGACGATCCCGGCGCCGTTGATGTAGTAATTGTACTGGTTGTTCTGCAGGAACCCGTCGGCCGGCTGGCTCGACAGCACGAACGAGAAGACGTAGGTGCCGGCGGCTTGGGCCTGCCACG
>JBARJD010000050.1:0-16046 GCA_049800095.1 Thermoplasmata archaeon | reverse complement strand
AGAGTCCCTATCGACCTGGAGGCTTGCTACTTCGATGTCGGTTCTGCCTATCCTGGTGGTGCAGCAGCTACCAAGGGTGGGGTTGTTCGCCCATTAAAAGGGATCGTGAGCTGGGTTCACACCGTCGTGAGACAGGTGTGTTGCTTTTTGGCGGAAGTGTCTGGGTCTCTGACGAGAAGGTTCCCACAGTACGAGAGGAACGGGGAATCGGCGCCTCTAGTCCATCAGTTGTCCGGCAGGGCATCGCTGAGCAGCCACGCGCTAAGGGATAAGGGCTGAAAGCATCTAAGCCCGAAACCTGCTCGAAAAAGAGAGACCCTCGAGACCACCGGTAAAACACCGGCTTGATAGAGACGGGGTGTACGATGGAAGCCTTCGGGCGACCATCTCAGCCCGGCGTCCACTAACGGTCAATCGGCTACGCATACTGGACTCATCGGATAGTCAAACAGAATCGCGTGTGAGAAACCCTTTCGGCGCCCCGGCGCCCTCGAAAGCTTGAGCGGGAGCGCTGCACGAACCCGCTTCCCTCTACGAGCACCACACTTTGGAATCATCGTTCACTCTCCAACGGCTGCGATAGATGGAAAGTTCCCGCCCCGATTCTCGACCCGATGCGGGTGCGCACCGTCAGTATTCCGTTCGAGCCCGCTCCGATTTTACTGCGCGCATTGTACGACGTTCGCTCGATGGTCAACCGGATGATTCCAGAGTGGAGCAGACATCCCGAAGAATCGCGGTTCGACGCGATCAAACGTTCGTACCGGGAGCTCCGACCAGTCTACTCGCACCTGGGGTCAAAGTGGGCGCTCGTAGCGTGCAACGAAACCCTCGCCGCCCTAAACTCCTGGAGCCACGTGCTTCGTAGGACTCGAAAACACAGTCCGATGCGGTTCGACCGCATACGGTTCACGACTCCTCGGAGGCACCGCCTAAAGGCAAGTCTTCACCCTGAACAGTACCGTTTGAAGGGACAGGTGCTCGACATTACAGTTCATCCTTCCAGGCATGTACAGGTTGACCTTTCGGACGTAACGAATCCGCTGTTCGAGAGATATCTTCGAGAATCGACCGGCAAGTTCGGGTTGAGCGTCACGAAACGCCACCTCCACTTCCATTTCCACACCCCCCAAGAGATGGTTCGCGTGCTGGAATCCGTGGGTGTCGATCTCAACCTCCCGTCGATGGACTACGTCGGAACTGATGGGCTGAACGGCTCGGTCGACCTTGGGCCAATATGCCGGGTTCAGGGGGCAATGACGAGGAAGCGAATCTCAATTCAGCGGGCGATCTCCAAAGACCTCCGGCATCGGCGTGCCGTCTTGCGAAGATATGGTCGTCGTGAGCGTAATCGGGTTGCAGCACTTGCTCATGCTGCGGCCAACGAGTTTCTCACGAAGGTAGGAAACCGCAACGTCGTTTTCGAGGATTTAGGCGAAACGACTCTCGAGATCCTGAAAAGGTCGGGAAGTCCGGACCAACGCCGCAGAATAGTCTCTTGGAATCACGTACTTCTACAGCGGATTGTCTCGTACAAATCCCGAGCCCAGGTTGTGCGCGTGAACCCGAGGGGGACCTCGAGCGAGTGTCCCCGGTGCGGAGGGCCATTGGCCCACCCGTCGTGGCGACGCGCGACTTGCGAAAAGTGCCAGGGCGATTTTCATCGGGACCGGATGGCGGCAGTTGCCATCCTGTCACGAGGACAGATCGTCCTATGGGGAGCGGCTCTTCCCCCGAACGTGCTCAACGAGCTATTGGAGGTTGCACGATGGCGCCCGGAAGACGGAGCTCCGGCGGGCCCCAGCAGTGCGCCAATGAAGGTGGACGAAGCAAAGTCGGCCGTCGGCCTGCTGCATGCGCCGACCAAGAGCAAACGCAACGCGTGAACCCAACCCCCTCAATCCTGCGTCCTCAAAGCGTCGGTCCATCGGGTTGAAAAACGGGCCCGATTGAACCGGCACTAAGGTCGCCCGCAAGCCCCGTTGGCAGTGAGGCTTCTATCGAACTGATTCCCTCTTTCCCCGAACGCCTTTTGAGGCATCCGAAGCCTTAACGAGCCGTGCCGTCTCTGGGCGCTGCCCACACTCGGTGGCCCGTCGTTGCCTGGATCCGGCTCAAACTTCCGCCTCGTCCGCCACCGATGACGCTGATGGGTCCTCCCGCGCCCCCCGACCCTCCGCTCGACATCCTTCAGAAGAATCCGGTCGCCACCGACCCCCGTCGTCAGGTTTTCGCGTTCGAGGAGGACCGGGGGGATTGGGTCCTCCGTCTCGTATGGGACCTGGAGGACCCCGACGTTCTGGAAGCGGAGTACCGGTCGCCGTTGTGGGGGGGGCGGCTCCCCAAGGAGAAGGTGCCGGGCTTCTGGCAGGCCGTGAAGGCCCGGGTGCAAGAGCTGGGACCGCTCCCCGTCGATGCGGCGGACCCGCGCCCCTGAGGGGCGAAGAGACGTGTCCGGCGGGGATTATCTGATGCGGGCTCTTCCCCGGTAGCAACCGTGGAGCGAGCGTTGCGCCGGAGTCCTGTCCTCATAGCCCTGGTCCTCTTCGCCCTCCTCTCCTTCCTCGTCACGTCCGTGGGTGGCACGTCGGCGCACACCCCGGTCTCCGCCCCGCCTCCCTTGGCGTCGCCTCCCCCGGCCCCCTGCGATTCTCCCCGGGACGGGCTCCATTCGTCGGCGACCCCGCTGGTCGAGGCCGCCGTGGCCCGTAACCCGTCCGACGCGGGGATCGTCCTCGGGTTTTGTAGCACGATCTCTGGAGTGACGGGTGCCTACTCCTTGAACTGGAGCTTCGGAGATGGGACCACGAGCACGCTTCGGGACCCGGACCACATCTACCTGGAACCCGCCAACTACACCGTCACGTTGACCCTGAACTCGTCGGAGTACAACACCACCTCGACGATCTACGCGCTGGTCAACGCGACGGTCGAAGCGACGGCCCTGTACTCGCCGCTCGCCCCCACGACCGCGACCGCCATCAATTTTACGGATATGGGGCGCCTCGGTGCCCCCCCCTACTCGGTGTTCTGGAATTTCGGGGACAATATGACGGCCACCGGACCGACGGTCTTGCACACCTACTTCACGGCCGGTCTCTACAGCGTGCAGGTTTGGACCAACGACACCGGCGGAGGCAGCGCCTACGAGCTCTTTCAACTGAACGTCACCGCCGCGCCCGTCCCCCCGAAACAGCCGACGGGAAGCACGGACACCCTGATCGGCACGAGCCTCGCCGCGGTCGCCGTCGCGGTGGCTGGCTTCGTCTATCTCCAGTGGGACAAGAAGCGCCGGCCCAAGCTCCCGACCCCGGCGCCGCCTCCCCACCCCTGACCCGAGCGACGCGGCTTTAGTACCGCCGGCCCCGTCCACGACCCGTGCTCCGCTCCACCTTCCTTCATCTGCCCGGCGTGGGCTCCGCGACGGAGGCTCAGCTCTGGCGCGCCGGGGTCCGGGACTGGGCTGAGCTGCGGTCGCTCGCCGAGTTGCCCGGCGTCCCGGCGGACCGACGGGCCGCGATCGACCGGATGCTGGACGAGAGCGAGGAGGCGCTCCGCCTGCGGAACGCGGACTGGTTCTCCCGGCGGCTCCCCCTCGCCGAGCGATGGCGGTTGTTTCCCGAGTTCCGGGACCTCACTGCCTTCCTCGACATCGAAACGACGGCCCTCACCCCCCAGGAAGGGATCGTCACGGTCGTTGGCGTCCACGGCGGGGGGGCCACCCGGGCGTTCATCGCCTACGACGACCTCGAGGAGCTACCCGCCTATCTCCAGAAGTTCCGCCTCATCGTCACGTTCAACGGGATGCTGTTCGACCTTCCGTTTCTGGAGGCCCGGTTCCCGTACATCCGGTTCCCGGCGGCCCACATCGACGTCCGGTTCTTGCTCCGCCGGCTGGGGATCACCGGGGGGCTCAAGCGGATCGAGAAGGAACTCGGCCTCGGGGACCGCGCGGGAGTGGAAGGCATCGAGGGACTCGACGCCGTCCGTCTGTGGGAAGAAGCCCGTCACGGTGTCCCCGGCTCGCTGACGAAGCTCGTCGACTACAACCGGGCCGACGCGGTGAACCTGGAGCCGCTCCTCGACTTCGCGGTGCGCGAAATGTCCCGGCGGTTGCTGCCACCCGTCCCGATACCGCCGACGTGAGGGAACGGAACCGTCACGCGCCCGGGCGGGGAACGTCCATTACTCGCTGGGGGACCGGTATCGGTGCGGTCCCTAGTGGCGGCGTAGCCGCCCGGACCCGGTCGAGGGCCTGCGCGCAGTACGCCGGTGACGCATCGATGTGAATGTAGTGCCGCCCCAAGGACCGCGCGACGGCGGCGACGGTGCCCGTGCCACCGAACATGTCGAGCACGGTGTTCTCGCGATAGCTGTAGAACTTGACGAGCCGCAGGATCAGCTCCTCGGGGAACGGCGCGGGGTGTCCTTTCCGGTTCCGTTCCGGTGGAATATGCCAGAAGCCGTCGGAGAACTTCTGGAACTCCGGGCCGGTGATATCGATCGCGGCGGGAGACCCGGGGAGCTTCCATTCCCCCTTTGAAAAGACCAGGACGTACTCCCAGGAAGGAATGATGTGGGGGTTCGCCGGGCTCTTCCAGCTGCCCCACGCGGTCCGCCGGCCCATCGTCTGCTTGTACCAGATCACCTCGGTCCGCATTAGGAACCCCAGTTCCCTCAGGTCCCGAGAAAGGTCGTGATGTAGTGGCCGGAAGTTCTTGATCGAGGTCGGGGCGACGTTGAGGCAGAATCGGCCGCCGACGACCAGGACCCGTTTGAGCTCGAGCCACACGCCCTTGAGCCACGCCAGGTACTCCTCCGTCGTCAGGTTGTCCGCGTACCCCGAGTACGCGATCCCGACATTGTACGGAGGCGAGGTGATCGCGAGGTGGACCGATTCGCGGGGAAGCTGCTGCAACACGCCGCGGGCATCCCCGCAGATCACGGAGTCCTGGAACTTCCGCAAGGGTGCCCGCGAGGGGGAGACGCGGACCGCAGAGCCTGCCCCCATCAGAGACGGCCGAGCGTTCCATCGGCTTGAAGGTTGGCGGAGCTTCGGTCCCGCGGACGATGGTCGATACCGGGTCGCTGCTTACCGGGCTCGAGTGCCGAGCATGTTGCACGACGATTACGGCGGATCGGGCCGTGGGAACCTGCCCCACCTGTGGTCATACTTTGTTTGCGACCTACGACCTCGACCGCGCCCGGACCGAAGGAGTCCTTGAGCGGTTCCGAGAGCGACCCGGTACCCTCTGGCGGTTCCGGGAGCTGCTGCCGGTGCGTGAGAGCTCTCACATCGTCACGCTCGGGGAGGGCGGCACGCCGGTGCTCCGACTGGCCGAGGTGCCGGAGGCGCCGGAAGTCGAGTTCTGGTTGAAGGACGACGGACAGATGCCGACCGGCTCGTTCAAGGCCCGTGGGATGGCCGTGGCCGTGTCCCGAGCGCGCGAATTCGGGCTGGGATCCTTGTACGTCCCGAGCGCGGGCAACGCCGGACTAGCACTGGCTGCCTACGGCGCGCGAGCAGGCATCCCGGTGCGCGTCTATCTTCCGGAGACGACCGCGCCTGCCCTTCGGCGAGTGTGCCGCGCGTACGGCGCCGACGTGGTGGCGGTTCCTGGCACCATCAGGGACGCCGGCGAAGCGGCACGAGAGCGCGAGAAAAGCTCCGGCGGTTTTGATATGTCGACGTTACGGGAGCCGTACCGAGTGGAGGGCAAGAAAACGATGGGCCTCGAGATCTTCGACCAGTTCGTCCGGACGAGGATGCCCGATGTGATCGTGTATCCGACGGGGGGCGGTACCGGGTTGGTGGGCATGCACAAGGCTTTCCAGGAGCTGAAGCGGCTGGGGGTCCTCGATCTGGAACCCAGACTCATCGCGGTACAGGCCGAGGGGTGCGCTCCCGTCGTCCGGGCCCTTCGAGACGACGAGTCGAAGATCCGTCCATGGGAGAATCCCACGACCATCGCCCCTGGCTTGCTTGTGCCGGCCCCGTTCTCGTCTGAGAGGATTCTGGAAGCGATACGCGCTACGCACGGGGCCGGCATCACCGTGAACGATCGATCGCTTCCGGACGCGATGGATCAACTGGCCCGCCGCCACGGGGTGTCGGCGTCTCCCGAAGGTGCGGCGGTCTACGCCGCTATTCCCGGACTGGCCGCCGAGGGAAAAATCCGCACCGGGGAGCGAGTCTTGCTCTACAACACCGGCTCCGGCGGAACGTGGGACACCGATGCGCTCCGGACGTCTCGGGGGCGGTAACCGGCACGCCTCGGAGCAGATGACCGGTTCGTAGACGCTCAGGTGCGAGGGGCCGAGGGGGAATCTCCGGAGTCGGAGACCTCGTCGGTCGGAGGGCTCCTCCGAGGGATCTCGAGGAGGCGAGGTCGGACGATCGAGTACAGGATCAGGCTAAACCCGGCCGCTTCCAGCGCGGCACTTGATATCCAGGCCGACAAGAGGTCGTGCGTCGCCACTTCGTAGATGATCCCGGCCAGCCCCGCCCCCACGGTCACCAGCGCGAAGCCGGCTCCCATAAATGCGATCGACCGGTCGCCGGTGCGAGTGTAGGCCCGAAGGCTAGCGTAGGCGATCCCCGCCCCCACGAGCAGCACAAATCCCTCGATTCCCCGGAGCACCCAGATCGGGTCGATCATCGGGAAGACCTCCGGACTTCCGTCCACATTCCGTGAATGCGATCCGCGGCGTCCTCGTGAACGACCACCCGCACTCGGGGTTGGTCTCGCGTAAACTCCAAATGGATCTCCTTCAGGCGGCTCCGAAAGAGCTCGACTTTGTGACCGTCCCGGGTGAAGGCGAGCCGGCTAACGTACACCAACCGCTCCTCTTCCAGTTCGCGGAGCTTTCGATAGATCGAGCTTTGCGGCAGCCGGGTTTCGAGGACGAGCGAATGGCCATCCCGTTCCCCTCCGTCGAGGGCGGACAGGATAGCGAGCGCTACCGGGTCCCCGATGGCGGACAGAATCTGACGTTCCTCTCGGGAGAATCGGGACGGGTAGGGTACGGCCGCGTCGGACGAATCGGAGTCTGTCGGGTCCATCCTTCCCTCGTCCCGCCCTTGGATTGAGGCGACGATACGAGGGGGTGTCCATGACACTATCGTTAGAGCGCCGGGGGACTCGAGTCCACGACGCACTGGGCCCGTCCATCTCCCCGCTTCCTCCAACGAGGCGGGTGGAGTAAGGGGCCACGCCGGTTCCCATGATTGGGACCCAACCCCTGCAATCAGGCCTAGGGTCATACGGCAGAAACCCAGTCGTCTGAACTGAGGATGAGTTAACATGGCATTCATCGACGACCTAAGTTTGCTGATCGACCTGGTCATCCTGGTCTGCGCCTCCGTGTTCTACACGGGCGCGTTGGTCTGGTTCGAGATCCGACGGAAGGACCCAGTCCGAGCTTATTCGGCTCTGAAGAGCGGGTCGGTCATCCTCGGGCTCTTGGGTCTGGTCATCGGAGTGTTTGCCTATTGGGGAGAGACCACGTGGCCGATCACCGGCTTTCCGACGGCGACGTCGTACGACCTGTTCTTCTTCGACGCGCTGATGCTGCTCGCGCTGCTCCTGGTGGCGTTCGCGGTCACGGTCCGGATGAAGCTGCCGACGCACTTCGTGGGGATGTTCTCCGTCATCATCGGGTTGGGGATTCTATTCTACGGCGTGCGCGCCTACCAGATCGGGCTCACGGAGGAGCCCTTCGAGACCTACCTCCTCTACCTGGCCTTCGGCGGGATGGCCATCCTCGTCTACCCGGCGACCCTGTTCATCGATTGGTTCGTCGTGGGGCCCCAGGTCCCCGGCGCGGACCCGTTGCCCTCCCCGGCAACGCCGAACTACCCCTGGATCTGGAGGATCCTGCTGGGAGTGTTCATGCTCGCGGTAGTACTGGCCGGCGTGGCCGCGGTCCTGTATGGCATCAACATCGTGTGGGCCCACCTCGCCGCCCCGCCCTGAGACCGGCCCATCGGTTCCAAGGAATACGTCCTTTGGGGGGTTGGAGTGGACACATGAGGGCGTTCGTCATGCAGCAGATCGGCCGGGTGGCCCTGGTCGACAAGCCCGTCCCTGAGCCGGGCCCCAACGACGCCATTGTCCGCACCACCGCGGCCCTCATCTGCACTTCGGACAGCCATACGGTGCGCGGGGCCATCGGAGAGCGGCATAACCTCACGTTGGGCCACGAATCCGTCGGAGTCGTGCACCGGCTGGGCGCCGCGGTGGAAGGGTTCCAGGTCGGGCAACGGGTGGCGGTCAACGCGATCACTCCCTGCTACGTCTGCGAGAACTGTCTCCGCGGATTTACTTCGCAATGCACCCTGTCCCTTGGAGGGTGGAAATTCGCGAATACTAAGGACGGGTCGCTGGCGGAGTACTTCCACGTCAACCAAGCCGTGGCGAACCTCACCCCCATCCCCCAGAGCGTTCCGGACGAGAAGGCCGTCTACACGTGCGACATGATGTCGACGGGGTTCATGGCCGCCGAGCACGCGGCCATTCCCCTGGGCGGCAGCGTGGCTGTCTTCGCGGCGGGGCCCGTGGGATTGATGGCCATTCAAGGGTCGAAACTCCTCGGAGCGGGCCGCGTCATCGCCGTAGAGAACGTTCCCCGGCGTCAGGCCCTCGCGCGTCATTACGGAGCGGACGACGTTGTCGATTTCACGCAGGGCGATCCGGTTCCGCGGATCCTGGAACTGACTGAGGGGAAAGGTGTGGACTCGGCCATCGAGGCACTCGGAGCGGAGGAGACCTTCATGAATTGTGTCCGTGCGACCCGCCCGGGAGGGACGATCTCGAACGTCGGCTATCACGGAGAAGGGGACTACGTCCGGATTCCGCGCATCGACTGGGGAGTGGGAATGAGCGACAAGACGATTCGGACGGGGCTATGCCCCGGAGGTCGGGAACGAATGACCCGGCTCTTGCGATTACTCGCCAGCGGACGGATCGACCCGACTCCCCTGACCACCCATCGGTTCCCTTTCGCCGACATCGAGAAGGCCTTCGGGATGATGGATCGCAAAGAGGACGGCATCATCAAACCCTTCGTGCAGTTCTGAAGAGCGGTCTCAACTGGGCGAGGGCCCGCCCCGGTCGGACGTCAAAGTGGGCGCGCCCAGATTTGAACTGGGGATCTTCACCGTGTCAGGGTGACGTCATAACCGCTAGACTACGCGCCCTGCGCCGGCGGACCGAGGGGCGGTTCATATCACTTACCGTCAGAGGCGCTTTGGAGTTTCATTGAGCTCTCGGTCTGAGACTCCTTCGACGCAGCACATCTGTGCGATCTGGGGTTAGAGAGAGCGCCGGCATGCCATTGCTGAACGCAGCCGGTATGTCGGATGGGAATCGGAGTGCGCATTCGGCTCCGGCGTGGAGTCCGATTCACGCCAGCAACCATTCCGTCTCGGGAAATCCCTCAAAGTGACGGTCGCCTGTCAAGACCTTGGATCCAGTAACCCGGGCTGTCGCTAGTATGATGGCATCGGTGAAGCTGGGCGAACCCAGGCGCCGTTGAGCCGCGCTCCGACGCAGGTCCGAATCCGCCCGGGAGACCTCTAGCGCGATGGTAGGGGTGATGGCGGCCACCGACGACAGCGCAATCACGGACTCCAAATGGCCCGCGATGGCCGGATGCGACATTCCCTCTTTCGCGGACTTGCGGGCGATCTCCGCGAGAACAACATCGGGGGTCAGGAGGTGCCCTGACTGTTCGAAATGACGCAGGACCCGCGGTCCGAATCGGCCGGCGGAAAGGAACTCCACCCACGCGAAGGTGTCAATAGTCAGTGTCAACCCGATCGGCCTCGGTGAACGGTTTCAGTTGCCCTTTCGCGCTACCGTAGATTGCTCGGATCAATTCGGACCGCCGCCGCCTCAGCAGAATCCGAAGAGCTTCGTCGGCCGTCCCGACGCCCATGGCTTCCTTGAATCGTAGGATCTCGGCGAGTGTTTCCTTCGAAACGCGAACCGAGGTCACCGCCGCGCTCACGCCTAATGCATGCCGCATGCACTATATGAGACTTCAACCGACGACGAAAGGCGAACGATGATCCGGTGGGAGTACTCCGCCCCGGAAAGAGAGTTGAACCCGACCCAAGTCCGCGGTGCTTCGTTCTCGACCGGGCCGAGTACCCGATCCGTTCGGACGGTCCGTTCCCGGGTATCAAGCGTATCCGCCCGAGACATCTGGGTCGCGGTGCTCGTTCCACGCATAGTAGCCGTGGGACTGGCGTTGCGCCTCGGTGGAGTCCTGCCGGATTCCGCCCTGGTACGACCCGTAGATCTCCTTGATCTGTTCCTCGATCGACCGGGCGCGTTGGAGCGCTTCCTGCATCTGCGACGCCTCGATATACGGGCTGCCGGCCACCATGGCGAGGTCGCCGGCGGTACGGATCAAACCGCCCAACTCACGAAGCCGCAACGTGAGCGAATTTCGCCGGTTATCGACGGTCTCGGCCCGTCGGCGGGCCTCCTTGAAGAGTTCATCGAGCGCCGACTTGGTGGCGTGACGAATGCGTCCGTCGGTGACAATCTCTTGCGCGGCGAACTGCGCCAAGCGAATCCGGTTGTGCTCGGTATCCGGCATGGCGGTGTCGAGGAGTACCTCGTACCCTCCTCCCGCGATCCGAGAGCGGAGGGGGGAAAGAATGTGGGAGATGTCCGCGATGTTGCACGCGGCGACGAGAATGAAGTCGCAGGGGACGCTGTCCACCCGGACCGACGCGCCGCCCGATTGGGGATTGCGCCCCGAGATCGGGAAGCGCTTCTCCTGCATGGCAGTGAGAATGAACCGCTGCAGGGGTCCGAGCGATGGAAGCTCATCGATGAAGAGCACGCCTTCGTGGGCCTCGTGGACGGCGCCGGGAATCACGCGGTCGTAGGGCTGGCTTCCCAGCTGGGGGTGGCCGCCGTACGGGTCGTGCCGGACGTCGCCCAGCAGCTCCGTCTCGCTCGCGCCGGTGGCCATCACAAACGTCGGTCGGTCGATCTTGACGAGCACCTTATGCGGGCTCTCCTTCTGCTCGGCCCGCCGGCGTTCCAGTGCGCGCTGGTCCAGCACCCGGATCTTGTCCTCGGCCCGTTCGTAGGCCACGACCTCTTCGACGCCGTTCTTGAGCCGCGTGGTCCGGACCGCCTCCTGGGGATTCCCCCCCGGCACCGTGAGCTCGAGAATCCCTCCCACCAGGTCGCGGAACGGATTCCCGCTCTGGTTGAGGTTGATCTGCTGTTTGAGATTCCCACAACTCGGGCAGTGACGGTCGGACGGGGTGGAAAAGAAGTTGCACCGGGGGCACCGGTATCCTAGCCTCTCCGCGACCGTCACCGGAGCTTCGGTCGGAGCGATCAACTCGCCTTCGGTCGCCCGGGCCTGCTCCCGTTCCTGGTACACACGGTCCCGGGTGACCACCTCCACGGTCGGCCGTTCCGGATTCTCCGGATTGTGGACCGTCCGGATCTCCTGGGTCGGTCGTTCGAGATGGAGCGCCAGCGCCTGGGCGGTCATCGACTTCCCGATCCCCGGTGGGCCGACCAGCAACAGGTGCCGATGCTGGTAGGCCGCGATGCGGGCGATCTCGACGGCCTTTTCTTGGCCGATGACGCGGTCCAACGGGTCGGAAGGGATCGGGATGTCCTCCGTCGTCTGGATCTCGTCGAGGCGCTCCAAGACGCGGTGGGGCGCCTTGGGGGGCGAGGGAGCGGCCATGACTCACCGACCGAATGAGGCGCCTTCCGAGCTTAAGGGCGACGGGGAACCCTCGCCTAGCTCGGCGCCGCCGTCATCGCCAGGTCGGACTGCGTGAAGACTTGGATACCGTCGGGGATCTTCCCCACAGCGCCGAGTCGGCTCGCCACCACGGTGTCGATTCCCTTCTCGCGGGCGACGTCCAAGAGCCGCTGGCTCACGACCCCGTCGAAGATGAGGGTCTTCGCCGGCGCTTCCAGCTTCGCCATCGTGTCGATGAGGTCCTTCACCGGCGCCTCGATCAGCACGGCGTCCTCGTCGCCCAGCACCAGCGCCTTCGAGGTGTTCTCGATCTGCGCGAGTTGGTCAAAGAGGGCCCGTTGACGCGGGGTCAGCGGAGCGGGAGGAGGGGGCGGCGGAGGCGGAGGGAAGGCGACGCGATTCGACGCCGCAGGAGGAGGCGGCGGGGGGGGCGGTGGTCCCCGGTCCCCACCATCTCGTCGGGGTCCTCGGTTGTCGCGGCGGTCATCCCGCCGGTCATCGCGGCGGTCCCGGTTCCCACCGGGGCCGTTGCCCTGGGGGGAGGGGCCGCCTTCCTCTCGGTCCTCCATCATCGGGGGGCGCGACGCGCCGGTGGACTCGAACCCGCTCATCTCCAGGTACTGTTGGATTGGGATCTTATTCCGCAGGCACTTCACGAGCTGCTTCTGGGTAAGCTCCTCGACCTCGGAACCGCGCGGGGCGCGGGCCACAAAGTCGATGTCCATCGTCTGGAGCATCTCGCGCAAGATCAGCTCGCCGGCCCGGTCGCCATCGGTGAAGACGGTGACGGTCTTTCCCCGGGAGAGGTCCTTCACCGTCTGCGGAACACTTGTTCCCTCGACGGCGATGACGTTCTTGATCCCGCAGCGGAGCAGGTTGAGGACATCGGACCGGCCCTCGACCACAATGATCGATTCGGCCTGGTCGATGTTCGGTCCCGCGGGCAGGTGCTCTGGCCCGTAGGTCGTAATCTCCTCCACCTGGACGGCCTTTCGGACCGCTTCGGTGAGGTCGACTCCCACGCCCTTCGACTCTTCCTGCAGTTTCTCGAGGATCGCTTTGGCGCGGTCGACGACCTTCTGGCGCTTGGACACCCGGATATCCTCGACAGCGACGACCTCGATGCGGGCCCGGCAGGGTCCGATCCGGTCCACCGTCTCGAGGCCCGCAGCCAAGATCGCAGTCTCGACCTGGTCGAGCGAGGACGGGATGATGACCTCGCCTTCGCTCTTTCCCTTCCGGGAGTCGATTTCCACTTCGATACGGCCGACGCGGCCCGTCTTTTGCAGGTCGCGGAGGTCGAGTTCGTCTCCTAGCAGTCCTTCGGTCTGTCCGAACACGGCACCGACCACGTCGGGTTTGTCAATCACACCGTCGGCGGAGATGCGGGCACGGATCTGGTATTTCGCGGCGTTAGGGTCACTCGGCATTTGTTGTTCTTCCTTGGGTGGACGACGGGCGCTGCACCGGAGAACACTCCGGTGGCGGTCCTATCCCGAGGACGAAGTTCGGCTAGACCCTGCGGTCAGGCGCGAGGCGGATTCTACGACGGGAAGCTGGGTGTAGCATGAGTCGTGATTCCGAAGGGCGCGTAGGACGCAGGTCTTCGACCTCCATTCGTCTCGGGAAATCGTCCACTCCATGAAAGTCGGGGTGGGTATTTAAGCGGGAGGCACCCCGGTCTTCACTGCCGTGGCGCAGGGAGCCGCAAGAACCAGCGGACTCCTGGGACCCGTGGCAGGATGACTTGAGCAAGCCCCGCTCGACGCCCTTCTTTTACCGACCGCGGTGCGGTTTCCCGCGCGACCTCAAGGGCGAGAACCTCCCGTACCTCCGAAACCAACTGTACCGTATCCGAAGACTTGCGGACATGAATCCCGGGAGCAGCTCTCGAAGCGCCTGGCGAGACTACCCCACCCGCCCCCGTCGCCGACGAGCCGTCGGCCCCACCAACGAGCAGTCTTTCCAGCGCCGAGCCCGTTTCCTGCGGCCGATCCATTTTCCGGATGCGGGATGATGGGGGGTAGTCGAAATTCCTTCAAGCAATATCACAAGTGTATTATGCACTCATAATTTACATCGCATACGGACATGCCCGCGACGACAATTCGAGTGGACACCGAGACCCGTGACGAACTGCAGTCACGCGGTCGAATGGGAGAGAGTTACGATGACGTGATCCGCCGGCTCCTCGCCGCCACACGTACCCGCGAAGGAGCACCGATCGAACCACCCCGCAGACCTACGGTCGTCCCATCGAAACCGTTGTTCGTTCATCGGGATCGCGGGTGAGAACCGGCCCAGTCGGGACTCGCAGTCCCCCGCCGAATCGTTCATAAATCGGCAGACTCCTCGTCCGTTCGGTCGGATACGCATCCTCAACACTGAGATGGTTCCGATTTAGGTGGCAGCATCGTGCCCGGAGATTTCGAGGGCGCGGACTGGAAGCGGCTGGCGTCCTCGGTGTTGAAGAGTTCCCTAGGGCTCCGGCGAGGACAGAGCGTCATCATCGATACGTGGAGTCATACTCTCCATGCCGCCGAGATACTCGCAGTGGAAGCGCGACGGCTTGGAATTCGTCCGATCATCCTCCACTTGACGGAGTGGGCCTTCTACGAAGCGCAAAAGGCCGCGAGCGCATGGAATGCCAACGCGCTGTCGACCGTCGAACTGGCCGCCGTCGCGGCGTGTGATGGATATGTAGTCCTCCCCGCCAGTCTTGTGGACTTTCGGCGCTGGGATCGCCTTCCCTTGGCGAATCGACGAGCCTACGAACGACGACGTACAGAATGGAACCGTGCCCTGATGCGAAATTCGGTACGTTCCGTCTACTGGTTCGCGAGTTCTGTCACCGCGTCCGCCGCACGCGAGTTTGGCGTCGATCTCACCCGCTGGCGCCGGGAGAATCTCCGGGCGTGTGCCGTTTCGCCGAGTCTTTTCAGGAGAGAGGCCAAGCCGATCGCCCGAAGGCTACTTCGGGGCCGGCGGGTCACGATCACGCATCCGAATGGGACCTATCTGGAGTTGGGCCTGTCGGGACGGCGGGCCATCATCGATGATGGGGTAGTGGATCGATCGGATCTCGCCGCCGGCCGCATGGGAACGACCGTCCCCGGCGGATTCATGTCGGTGGCGCTCGACGAACGCACGGCCGATGGGACATACATTTCCAATCGCCCGACTCGCTCGCGCGGGGGTGTCATCCAGGGGATTCATTGGACGTTTCGAAAAGGGCGACTCGACCGGTACGAGGTCGACGACGGGGGGGCGTTGTACGATTCGACCTATCGGACCGCCGGCCGAGAACGAAACCGCCCGGCGGTTCTCGAAATCGGCTTGAATCCCGAAATTCGTGACTTCCCGCTCGCGGAGGACCAGGAACGAGGGGTCCTCACTCTGGATATTGGTCACAATGAGGATCTCGGAGGGCGCACCGGCGGGAGCTACCGGCAATTTGCGGGACTGCGGGGAGCTGACCTGTTCATTGACGATGAGCCCATCCTCCGCGGTGGAAGAAAGGCATGAAGCCGTCCCTCCTGCCCCCTGCGTAAAATCCGGAACCCCTGACCGGCCGCTGAAAAGAGTCACGCTGCATCGTCCTCGTCCAACTGCAAGGCGCGACAGGATTGGGGCCGATCCTCCTTTGAACATCTCCTGCGACGGGGGATCGAACGTTCCCGAGGGAGATATTCACGAACCGGGGGCCGCTGGGCCCGGCAGATATCGTGAGGGCCTTCCGCGTTGCGGCCCTCGATGCCCGTGGGCTGTTCTCTCGAGCACGCCGCACGGACGAGCTCGACTTCGGGTTCTCGATAAGCCTCAGTTCGTGACCCGGAACCCCTGCGGCGACAGCATCGGATTCCGTCACCTTGGGTCGTCCGCGTACCGGTAGTTGGACCCCGAGGTGTCTCTCGAGTACCTACGAAACCTGCGGCCGTCCCGCTCTGTCCCCATACCCGCACCCCAAAGGGCAGGGTTGAAGTAATGTGGTGCGTATAATGCATGCAATGCATGCATAGCACGCCTTTAGTACTTATACCACCGACCGTACTTGGAACGCAGGCGAAGACCAATGGCGGATTTCATGAGCAGAAGCCTTACCGGCGGCGTTCGGTCTCGACGGGGCATGTCCAGTGCGACGGCGGTGGTGGTACTCGTCATCACGATCGTTGTGCTCGGCGCGATCTCGTTCGTCGTGTTCAACACGCCGTCGAAGACGTGCGCCCCCTCGACCTCGCCGGCCTGTACGAAGGTCACGAACGACCATGACGTGAGCGTGTTGGCTCCGTTTACGAATG
>JBARJD010000049.1:0-11161 GCA_049800095.1 Thermoplasmata archaeon | reverse complement strand
CTCCAAGCCATCGAACTGCGTCAGGAGAAGATCGCCGAGACACCGCTGTTCATCGTCCGGTCGACGGAGGAGCGTCCCAGGCCGGCTCCGGAGCCCTGACCACATGCCCGCGCGAACCGACTCCCTGGAACTCAAGCTCGAAGCGATCCTTTTTGCGGGCGGCGCCCCACTTTCGGTGAAGGAGCTGACCGAAAAGGCCGGCGAAACCGACTTCCGATCGGTGCAGCGGGCGCTGCGCCACCTCGTGCGGACCTATACGAACCGACAGACCTCCCTCGAGATCCGTCGCGTCGGCGACCGGTACGCCCTCCAAGTCCGGGAGGAGTTTCTCCCGTCGGTGCATTCTGTTCAGCCGATCGAGATCCCGCCTCGGACGCTCAAGTCCCTCACGCTCATTGCATACCACCAACCGATGTTGCAGTCCGTCCTGGTGAAGATGGTCGGGGAGTACGCCTACCAGGAGGTAGCGGAACTCCAGAGCTTCGGCCTCATCCGCGCGGAGCCGAAGGGCTCCACGCTCGAACTCACGACCACGGCCCGCTTCGCCGAGTACTTCGGCATCGGGTCGAGCCGGCCGGAACAGATCCGGGAATTCCTCGTGAAGAAGCTTGGACTTCCGGTCCATGCCGGCGAGCCTTCCTCGGCACCGTCGGGCGAGCCTCCCGGCCCGGAGGGATCACCGGAGGCCGCCGCTCCCACCGCTCCGACACCGGTTCTTTCGGGCTGAACGGCTCCCGGCCAACCGTTTAATGTCGGTCGCTCCCTGCGGAGGGCGACATGGCCTCGTCCGACGGTCGCACGGCACCGTGCATCTTCTGCGAGATTGTGGCGGGTCGCGCTCCCATCCAAAAAGTGTACGAGGACAAGGACACCCTGGCGTTCCTTGACCTGTTCCCGATCACGCGCGGCCACACCCTCGTCATCCCGAAACGTCACGCGGACCGGCTGACGGACTTGCGCGTGGAGGAGTATGAGGACCTGTTCCGGACCCTGGTCACGGTGTGTCGCAAGATCGAACGGCTCTCCCAGGACTACAATGTTGCCGTGAACCAGGGCAAGTTAGCAGGACAGATCGTTTTCCATCTGCATTTTCACATCATTCCTCGGTACAACACCCCGGGGCCGTTCGCCACGACGCCGCGAACTCGGATCCGGGAAGTGGATGCCCGGGTCGTATTGGGGGCCCTCGGCGACGCGCCGAGCTGACATGGAGCCTCCCCCGCGCCGACCGGCCGTCGCGGGCCAGTTCTACCCCGCCGACGGAGCCGCCCTGACACAGGTCGTCGAACAAAGCTTCCTCGACCCACGGGGACCCGGCCACCTCCCCGTACGGCATCGCTCCACCGACCGACGCATCCGGGCCGCCGTGGTCCCGCACGCTGGCTACGTCTATTCGGGCCCCATCGCCGCCCTTGCGTACGCTGCGATCGCGAACGAAAGGCCGCCCGCGACGGTGTTGATTCTTGGCGTAAACCATTCCGGCCGGGGGGCCCCGGCAGCGCTGTCGGCCCGGGATTGGCTCACGCCGCTTGGCCGAGTGCCCGTCGACCGGGACCTTGTCCACGCGCTGGACCGGCGCCCCATCGAAATCGACGAAACGGCCCACGCGCGGGAGCACTCCATTGAGGTTGAGCTCCCCTTCCTGCAATACGTGGTTCCGTTCCCTCGCTTTGCGGCCCTCACCGTTTCGATGGGGCCGGTCGGTTTCCTCGCTGATGTCGCCGCGGTCGTTCGCCAGGCCGTACAGGGTCGCGATGTGCTGGTGTTGGCCTCGACCGACTTCTCGCACTACGTTCCCGCGAAGACAGCGGAGCGCCTGGACCGGATGGCCCTCGGCCAGATCCTGGCGCGCGACCCCACGGGCCTCTACTCCACCGTCGTGGACCAGAAGATAACCATGTGCGGGATCGCTCCGACGACCGTGCTACTGTTCGCCACCCAGGACGAGCCGCTGAACGGTCGGCTCCTTCGATGGGGACACTCGGGCGAGGCCGAGCCGATGGAGGAGGTTGTCGGGTACGCCAGCGCGCTGCTCCATTCGGAGGTCCCGTTGCCCCCCGCAACCCCGGTGGCCGGATAGTCCGCGTCTCTCCCGCCCCTGTACCGTATAGTCTCACCGAAGACTGCTCGGGAGGCTCGGAGGGCGGCTCGCATGGCAACTGATCCCGTTTGCGGAATGTACGTCAACGAGCGAACATCCACGCTCTCGCTGGTTCGGGAAAACCGGACCTACTACTTCTGCTCGCATCCGTGCCTCGCGGAGTTCAGTGCGCCAGTGGCGGGACTGGCCCGTCTGCGCTACCGTTTGTTCGTCGCATGGCCACTCGCAATCGTGGTCGTAGTGCTGACCTACGCATGGCATCCGGCCGATGGGACGTGGGCTGCGCTGGCTGCGGCCAGCGTTGTCCAGGTCTACTGCGCGGGTTCGTTCTACCGCGGCGCATGGGACGCGCTTCGGAGCCGCTCGGGCAACATGGACCTCCTGATCGCGTGCGGCACCTCGGCCGCCTACGTCTACAGCGTGGTGGCGCTCCTCCTACCCGGCCGTCTGCCTGCCGCGTACTACTTCGACGCCTCGTCTCTCATCGTGGCCCTCATCCTGACCGGAAACTACCTGGAGCACCTGACCCGACACCGGGCTGGGGGCGCACTGCGCCGCCTCCGGGAGGAACTCCCTTCGATAGCGACGATTCTCCGTGACGGCCAGGAGCACAGCGTGCCGGTGGTCGAGGTGTGTGTGGGAGACTTCGTCCGTGTGCGACCGGGCGAGCGATTTCCGGTGGACGGTATCGTCCGCCGCGGACGCTCCTCGGCGATAGAGGCCTTGGTCACCGGGGAGAGTCTCCCCCAGGAGAAATCCCCGGAGAGCCACGTCATCGGCGGCACAGTGAACGGAGATGGGGCCCTTGACGTCGAAGCGACCCAGGTGGGGGCCGACACCACGATTGAGCAAGTCGCGTCCCTTCTGTCGGAATCCGAACTGAGCCGGGTCCCGCTTCAGCGTACTGCGGACCGGATCGCTTCGGGGTTCGTCCCGTTCGTGTTGATCTTCGCGGTCGGCGCCGCCCTCGCTTGGGGAGTTGGCACTCACTTCTCCGACACGCCTCTCGTGGTGTTAGTGTTCGTTTCTGTGGTGATCACGGCTTGCCCGTGCGCGTTCGGGATCGCCACTCCTGCCGCTCTGCTCGTCGGAACCGGCCGCGCCGCCGAGGAGGGGATCTGGTTCAAGGACCGGGACGCGATCGAACGTGGGGGCAAAGTGGCCGTGGTCCTGACCGACAAGACCGGCACGCTGACGCTTGGAAGGCCCCGACTCTCCAAGATATGGGCTCCGGAACCCTCCGACCTTGACGAGGCCCTCTCTCTCGGCGCCTCCATCGAAATGGGCTCGGAACACCCTCTCGCGCGCGCGGTCGTCGAGGCCGCGACGGCTCGCCGCCTCGCCGTGCCGACCCCCGACTCGGTTCGAGCGCTACCCGGAGTGGGGGTCGAGGGCCTAGTACATGGTCGGCGCGTGGAGGTCGGTTGGTCGAAAGCTGCCACGAGCGGCCTCGGTGCCGCCTGGACTCCGGGACTCACGCGCTTCCGCGCCGCCGGTCGGACGATTTCGCTCATCCGCGTAGACGGGCAACCAAGGGCGCTTTTCGAATTCGAGGATCCCATCTCCCCAGGAGCCGCGGAGGGGGTCGCTTCGCTGGCGGCCGACGGCATTCCGGTCGTGATGGTGACCGGGGACGGGCCGGAGGCCGCGAATCGGGTCGCCCGCCAGGTCGGCATCGCGAAGGTCTTCGCGTCGGTCACGCCGGCCGGAAAGATCGAGGTACTTCGCCGGTTCCAAGCCGAGGGCCACGTCACCGCGTTCGTTGGGGACGGTCTCAACGACGCACCGGTCCTCGGGGCCGCCGATCTCGGAATTGCCGTCGGGACCGCGACCGACGTGGCACGGGAGGCCGGAGGCATTGTGCTCGCCCGGACCGACTTCCGAGCCGTCGCGCTCGCGCTCCGGCTCTGCCGGAAGACGGTGCGTCGGGTCCGTCAGAACCTCACGTGGGCCATCGGGTACAATCTGATCCTGCTCCCAATCGCCGCGGGGGCGCTGGTTCCGTTCGTCGGATTCCGCGTCTACGACGTACTTCCGATCGTCGGAGCCGCCGCCATGGGTCTCTCCTCTACGACCGTGCTGCTGAACTCCCTCTCCCTCCGGTGGGTCTCCCTTGGCGCCTCGGCCGGACGGCGGGCGGAGCCCCCGTCCTTGCCGAGTTAAATACCTCGGCCGGCTCGACTCGACCCGGCCGGCCATGATCCTGAGTGACAGCGAAATTCTGACGGCAATCCGGAAGCACGAGATCGTGATCCGGCCGTTCCGACCCGAGTGTCTCGGCTCGAACTCGTACGACGTTCACCTCGGTCCGTGGCTGGCCACCTACACGAATGGCGCGTTGGATGCGCGCATGAACAACCCGATCACCGAGTTTCGAATCCCGCGCGAGGGGTACGTGTTGGTACCCGGCCAACTGTACCTCGGCGTCACGGAGGAGTACACCGAAACCCACGCCTACGTCCCTTTCTTGGAGGGCAAATCGAGCGTGGGGCGTCTGGGGATAGACATCCACTCTACGGCCGGAAAAGGCGACGTGGGGTTCTCGAACTACTGGACGCTCGAAATGTCGGCGAAGCTCCCGGTCCGGATCTACGCCGGCATGGCGGTCGGCCAACTGATCTATTTTGCGATCTCGGGCGATGTCAAGCAGAAGTACGGGAGCAAGCGGTCGGCAAAATATCGGACCGTCAGCGACCGGCCCACGCCCTCCAAGATGTACCTCAACTTCCGACCGAAGCGCTCGAAGAAGAACTGGTACAAAGAGCGTTAAGCGCGAGCGGAGCCCCGCGACGCGGCGCCACCCGGCCGTTCCACGAGATAGAAGGCGGGACGCCCTGGCCGAGCGCGCTGGCGTCGGTTCTTGGGGTCGTGGGCCTCTGCTTCCGCCTCGGGGAACACGCCGACCTGACCAAAGCCAAACCGACGCGAGAGGAATCCCGCGGCGCTGTGCAGGAATCCCGACTCGTCAAAATCGTCGGGGGGTGGGGGCGGGTCGGCACGGAGCTGCGGCTGCACGCGTTTGACGTACTCTGGGACTTGGGTGGCATACGCGGCGAGCTCGGGATGTTCCCGCGCCCGCTCCAAGAGCCGCCGGGGGAGTTCGGGCGCGGCGTTCGGTCCGGACTCCCGGAGCCAGCGTTCCAGCGTCCGTTTCCACGGCGCTGCCACATAGAACTCGATCGCTTCCGGCGACTGGCCCCGGGCCACCGCTGCGCGCAGCACACTGCGTAAATCGTCCTCGATGCGCTCCAGGTAGGACTCGGAGTACCGAGCACGGGGATCCGACGGGAGCTCGTCGATTGTAGGGAACGGCTGTTCGGCGACCAACCCGCGGAGGCGACCTTCCCCCAACTCCTCCGCCAAGTGGGGCGTGACGGGGCTCAGGAGCCGAAGCCAGACCAGGGCTGCCCGAACGGTGGCCTTCCCCGGTGTCCCGCCGCGGGCATTGTACCGGCGCAGCCGGGCGGGCAGCTCTACGTAAACGCTCTGCGCGAATTGCCGGAAGTCCATCCGCTCCAGGCTCTCGGTAGAGCGTGCGACAAGCGACCGCACCTCGTCGAGGAGCCATGCGTCCAGCTCTGGCGATGCGCCCTCGCCCGCCGAGAGGGCATCTCGCGCGACCCGCTCGACCTCTTCGAGCCGGTCCGCGGCCTGGGACAGGAGTGCCGGATCCCACTCGATGTCCTGGAACGGGGACGCGGCGAACGCGTAGAAAAGACGCAGCGCGTCGGCGCCGTATCCCTCGAACGCCTCGCGGACCGGAGGCACACCGCCCTTCGACCCGATCTCCTTCTTGGAGACCTTTGCACCCCCTTGGGCCGTCAACCACCAGTAAACGAACAGTCCCCGGGGCTGGAGAGACGGGGGCAGCAGCAAGGCATGAGTGTAGAGAAAGACCGGAAAGTGCACCCGCTTGTGCTCCTTACCCCCGATGTTCAGGTCCAGCGGATACCAGTAGGTGAACTCCGAGCGAATCTCGTCCTGGAGGGCTCGGTCCACCGAAAGCTCGCCGGTCCCCTCCCCGAGGAACACGTAATCGAAGAATGCCGGCGTCAGCGATTGAAGGTCAATTCGCCCGGCGGACACGAACCGTCGTACGACGAAGTACGCCGGGTAGAAGGTCGAATCGGCGATCGGCTCGATGATCCACTCGGGGTTAGGCGGGAAGGGCGTCCCGAGCCAGCGGCCCTTCCGGATGCATGGCCGGTCCTGGAACCACGCCAGGATATCCGGCAATTCCGAAGCGTATTCCTCGGGTTCCACCCGCAGTCGTCGGATCAGCTCCTCTGTCTTATGCTTCCAAACCGGATCACTGTAATGGAGGAACCACTGGTCGGGGACACGACGGATCACGACGGAGTGCCCATTGCGACAAAGAACGGGCTCGGAGAACTGGTGCAGCACGAATCCGCCGCCGGCCTCTTGGAGTCGCCGCTCGGTTTGCGTCCGGGCTTCGGCGACGGAGACTCCATCGAAGGGCGCCACTGTCATCCGCCCGCGCACGTGCTCGAGTCGGTACAGTCGCTCGGTCGCCCGTTCCAGCGCGTCCGTGTCCCTTAGCGACGTCGCGTGCGTTGCTCGAACGGCACGTTCCGCCGGGAAGCCGTCTCCCTGGAGCAGTTCCCTTTCGGAGGGGCTCAGCTCAGCCAGATCGACGGTCACGATCGACTGGGGCCGTCCGACCTGGCCGAGGAGTTCGGCCGGGAGCTCCTTCAACGCGAGCCAGTCGGCGGGGGCATGGGCCGGAACCGACATCACCACCCCGGTCCCGAGCGCGGGGTCGACAAGTTGGCTCGCCAATACTGGGACCCGAGTCCGTGTAAGCGGAACTTCGACGGTTTGCCCGAGCACGTGCTCGACCGGAACCGCGTGTCCCAACTTTCCGCCGTGCTGATCCACGAGCCGCTCGCCGGCGGAAGGGCCTACGAGGTACTCGTGCTCTCCCTGGTGCCACACCACGAGTGGCTCGGTTGGATGCACCCAGAGGTTTGTGACGCCGAAGACGGTCTCCGGGCGCAATGTGGCCGCCAACAGAATGCGCCCGTCGTCGATCCGGAACGGGACCACGGTGTACTGGACCCACTCCGCCTCCCCGCCCCGCGAGAGGTCGGTCTCGGACGGATCGACGGAAACCGGACCACAGACGGGGCAAACGGAAGCGAAATAGGGCGCCTGGACAACGGCGCCGGCGCGGTCGAGGCGGCCGAACTGCCATCGGATGAAGGCCTGATAGTCGTCGTCGATGGTCGTAACATAGGCGCTCTCGTCGACCAGAAGGCCGAGACGCCGGTAGACCTCCAGATAGTTCTGGCCCAGAAATCGGGCCGCAAACGTCGGGTCTTCGAGCTGTGGCCACTCGGATTCCGGAACCCCGTGGAGCCGCAACTGGGCGATCGTTGTGGGGTTTCGGTCGGCTACCTTCTGCGCGAAGGTGACCGAGGGGAGTCCGGACGCGTGAGTCCCCATTGGGAAGAAGACCTGGTGCCCGCGCATCCGGTGGAATCGGTGGAGTGCATCGGCGTAGGCGAGCCCTCGCAGGTGTCCGATGTGGAGGAACCCGCTGGACCCCGGGTATGCGACGAGCGCGTAGAACTTCTCACGACCAGGAATCCGACGCGCTGTCGCGAGGTCGGCCCGCCTCCACGCGGCTTGCCACCGTTCCTCTCGCGCGCGCTCCATGGAAGGTCTTTCTGAACTGCGATTCATATTTGATACGTTCCTCGGGGACGATTGCAGACCGCGCGACTCCGGGAGAAGCCTTCCCGGTAACGCTCATACGCCGCAGGCCTCTGGTTCAGGCCGTGCGTATTATCGAAGTCTTTCATTCGGTGCAGGGCGAGGGCCCACTGACGGGGGTACGTACCTCCTTCATACGGACCGCGCGGTGCAACCTGCGCTGCGCGTGGTGCGACACTCCGTACTCGTTCGGTCCCGGCACGGAACGAACGATCCCGTCCCTCCTTCGCGAGGTGAAGGGCCATGACACTCGGCATGTGTGTCTCACGGGGGGCGAACCTCTGCTTCAGCCGGAGTCCGTCGACCTGGTGCGAACTTTGGGCCGCAATGGATACACCACCGTCATCGAGACCGGCGGTTCGCTGGACATTCGCCCCTACCTTTCGTTGCCGGGGGCCATCCTCAGCGTCGACGTGAAGTGCCCCTCGTCGAAGATGGAGACACACAACCGGTGGGAGAATCTGCCGCTGCTGCGCGCCGGCGATGTTGAGAAGTTCGTGATCAACGATCGTCGCGACTACCTGTACGCGAAGCGGACATTGAAGTCCCACCCCTCCTCGGCGCAACTGGTCTTCCAACCGGTATGGGGCTCGAACGCGGGTCAGCTCGCGGACTGGGTCTTGCACGACCGGCTCGACGTGCGCACCATGCTCCAGGAGCACAAGGTTCTCTGGGGCGACGTCCCCGGGCGCTAGTGGCGTCCTCGTGGACGCCAAAACGTGATTAACCGCCGTTTCTCCCACCCGGCTCATCGATGGTGCCGGAGAGTTCGAACTCCCCTCGCGGAGTTCACTTGGGGCTGGAGAGTCCCTTCGGAAAGGCCCGGGCCATGGTGTTCCCGCGGTCGGTCCTCGCCGGGCACGGCGTGCTGGAGGAGCTCGGTCGGTCGTGCGTTACGTTCGATTTCCCAAAGCGCGGGGCGGTGGTCACCGGACCGCGTACCCGGGCATTAGCCGGAGACCGGGCGGCCCAGATCCTTCGGGACTCCGGGTTCGACGCCTCCGTCATCGAGGCGACGGAGGCGACCGCAGCCGAGGTCGATCGCGTCACTGAAGAAGCTCGCATACTGAATGCTCGATTTCTGGTGGCGGTGGGTGGCGGCAGTAAGATCGACATCGCGAAGCTGGCCGCTACGAAACTGGCCCTTCCGTGGGTGAGCGTGCCGACCTCGGCGGCCCACGACGGGATCTCCTCCCCCCGAGCGTCGGTGCGGGACGCCCGGGGCGTCTCCAGCGTCGACGGGGTCGTGCCGATCGGCATCCTCGCCGACACATCGGTCATCGTCCAAGCCCCCTTCCGACTGCTGGCGTCCGGATGCGCCGACGTGGTATCGAACGTCACCGCCACCCTAGACTGGAAGCTGGCCGCGCGGCTCCGGAACGAGGAATTCTCGAGCACGGCCTCCACGCTGGCGGAATACGCGGCCCAAGAGATCATCGATCACGCGGCCCTCATCAAGCCGGGGCTAGAAGAATCGGTCTGGATCGCGATCCGGCCGATGATGGTCTCGGGCATCGCGATGAGCGTCGCCGGTTCCTCTCGCCCCTGCTCGGGGAGCGAGCACCTGTTCAGTCACGCCCTCGACCAGGTCGCGCGGCAACCGGGGCTGCACGGGGAACAGGTGGGCGTCGGAGCGATCATGATGCTCTATCTGCACGGAGCCGACTGGCGAAAGATCCGCACGGCGCTCCACACCATCGGCGCGCCGACCACCGCGCGCGAGCTTGGAGTGAGCCCGAGGGAGATCGTTGAGAGTCTCGTCCTGGCCCACAGCCTGCGTCCGGAGCGCTACACGATCCTAGGCGACAACGGCTTGACCCGGGAGGCCGCAGAGCGGTTGGCCCTCGTGACGGGAGTGACGGGATAGTCGATGGTCGAGATCACACTGCTTGCCCATGCGCAGGCGAAGGTTGGCGCCGAGTTCGTCTACATGGGCGGCGCCCCGGTGTGCCGTACCTGTCCGTATCGACACGCGTGCCTTACGTTGGACCCGGGGCGGAGATACACCGTCTCGAAGGTGCGACCGGTCGAGCATCCCTGTGCCCTCCAGGAAACTTCGGCGAACGTGGTGGAGGTCGCGGTCATTCCTCGGACCCTCGTCGTCGAGTCGATGAGCGCGGTCGCGGGGAGCGCCGTGGAAACGGGCAGGTATCCCTGCAATCGACTCGACTGCTCCAACTGGCAGGTCTGCGCGGGCCCATCGCTTCCACCGAAGCAGCGCTTCAAGATACAGACCGTGGACCCTGGGCCCGCGGAGTGCCTAATCGGGCGCAAGCTCAAACGGGTGGAAGCGGTCTAGGCGCGGGGACGGGGCTGTGGGGTAGATTCGGACGGGGGACGTTCCCCTCCGCTCTATTGGTCCATCCTTCGGGCTTTGGGAGCCCGAGACCCCGATTCAAATTCGGGCAGCCCCATTCCACAACCGATTCAAGCACACCTTAAATCCCGGCGCCGGATGGCCCGCCCGGTGCCGCGCGTCGCGAAGCCCCGGATCCCTGACCCGAACGCCGAGAAGTGGTACCGGGCGACGAGGATCAGGTCCCAGGTCACGGCCGACGTGAACTACCGGCGGCTGCGCGCGTTCTGCGAGCAGATGAGCGCCACGCCGGCCGGGGTCCTCCGCCTCGCCCGGAAGCAAACCGCCGTCCGCGACCTCCTCAACCGGTTTGTCGAGGAGGAGGCCGGGAAGGGCCGCTCGGCCTGGTACATCCACTCCTCGGTGATCGCGGTCAAGTCGTGGCTCCGGTACAACGACCGGCCGCTACGCCTCGAGGTCCCGATCCCGTCCAACACCGCGTCGGCCCGCCGTGAGAGCGAGCGGGTGCCGACGCCGGAGGAGCTCCACTCGGTGATGCTCGCCGCGAAGCCGCACGAGAGAGCGGTGGTGGTCCTCATGGCTCACTCGGGTCTCCGTCCGGGCGCGATCGGCTCGTACCGCGGCGACGAGGGGCTCCGCATGGAGGACCTACAGGACCTGCACTACGAGGGGGATGGGTGCCGCCGACCGAAGCCCGAGCCGCACTCCCGCGATCGGTTCGCCGAGCTGCACTCTTCCGGGCGGTTCGTCTTCGAGAAGGTCCCCGCCAGGGTCCGCGTCCGCACCGGATCGTCGAAGGCGAAGCACCAGTACCTGACGTTCGTCGGCGAGGAGGGATGCGGCTACCTGGTCCACTACTTTGAGCAGCGGGCGGCGCGCGGCGAGAAGATCGGGCCACGGTCCGGCGTGGCGCACCCGCGATTCGCGGGGAAGGAGTTCGTGCGGGCCCTCAACATCGGAGCGCGGGTCCGGCGCCTGTTCAAGTCAGCGGGGGTCCTCGGCACCGA